>JABJOE010000010.1 GCA_018664485.1 Candidatus Uhrbacteria bacterium | reverse complement strand
GGCATGTGTCGCTATCTTCGACGCAGCACGCCTCAGCGGTGAGCGGAATCATGATGACTCTGGTTGGGCTTCCCCGCCCATCCGCAGCCCCTACGAGATCCGCATCGCACGCGATGGCGCTATCATTTCCGTCGGCGATGCCTTCAAGGCAGCCGATGAAATGGTGTTCTTCTTCGCCAGTCGAGAGAATGATCTGGTTCGCGGACGTCTCCCTGGCGTCCTCAGCAAATTCTACGCGACCAAGGTATCCGTACCGCCCGGTCTCGTGAAGAAGCTGGTGAAAGAAGGTCACATCGATGCCAAGTGGCTCGATGCTCCGGTTGAGAAGATTCGCAACACTGACGTCATCAAGGTTCAGCTGATCACCAAGGAAAGGGTGGCGGCGGCCAAGAAACGCGGTGCCGCAAGCCTCAAGAAGTTCCAAGAGGCAAACGGAGTCAGTCAGCAGCGTCAGCTCGAGGGATAGCACCTTCACCACCTACAACGTCTGAGTCGGGCAAGTAACGGGTACCATCGTGTATCCAATACTTGTCCGGCCCAGTAGAGATTTATTGAGAAACGAAATGATTCCACGGCTTGTCCGCGAGATCATCCGAACCTCAATCAAATAGACTAGTTGTCCCCACAACCCTGGAGGAGGAGATGCTCTCTTTTTTAAAGTGAGCAATGAAGGATTCAAATGCCTCGATGCGGCCTAGCTGCCTCAAGGCATATGCCAGAACCCTTCCAGGACATACTTCTTTCGGGAAGTCACTGTCCTACATGTTACCTATATGGTGGCGCCAGTCCCCTCCAGGGTTGTAAGGAGAATTAAAAAGAAACGGTTAAATACCGTTTCTTTTATTTACTCTCCCTCCCAAAAAAAACACATGCACAAAGAGAGAGTGAGTTCATTTATAGTCTTCTGAGCACGTTCAAGGTTACGGTCAGGCAGGAGTAGCTAATTTGCAGAATCGCCTCTGTCATATCCACTTAAAAATGACAGTGACCGATTCTGCTAGCTATGATGACTGATCTATCCTTGAACAGCGCAATCTGGCTCTAAATGAACTCACTCTTGATTCAAAGCATTCTGTTTACCCTCCCACTCTTTTGCCCATCGCCAGGACATCTCAAGCGTTGCCCGCGCGGTGTCTGCAATAGTCTTTGAACAAATCTCAACCGCAATCATTCCAGAGGTGTAAGAAAATAACAATAGCCTATCACCACAAACCGTCATCTCCCCCTTCACATCCAGCAGATCAGGCGGAATGCGTACTACTTCAATATTCCACTCATCGGGATACGAAACCGGTTTTGCGGACACAACAATCGTACGAATACGACGACCACTCCGAGAAATCGTCTCACCATGTTCTGGCTGATCGACAGGATCATACAACTGACGCAAAGTATCCATTCCAACTATCTGTAAAACATCTTCCTCCAAATTTTCATACTCACGCTGCATCGACCGTAATCCATTCACGCTTTCAATGTACCGAATAACAGGCTTGTGTGCTCCAACATTATGAAAAACCTGCAGACGCATGATCAACTGATCCGCGAGCCTACGTCTTTGTTTCACCTCCTGATATTGGAGATGCAGCAAGCTCGATAGGCGTTCAGGTGCCTCAACGATATAAACACATTCCTCTTGCCGCATGACACCGGTCGCCAACCCTTTTGCCATCAAATCACGCAAAACATTATACGTAGTAGTTCGCTTCACGCTCGTCATCTTTGCAACTTGCCCTGCAGTACCACTCCCCAACTGCAGCAACGCCAGATAAACATCTGCTTCATTCTTTGAAAATCCAATCTTTTCAAGGTCACGCTTAATATTATCCATAAACTACCCTATCGATCGTAATACATCCCAAGTCTTTCGCGCTGTCGAATCCCAAGAAAAATCCTTCAAGCGCCCCCTCCCAGCTACAGTCAACCGATCACGAACATCATCATTCAGCGCAACTCGCTCCATTTGCCGAGCCCAATTATCGATAATATCTACCGGAGCATAAAGTGCTGCGTCCCCCGCTACCTCTCGAAGCGCCGGAATGTCTGACGCTAACAACGGGCAGTCGCTTGCGAACGCTTCAAGTGCCGGGATACCAAACCCCTCATATCGAGACGGAAAAACATACGCCATAGCGCCCTGCAAAAGAGCCGCTTTCTGCTCATCTGAAATAAACCCTATAAAATGTACATCTGAAGAAAAAGAGCTTTTGGTAACCTGTTTTTTAAATCGTTCGATTCCATCGCCATGAGATCCAGCTAATACCAATTCAGTCGGATCTCCAATCCCGCGTCGTTTCTTATATGCAAAAAATGCTTCCAGTAAAAGTCCAATATTCTTCTTTTCCTCAACCCTCCCAATTGTTATAAAAAACTTGTTTGGATAGAGCCTAAATGTATCTAAGGTCGTTTTCATCCGGTCAGCCCCAACATCAGCGTAATCAGCTACATTTATCGCCAGATGAGTCACCGACATTTTTGCGAACGGAACCTTGTACAATCTATGTAAATCCTGCTTCGTAGTCTCAGATACTGTAATGAGATGCTTTGAATGTTTTACCGCTCTTTTCACCGCCCACTGCTGACGAAGCCGAGAAAGTGCTGAATAAGTTTTTGGTTCAATAGCAAAAGCGACGTCATGTATGGTGTTCACAATTTGTGCTCGACGATGGAAAAGTGGTACCTCATGAACTGGTGTGAAGAATATATCTGGTGGCCGGCGTAGCAATTCCAAACTCAACCCACCATGCGTCCACCCTTTCTTCAAAGGCCACTTAACAACCTTCCAACTCCATCCCTCAGGCAAAGGCTCGATAGATTTCACTGGCGCTGAAGTATACAAAATGACCTGCTCCCCGGAAGCCAGGGGCTCGCGCCCCATATGCAAAAGAAGCGCCTTAAGGTAGCGCTCTGTTCCCGTGTGATTAGTGCGTGTTAACGCGTTTGCATCGATTCCAATTATCATACTCATCTGGTACGTCGATCATCTGCAACCCTACGTTGTAAAAATACTTCTCTTGTACGCCTCCAAGTTTTCAAGAGCAAGTCCGGTACCCTTCGCTACACATAGCTGCGCTTCGTCAGCCAAATAAGTTGGCACACCTGTAGCCTCGGCAACCAGTCTGTCAAAATGTCGGAGCTGGCTTGATCCACCTGAAAGCACGATCCCCTTATCCATAACGTCGGCGGACAACTCTGGTGGAGTTTTATAAAGTACTTCTTTGATGGCTCCCAAAATTCCTTCAAGTAATGGCTGGATAGCTTCTGTAACATCATCTGAGCTCACCTCCATAAGCTTTGGAAGTCCCGTGATCATATCGCGTCCTTTGACCTCCATGGCTAGCTTTTCGTCAGTATATACAGCCGAACCAACACGGATCTTAATATCCTCCGCAGTCCGCTCTCCGATAGCGAGGTTATACTTTCGACGGATGTGATCCATGATCGCTTGGTCAAACTTCACGCCACCGATACGCACAGAATCAGATGCAACAATTCCACCAAGTGAGATCACAGCGATCTCGGACGTTCCTCCTCCGACCTCAACGATCATATGCCCTGATGGAGATCCAATTGGAATGTTCGCACCGATAGCAGCCACGATTGGCTGGCGAATAATGTACGCCGCCTTTGCACCCGCAGAAATCGAAGCGTCAATCACGGCACGTCGTTCAGTCGACGTAATACCGCCAGGAACCGCGACCATCACCTCGGGCCGTAGCAGTCGAAAACCTCCCATCGCTTTATTTACAAAATAACGAAGCATCGCTTCTGTCGTACGGTAGTCCGCTATCACACCATCTTTAAGTGGACGCTGTGCCACGATGGTATCTGGCGTACGGCCAAGCATGTCTTTCGCTTCCTTTCCAACCGCTAAAACTTTCTTATCAATTTTTGAAATAGCAACAACCGACGGTTCGTTGATAATAATTCCTCTTTTTGGAATATAAACAAGAACATTCGTCGTACCCAAATCAATTCCAATCTTCTTTTCAAACATGCTATTAAAACTCGATCGTTATGACGCTGTCCTGATCAATTATTGTATCCACATGATATAGGGAATCACCGAACTGATCTTCTTGCTCTGACAACGTTGCTGACCTGACAGTTTTACCAAAATCAAGATCAAGGGTCAACGCATGATTTTTAGCACCAATCTGCTTAAACACACCTAACTGGTACCAACCGCCTTCAACCGCATCGTTTACACTCTGTGGAAGTCTATATCGGAATGATAACGTTCCCTGCTCACCAGGCTCAACTGAGAAATGTGCACCAAAACTAACCAATCCTAGCTCATTTTGTACATCCGCCTCACTCATTGTAGAACCGTCAATTGAGATAATCTCACTACCTTCAAGTGCGTAAACACGAGTATATGTCTGATAACGCGTCGTTCGATAATCAAAGCCACCCTGGTGATCATACGTGATATCAACTTGTGCAATATAGCCATTTTCGTCTGAATCAATTTTGTATACAACCTCTCGCTCCATTGCATAGTCCGTTTTAAGAGCTCCCATATTGGCGTCTGCAATAAGAAGTATGTCATCGATCTTATCAGTCGATACTTCATGAGCCCAGCCTGAATCAGAAAATACATCCTGCGTATCTTCATCCGTACTATATAGACCCATCTGCTTATCTTCAATTGACGACTTCACTATTCCAAACAATGCAGGCCACTCATCTATCGGTAACGAGAAGAGCTCATCCAACAAAGTATCCATCAATGTACCGACGATCTTTTTACGATCCTCAAATCCGATTCCTCGATCCTTGTAGCCAACCTCTACCTCATACTCAAGTACTTCGGTAAATGTTTCCGGCTCAAAAGTAATTCCATCAACTTCCAAAGGACCTATCATTCCAAGCACTCGCTCCATCACCGTTGGAGTCAGTCCGAGTACTCCATCAATCTGTGGCACCGGCTGACCAACATGTGCAAACTCTTGTCGTAATAATGCGATTGAATCTTGTGACGATTGAGCGAAGTCAGGCGACCAGTTAGCGTCTCGGAAATACCATTTATCAACTCCCAGGTAATCAACCAAAGGTTGCGGAGGAACTACGAAATATTCTGGATCCTCAACGTACTGATCGATGTTATAAGTGTCGTCAACGAAAATCTGCTCGACAGACCCCTCGCTCATTTGAAGAAGTCCGTATACGCCGATAAATCCACCACCTGGTCGGATCTCTGTATTGTTCAAAAACAGCAATAACCATTGACGATCCTGCTCAAGCCCTGCGAATGCATCAAGTGATTGTGCGATCGGTGCCAATATCTCAAATGTATCAGCTAAATCTGAAACTACTTCTTCTGCATCACCAATCTTATCGTAAAAATTATCTGACAAATCAAGCTCTGATAGCTTTGCAAGCTCTCCCTGCGCTAAATTCAATTTGGTAGCCGCGCTATAAAGCTCATCAGATCGGTTATGTAAAACCTGCAATAGCTCCAACTTAAATTCATCAGGAAAAGTTTCAAACGTATAACTACCGTCCACAGTTGTGTCAGCTAGAATATCCTCAGCATCATCTATTACACCTTCAATTTCAATTGCTATCGTCAAAACTTCATAAAATGCCTCACCACCCGAAATCCCAGAATCCAACAAAATTTCAGCAGACTCAAAATAATCTCCAACCCATGGCAAATACCCAACCCATCCTATAAACTGCAATCCTGATCTTGCTGATTTCGCGGACTCAATCGCACCACCTACGTTTTCTTGAGCTTCTGCAAATGACAGAGTTGATAGAGATTCAACTGCGCCTTCAATATCATCACCGGCCGAGAAAGCTGCCGATACTATTCGTCCAACCCCGAAGAGAACAGAGGCTGTAAACAATATGATGACGATTCCTATAATAATAAAAGTACGCCGTCGCTTAGGGCGAGTCGGCGCTTCTTCAAATTCTTGCTGTATAAAATTTGTATCCATATCTATTGTAGGTATCTTGGATTGGGTTTATTTCGATATTTCCAAAAGAACTTCAAAGCGCTATGGATTTGGATCCAAGCAAAACGAGAGAAGAGCTGCTGGGTAAATGAACCGTCAGCGCTAGCCCGTCTATGATAATGCGTCATGGTAGATTCCGGATGATACACGACTCGATAGCCATGCTCCCAGAACCGTCGACACAGATCATTATCTTCATAATACATAAAAAACCGCTCATCAAATAGCCCCACCTCCTCTAACATCTTGCGGCGAGCGAATAGTGCGGCTCCAATCAACGAATCTACATCCATCGTTTGGCTGTGATCATCATCAAGCATGAGGTAATCTGCAAGGCTACGTTTACCTACAGACGTCTTTCCAAGGAACGTTCTCCGATAAGCTGGAATCTTGATTGTTGGGAATCTGTAGCAAGAATGCTGGAGTGTTCCGTCCGGGTTATGAAGCTGAGGACCTACAATACCTACGTCAGGCCGGCTCTCCATAAATTCCATCAGAGACTCAAGTGACCCTGGAGTGACAACGATGTCTGGGTTAAATACAAGAACATATCGCCCGGAAGATGCCCGTATGCCGTGGTTCATAGCAGCTCCGAATCCAACATTACTCTTAAGTGGAATATGGCGCACCTCCGGAAACTCTGTAGTTAAAATACCTTTCAAACCTTCTGCAGGATTATTATCAATAACAATGATCTCAAAGTTCAGCTGAGGCGCTGCTCGAAAAATGCTCTTGAGAGTTTGTCGTAGTAGACGTTTCTCAAAAGTGTGAACGATAAGTATTGATACATCCCTGTCGTAAAACATACTAAATGCTGACTTTTGACCCGCATTAGACGTACAGATCTATTATTCCAGCCCACCGTACGCCACTTATACCTAGCGCGCAAACCTCTGCGAGGGGAGTTTATCGAAAATATGACCTCAAGTCAGCCTCTGGTGTAACTGCAGTCTCCTTGATATTACGACGACGTCTGAGCATCTCTGGAATCAACGACCACATCCTAAGCAGTCGTTTGCGTGTTTGCGGTTCAAAAAGCATTGCGTAGGCAACCCGACCACCTTCATTGAAAAGTATCCACGGCAAAGATAAAATAAAGCTTCCGATTGTAAGGTTTTTGATAAGTACTAGAAGCTGGTTCCGTGTTGAAAGTGCTGCAAAGAATTTACTCTGACCTTTTCTATTCCGCATTCGCTTCAACCACGACTGTTTAGCAGCTCCATACATTCCTCGATAGTGATACGCCTTGGCACTTGGCACGAACTTTGCCTGCCAACCGATCTTACGGAACCGCCAAGCGAGATCACAATCCTCACGATACGCAAAAAAATGTTTATCGAAAAATTCACCGTTATATAAAAGAGTCTTAATCACAGCTATCGGGTACATCGCAATAGTTCCAGTAGGTGCAAAAATATCCGTCTTATCGTCATACTGACCTTTATCCAATTCGCCAGCTCCGCGATCGGTCATGCGCCAGCTGCGCGACACGCTCAAGCCTGTGGTATCCAAAATGTCGGACCTCATCGTTTCCTCTAAAACTTCATCACCATACTGCTCTGCAAATGCACGTAATACCTTTGGCTGGAATCCACCAACAATATCTTCACTCTGCGATGCGGCCTCGACGAGCTTCTCGATTAGATTCGATGACAGAATCATATCCGAGTTCATTAGAAGAATATGAGCGTCTTGATTTTCTGCGGGGAGATGGTCAATGGTGTAACGAATCAATTGGTTATGCCCTTCAGCAAAACCGGCATTTTTAACATTGCGAGAAACTAGAGTCTTTGGAAAATGTTGCGCAATGTATTCAAGAGTCCCATCAGTGCTTCCGTTGTCCAAGATACGCACTGTGAAGTTTTCGTAAGTCTGATCTCCAAAAGACGCAAAAAGATCCGGCAAGTAGCGCCGATCATTCCAAGTTAAGAGATGAACGTACACATGTGGAGAATTCATAGAGGTAGTTTAGCTCATGGCCGACAATGGATCAATTGTTAATGGGTGTATGACTTAGTTATATTCGAATATGCCAAATACACTGATCAATCGCTAAATCTTGGCGATCTACGATCTTGCGACTGTATTTAACGAAAATGGTTGCTTAAATAACTGCCATAACCTTCAATTCGCCGGCAAATTTTGCTTAGATTAGCCAAAAAAACATCAAGTTTAGCTTGACAAAAGAGCCAAAATATGCTATATTTAGCCGTTCTTTACAAGAGTTTTGAGCTACTTACCTTGCTCCAAAATAGGTAGAAATAGGGATTCCTTGTTCCCCGTCACTCAGCGGGTTTGTAACAAGGGTACTTTGCGTTTAAGCTCTCTCAAACAAGTGCACGGATAATATCTTCCGTGCCCTTCGAGAGTGAGCATGATGCTCGCTAATTCCACCCTAAAGGAGACAACTTTGCGAACCATGATCTTGCTGGCATTGCTGGCAACCACCGGATGCAATACAAATAAGAACCACAGCGACGACACCGGAAGCGATCCGGGGTCCGATGACGGGTCGTACCAGGACGGCTACGACGACGGGTTCAAGCACGGCGAAGACGCCGGGTGGTGGGAGGGCCGTGAGCGCGGGTATGACGAGGGTCGTGAAGACTACGCATTCCCCGCGAGCTGTGCTCGCATCGTCACCACGCCCGACGGTGACGTCTGGATGTTCAACACTCCGCATGTGGAACTGTTGGACGACGGCATCGACGGCGAGGTCTCCCCCGACTACATGCGACCCATGAAAGTTCGGATGTGGACCGACGACAGCGACTGCGCTCCCATGCGCTTTCGCAACGTCGAGGCCGGTGTCGAAGGGCCCGACTGGCTCGAAGACAGTCGCGGTGTGTGGCTCATGTCCGCCGATGGTGACCAAGACCTCGAGATTGGAATGGAATGGGACGGATACAGTCTCTACGGCATGTCTGACGAAGACGAGAACGACGAGCTCATCGTTCCCGCCGGAGGCAGCCTGGTGTCGAGCCTCTGGATCGACGCTCGGAACGCCGACAGCGGAGACGAGATTCAAGCGACCATCTACTCGATGGATGTGAGCGATGGCACGACCATCGTCCACCTCATCGTCGAACTGGAAGGCGATAGCATCAAGTTCGGCCAGTAGGTCGACAACGCGTTAAGTCGGCTAGCGGAGCCGCAACAGACGTAGCGGTCCTTGGGCAACTCCCAGGGACCGCCGCTCTACTGAGTACATGGATCTTTCTTCCGTGTGCACTGAGAGCGAGCATATAGCTCATAAGCTCTACCAACTACATATAGAAGGAGGGGAATGCATACGTTTATCGTTCGTATTGACCCCAGTATCAGCGCCGGAGAGCTTCTTCGGCGCCTGGGCAAAGCTGGCTTCGCTGTACAAGATGAAGTACTGGAACTTCTTGAAGAGCACACTCCACGTTCGCGTGAAGTGATTGATCTCGAAGTTGTCGTGCTGACCGTAGAAGATCTTGGATTCATCAAGCTGGAAACTCCGATGGATCACATCAAAGCTGCAACGACGCTTGAAGTTCTGCAAGCTGCGAGAGAACAGGGATACCGTCTCGCCACCGCAGAGATTGCGCCGGCAATGATGGCACAGTTCCCTCAGTTCTTCCGCAGGAACTGTTGCGGAGTCACAATGACCGGTCTTTTGAGTCCAGGCTCGGAGGATAAGTACTCTGGTGATCCGAGAACGTTCACAATATCGCTGAACCAAAACAACAAGCCTGAGCTTGGCGTCAGCGAGTTATCAACAGGACAAGAATGGACCGTCTACGGCACGTTCGCTTTCGTAAAGCCGACAGCACGCGTTAAGCCGGTTAGCTGAGCCGCAACAGACGTAGCGGTCCTTGGATACTCTCCAGGGACCGCCGCTCTACTGAGTACATGGATCTTTCTTCCGTGTGCACTGAGAGCGAGCGAATAGCTCACAAGCTCTAGAACCTTTTGCTCGATTTTCGAAGCAGGAGTCTACATGCGACGCAATTTCATCACTCTGATCCTGGCGTTCTTCATCGGAATGCTCGGAGGAGAGGCCGACGCTGGATCCCTCCGGGGCTACGGCACGATCGGAACGCCCTCGCGGGTGACGCCGTACAGCCAAGTTAGCTCCATCACGAACCAGAAGCGCTACACTCGCAACTCCCCCCACGAGTTGTTGGGCTGGTGCAAGAAGGACCGCACGGCCGTCTGGCTTTCCGGGACCTACGGGTCCTGCGGCCCCAACGCGAAGCTCCTGGCATCTGCCCCCGATAACCCGCCAAAGGGTGAGGTTGGCCGATTCCGATACTTCAATCAGTCAAACGCACAGGCCGGCATCCAGCCGCCCAACCGCTCCTGGCGAGTGAAGAAGAACATCTTCGGAAAGAAGAAGCGGATCAACGGAGGTCGTGTGTGGCGCTACGATACCGTCGAAGGCTATGAAGCCTGGGTCTACGGAAATAGCAGCGGCCCCAACGTCAGCCTCCAAGTTGGCGTCGGCAACAGCGGCTCCAGCTACGGCCACCCCGGATATGGAGGCCGACGTCTCCAGTAGCTCTCCCTCTCGGAGAGCCCGTCTAGCGTTCAATCCGTGAACGTTAAAGGCACCCGACCTTCTAAAGGTCCGGGTGCTCTTCGTTTTATGCAAAACGCCCGCCCCGGATCTCCGGAGCGGGCACGCCTTTTTCGGACTGCGCTAGAACGGTGCGCAAGCCTTGTCGATCTGTTCCTTCACCCGCTTCCAGTCTAGCCTGTCAGCATCCCATTCGAGTCTCGCGAAGGTGAGATGCCTGAGAGCACGCTCAAGGGGCGGGTTTCGTAGACCTTTGTCATTCTCACCGAGTACCCCCTCCCTGAGAACGTTCAACTCAAACATCAGATCGTCGTAGAGCTCATCGACCATTGTTCTACGTCGCTGACCACTGTAGGCCAGAGCCAAGCTGAGACGGAAGCGCAGCGCCGCAAGCGGCCGCTGATGCGTGAGGAAGATGTGTAGCGCTTGAATAGCGCGATCAATGTACTTTTCAGCCTCCCTGACCGGTCCATAAGTCAGAACTTTGATCATAGGCTGAAGGTCGTCCTGCACCGTACGCCTACAGACATTGCGCATTGGACGATGAACTACCGAATTGAGTTTCCGGGACAGGCTACCGATCCGATCGAATACACATTGACGAGTCCTCAGACTTGTCATGGCAGCCTCAAGAAGTGTATCTCGCATACCGATGAGCTCAGTATGTGCTTCGCGCAGAATGTTTAGCTCGTGATGCATGTCACGCAACATCGCCACACGACGCATATCGATGAATGGACTGATGCCCCTGATCTGCCCGATTCGAGCGATTCCGGCTTCAGATGCCTCAGCAAGACTGCCGGCCCTCTGTATGCGGATCTCGTCGCCAGCGCGAATTACGCCCGAGAGCATAGTGCGCTTATACTTGTTGATCGGACGCCCCATCTCGGTCGCGAGCGCAGCGCACTCACGCTGAAACCTGGCACGCCTCGCCGTACGAACACCCGGCAAATCTATGCACAGGTGCAAGAGGTGGCGCTCACGAGCAATCCAGCTACGCAACTTCTGGAGCTCTCCGTCCTTGTGTCGATCATTCCAGCCGTAACCAGTACCAATGTGACGACTGGCGGCTAATGCCAGATCAAGCGACGTGCTGCTGTGATACAACTGCTGCGCCTCATTCCAGGTGAGAACGTAGCCGCAATCCAGGCCGGTCCTTGAATCGTCACCGGTATAGACCATAACACGGTCTCCAGACACCCACCTGAGAAGATGTGACTGGATGCTGAACGCTCCGAGACGCGTAGTAACTAGAGTCATAGATGCCAAAAGAACCTCCCCTGGCGGATTGCCAGAAGAGGAGACTATCACATTTCTATATTGTAATCAAAACTCCCCACCCTCTACCTCCCTTTAAAAAACTAATATTGGATATGATGTAACTCTGAGGTCTGCTTACTTGAGTTCTATACGGCTTAGTCCGCCCGATCCAATTTTGGGGAAGTAGCTTTCGTCGGAAAGATTTAGTTTTACGAAAAGTTATAGGTTTCAAGTATCAGGTTTTAGCGATAATACCTAAACCCTAATACCTAACACCTATCGCCTACCTCTCCTTCTTCTTTGTAACATTGAAACCTAGATACTTTCCAAACATCATTCGAGTCTGAGCATCAATAGCTGGGAACGCTCCAAACACAATGAAAGTCACTGGAAGCAACGCCCACTGCAAAATCATCACAGCCCAGTTCCCCAACCCTTTTTTGGAAGGACGTTTCGGAAGCAACCACAAGCTCAACCACGCACTTAAAAATACACCAATAGTCGCAATGCGCATCATCCACTCCAACGTAAACGGAGCATTTGCGATTAGCGCTGAGGGAACCTCGGACAATGTCCAAAACGGAACATACCCTAAAACGAAAATCAAAAGAGGTGCCGTAGACCACGTGTACATCCCTTCCATGTGATTAAAGAAAAACCGCAACTTCTTCATCAAAGGCATATTAGGCCGCTCCCGGAACTTCTCCCACATATACGGTACATGCTCAACACCCCAAGCCCAGCGCCGCTGCTGCTTGTAGAGCGCCTTCATACTATCCCACCAGGTGTCACCATCAACTGCATCCATGTAAACAGGCAAAAGCATCGGCTCCACTCGATAATCTCCGTCATAATGAATTACACCCTGCATAAAGATACGTGAGTCCTCGGACACCAAATCAGGCTCATGGTAACCAACGTCTTTTAACATCTTCCAACTCATTGAGTGTGACGAGAAAGTCCACATTCGATCAGCACGGACGAGCTCTGACATAAGCCAGAAAGTCGTACCAAACATCGAAATACGTACAGGAGCTTTCACAGTCCAAACATTGTTGGAGTAAAGCACAACTGGCTGATAGGAAGCCTGTGTCGGCTTATCAACTGTCAAAAATAGATAACTCAAACGAGCGTAGTACTGGGTGTGTGCAACGGTATCAACATCAAATGCTGTAACCATTACTTTTTCGTCCTCAATCCCCTTCTCCTCTAAAATCTCCGCGGTACGTTCCTCAATCCACTTCATGTTAGACCCCTTCCCAACCATTTCTCCCGGAAGTCCGCGAGGGTGAACCGTAGTTTCAAAATGTGCAAAGCGATCCCCGAATTCATCATGCAGCTTTTGTGCGAAACCTCGGAACTGAGTGAGCCCAATCTCCTCAACTCCAATCACAACGATAAATCGATCATTACGATAAGTAGCGTCATCTATCGACTGCAATGCATCACGCAAAATCGTGTAACCCTCCTTCACCGTCGGCAACATGACAACGTGGTACAGACCGTCCCACCCATCAATCTCCTGCACCTTGGTATACCAGTCCTCAGCACTCGTAATTTTGAACTGTCGGTATGCGACTAAAACAAAAATCAAAAAGTACAGAACACGCATGGTCCAGTACAGGTCAAAAAGGATGATAAATATAATCGCCCAGGCAGGTGCAAAAAAAGAAAGCCCAACCGCTAGCGCGAATGTGCCCCAAACAAGACTCCCTGGAAGAATCTCCCAGAATCTATACTTTCCATATTGTCCGACCGGTTCAGTCATAACGCCAGGAACATAGCAAAATATTGATAAAAAATCAAGTCCCTGACACCGTGCTAAACCCTCAAATAGCGTCGCATTGCGTACGCTGTCGTAAGCAATGAAAGTACCGCTAACACTCCAAATTCAGTGAGGAAGATCACCGGACCGTTATCTACGAAGTAAGCATTGACGTCTGCGTGGCTGTCTCCAAAGTAACCGATTAGCCAGTCCTGTGAGAAATGCAAGAACAAGAACATCATTATAGCCATCAATACAGCCGCTCCCAAACTATACAAAGCGGCCTCGAGCAAGAACGGTGCGCGCACAAACCAATCATTTGCTCCAACCAATTTCATGATTCCAATTTCATCTCTGTGAACATAGATAGCGACTCGGATCGTGTTGAAGATGATAAGTACTGCGATGAATGCAAAAAGTGCAGCTAACGCGAATCCAGCAAGCCGAACACGCGAGCTCAACGAATCAATACGTTCTATGATAACTTCGTAGTCGGTAAAGTCTTTCTCTTTGATGTACGACGCATACTCCGGAGTTTCTATTGCGTCTAAAATAAACTCGAAGTCGTCCGTTGAGTTTGTTGATACCACTAGAGCGTTTCCAAATGGATTACTACCGATCTCTTCAAGTGAAGCAAGTACTATCTCATCCGCTCCATGTCGTTCTTTAAACGAATCCAATGCATCTTGTGCTGACACGAACTGAACATCACGAACCTGTCCGAATCCACGCAAGTAACCTTGCGCCGACTTCACCAAATCTTCTGTAGCTTCAGGTTGGAAATAAATGGTTACCTCTACCCTCTCTTCTACAGATTCCAGCACCTCTTGGGCTACAACGTTCACGAACAGAACAGCGTTTACAGTGACCAGGGTTAGTATGAAGATCGTAAGCGTAATAAAAGAAAGCCAGAAGTTCCGCAGAATATTCTGAAACGTAAACTTGATGGCTCGCATTATCGAAAGATATACACTCATAGATCTTTATATGTACGCTCTATGACAGAACGTATTTACCGTGTTGAATATCAGAAACTACACGCCCCTCCGCAAGTGAAATAACGCGCTTTTTTAGCGAGTTAACAATATCCCGATCATGCGTCACCAAAACAACCGTTGTACCGTATTCGTTAATCTTCTTTAAAAGCTGGATAATTTCGTGAGCATGGATTGTATCGAGGTTTCCAGTAGGCTCATCTGCAACCAAAATCTTCGGACGATGAACTAACGAGCGAGCGATGGATACGCGCTGTTGTTCCCCTCCCGAAAGCTGACGTGGGTATCGGTGAGTTTTATCGTGAAGCCCAACAATCTTTAAAACCTGAGGGACAATATCGCGAATGCGTTTACTCTTTTCACCAGCTACTTGAAGCGCAAATGCTACATTCTCGTAAACCGTCTTTCGCTGAAGCAGTTTAAAATCCTGGAACACAACTCCAATCTGTCGACGCAGCGTTGGAACTTGCGAACGAGCGATCTTACTAATATCCCAATCACCCACCACAATCTTTCCCTTAGTCGCCATCTCTTCTGCAAAAAGAAGTTTAGCGAGTGTAGTTTTTCCGGACCCACTTTGACCAACAATTGACACGAACTCTCCCGGTTTTATATTCAAACTAACGTGCTCGAGTGCACGTGTGTCGGGTCCGTAATGTTTACTGACATTTGTAAGTCTTATCACGAAGAAATTATAGCACAATTTGGGATGTTGAGTTGTTTGGTTTTTTAGTCGTTAAGTAAGAAAGTTATTTAGTCGTTGAGTCGCACATTCTAATAAGTTATTGTCAAAATTTATTGTTACCGTTTCTTGCCTGGTACTTGTCTTCTGGACACTTGGTACTTCCATTAGAGTTCCGCAGAATGCACAAATGGGACCAACCACAGCAAGATCGTCGCAGATCAAGCGGGTCGGTCCCATCAAGGACGTTTCCCTGCAGCACGTGGCTGCTGGGCGGTCAGTAGAGGTAGAGGCCGTCGCAGGTCGAGTTCCCGGGCTCTTCGAGCCCACTGGATGTCACGATCACACAGAGCTCATTGGACCGCCAGTAGAGGAGATCGTATGCCGCGTACTGCGCGCTGTCGAAGAGCAGACGGGAGCCAACCCCCTTCTTGGACTCCAAGGTCCAGAGGATGCTTCCTTCGGGGACCCCTTCGGATCCGTCGAAGCCGATGACGTACCAGCCGTCACGGAAGTCACAGGTCTCCATGTCACCGGAGCCCTCACACCAGAACTGGATATTTCCGGAGATCACCCCCGAGTCGTCGGCCGAGACCCAGCGGACCTGCGGACGATCGTTGACGCGGTCGTCGGTGACGTAGGCCTGCGCGTGGATCAGGGCCCAGAACGGGCTGAAGTCGCTGCTGTCGTCGAGGATGGGCGCCACGACCGGATCGGTCATGGTGACACCGTCGGCGTAGCCGTCGTCGCCCCAGTCGGCGTCCAGATTCATGCCGGCCACTTCAGCTTCGGCGGGAACGTGGGGGGCGTCGTCATCCTCGTGGCTGGTGCAGCCCATCAGGGCGGTGAGCGCTGCGCTCAGGATCAGTGTGGAGCGGATGCTCATGATTGCCTCTTATCGAAGTGCATGCGCCTTACGACGGATGCTTGGTTGTAGATAGGTCGTCCGAGTCATCCAAATCGGGTGACAAGACTGACCACGGACGGCTGCGTTCTTACGAACTCAGCACAAATGACGTTTCTTGTTACACGTCTCGCTTCAAAACGTAACAAAACTAGTCATTCGTACAGAGATCCTGCCCTGCAACGACAGTCGAAATTATCATAAATCCTTGATTATGTCAACAAGTAAAGACATAGACTTATATAAGAAAAAGTACTTTATTCGATAATATAATCAAAAAACCCAGTATTTTTGACAGTTCTAATAAATCTTGGATGCAAAGAAGGGGCCGACCATAGTGCACGACAAGTCGTGCGGTCAGCCCCTACGGGTGAATCGTCGACCTCGAGAAGAGGTCGAAGTTGTTGATCTCAGAGACGGTACGCGAATCCGAAGCGAAAGCTTGCAGACCCGTTGACGCCCTCGGTGTCGAACTCACCAGCCTCGTACCCGTAGGCGGGAATCGCCATGACGTTGAGGTTCCAGTCGCCATTGGCGTCCAGCTTGTAGGTGAATGCGACGGGAATCGCAACACCCGTCAGGCGGAGGCTGAAGGGATCATCCGAGTCAAATCCTCCGAGCTCGTTGTAGTTGAAGCCCGCACCAACTGCGATCTCCAAAGGTCCAGAGTGGAGAATGTCGATCGTGCCGGCTCCCATGACACCGATTCCGGGACCCGTCATCGGGGTCACTGTCACCAAGGCGCCGAAGGTGGGGCGTCCGATATCGTAGCTCTTCCACCAAGCCATCAGGTCGAGCCCGACAGAGATGCTGGGAACATCGAACTGATCACCAGGACCATCGTAGCCGCTGCGAGCGAACAGTCCCGCGCCAACGCCGAGCAGCATGTCACCATGCTTCCCGTCGAGGCGGTTGGTGTTCGACCGGACCCTGGAATCCAGACCGAGCGTACCCGGGCCGTCATACAGGAGCTCGTTGGCATTGGTCATCTGAACGACCAGTCCACCGTCGGGGGTGCCATCACCGTTGTAGTCGGTCAGAAGGATGGCGCTGTTCCGATCGACTGTCCAGACAAGGCTGTCCTCGCAAGGAGTGACCGAGTCGCAGTCCGGGCCGAAGCCGTAGAGCGCGTTCTCGGTAGTGCCAATCCGGTAGCCGATCGAACCCTCCGCGGGACTGTCCGCATCGCCGTCGCCCCAGATGTAGCTCTGGATTGCCGGTACATCCG
The DNA here is from genome assembly GCA_018664485.1 of Candidatus Uhrbacteria bacterium. GTDB lineage: Bacteria > Patescibacteriota > Patescibacteriia > UBA9934 > UBA9934 > JABJOE01. The sequence goes on along the minus strand of JABJOE010000010.1, from coordinate 9,231 downwards.
TGTTCAGGCCGTCCACGATCAACTTGATCGCGGCGAGATCATCGGTCACGGCAGTCAGCTGCGTATCACACGCAGCGTCGGACACGCGACAGCTGGCCTCGGCCTTTTCCCGAGCTTCCTCGAGGGCTTCGACGTCTGTCTGTAGGTCGCTGAGCATGCGCCCGTGATTGGCCACGATGACGGACGTGCCGTCACCGGTGGTCGCAGCGTATGCAGGGTTGGTGAACAGGCCCATCAGGCCCAAGGTTGCGATCAAGCCAAGGTTGGCGATCGGGGTGAAGGGAATCTTCATTTGGAACTCCTGGGCTCTCACCCAATTGAGGGTGATTGATGAGAGGGAGCGGCATAGCCACATCTCTCGAGGGTGAAGCACAGACCAGAATGGCCAGCATTTCAGAGCATGGCACTCTGGCACTTCAAAGGCCCGGGCACTATCCGCGAATTCTGCTCCCGGTTCTATTATGTGTCTTTCTTGCTGCAAATGCTCCAAGGCTCTTTTATGTAGTACCGCTACACATCATCACCTTGTAGAATTTTCGCTAAAAAATACATCAAAATATCCAGGAAGAAAATACACGAATAGTGCCTGTCACTCAACAAAGGAGGGGTCGCTGAGGACATCGGGCCATTGAAAGGCCAGAGATTTTTTTATTCTGAGATCAAAGGACTATTTTTATATAATCCTTGTTTGTTAAGTAACAATTTCCACTGCTCATAGACTAAGCCTATTAACAGCGAACGACATAAAGTACCACATTTCTCAACAAAAGTCAAGTATTCTAAATAAGAAGAAACCGCTCATTTTAGGCCAGTTTTGGTGAATGGGTGGCAGACAAGGAAACGTACTAACCGTACGTTAACGCTGTCTGACGGGTACCATAAGCCAAAAATGGTAAAATAAGTGGTTTCGAAAAACCTACTTTGAGGGCCTAGCAACGCATCATAATGAGGAGGAGACATTACGAATTGTCGACTAAGCCCTCGAAATAGGCTTTGGTAGAAAGTCGATATTTATCCATTTCAGAGAGGAAACACTGCCATGCACCAAAACTCAAAACAAACCTTAACTTTCTGCAACACGTGGACTTTAGCAAAAACGAAAAATACGTCAAGAAAAGGCCAGTAAATGGCTAATACAAGCAATTTAATAAAAGTAACAAAAAAGCACGTAAAAGCGAATAGCCCTCACGCGCTTAAATTTAGTGTTTTAAAACGAACTACCAGCTTAATCTTCTCCGTGGATTAGCTGATGCCGGCGACGAACACGCTCAACCTGAATCAGAATATATGCCACACCCACTATCAAACCAAGTACAAAACCTGAAAATGCATTAACCAATATATTTGGTCGTACTGGCCAACGTGAGTTTAGTGCCTCATCAACCAGCTGAACTGTAATATTTGAACCGGATGTATACGTCCATCCTTCGTTGATCAACACAGACGCAACTGACGACGCAATTATTTCCGCCTCTAGAGGATCTGTATGATATGCCTTAATCGTCATCAACCCGGAACCACGAGACACAGATGCAACTACCGCACGGTCCCATTCCTTACGCCGCTTAGTCTCATCTTCATCAAAATATCGTTCATCAATTGAGTTGGATTCTGTAACCTTCTCATAAAAACTTGTCGTATGGATCACATCTACCAAGTCGTCTGCAATGCGCTCCACCGACAAACTCGCCGTATAAGCATCAACAGTTCCAAGCTCCTGCGTAATCAAAATACGAACCGTTGAACTATATTCAAGTGGCCGAACAAACGACAGAACAACTCCCAACAGCAACCCGATTGCTGACAAAAGAAAGATCATCGGCCATCCTGACAAAATTGGGGTGAAACGATTATATGACATGTTCATACCTCCATGTTGCGTAAATAACTCTCGACGTAATTAGTATAACAAATCTTCACCAAGAAGTTCTACATCCGCCTCCTGTGTCTCACCATCGCGGATAAATGCCACGTTAACAACGTCACCAACTTCGTAATCAAGAAGAATTTCGGCTATAGGGGTGTTCGCGTCGATCGACCGACCTCCAATTCGAATCACAATATCGTCAGATTGAAACACCGTGTCGTTTCCATACGCTAGGTGTACCAAGGCACCGCTTGAACGATCAACCGTGTTTACAAAAAGTACATCCAGCCACTCCACAACAAGTCCAAGTCGAGGGGCATCATGCAGCTCACCACGAATAGATGCGCCGACCCAAGGAAGTGCATAATGGATCGGATATGCGATGTTATCGTCACCAGAGTGTGTAATTGCAACGAGCTCCCCTACTGAATTCACAACCAATGTCTCATCAAAAGTCTGCTGCAACTCCCAAAAAGCAATCTGCTCATAGTCCGCAGCGTAAAGAGACGGTGACGGTCGACCGTTTGTTGGAACATATTGTCCATCAACCAATGTAGTTACATAAAAAATATCTCTCGCACCAAATGCGAACACACGTTCACCCTCCTCTATACTGTCGGATGATCCAAATGCAAACGGCGTTAATCCGCGGGCGTCAACGAGATGAACAAGATCAAAAGAGTCCCCCTCAACCAACTCATCCAAATTATATTTCTTACCATCAATCCAGGCTACCAACTGATCAACATTCGATGGTGAGCCAACATTACTATTAATAATCATCCAACCATCAGACGTAATCACCGCAGCAATACGCAAGACATAGTCGTCCTCGTACATGTCAGTTATTTCGTTGTTGGCAGTTATGTATCCGATATCCCCAGCCTGCGCTTTTACATAACTCAACGCTTCTTCATATGAACCCGGAACCGGATCCGGTCGCTCTTTTGAGATCTGGATAATCTCATCACCATCCTCCAGTTGCTGTGCGTAACGTTCAAGAGAGTCATCAATGATGACCGTTGTAACGACAGCAACACAGGCACTGACGATAATCATCAGAAAAACCCACGGAAGAATATTTTTCAGTTCATGCTTCATATAAATGTAATACGCGGCTAATAACTGTGCCGACTGGCTAAAGGTATACAACGATTAGATTTCTTCTCTACGAGTACGGCGCTCATACCGGGGTATTAGTGCAAGATGATTGATTGTATATGCCGGATCATTCGAGCGAGAACTATAATTCTTGACGAAAGATAGCAGAGCTACCTTAAGGAGAGGATGCCAGTTCGTAGCCGGATTAGACAAATATACGTATCGATTAGATCAACTAATATCCCAGTATGAGCGCTATATCCACTTAGCTGTTCCAAAAACAATTATAAATAAAATACAGCCAATTATTACATACCGTCGCAGAACCGGCTTGATAACCTATCAAGTGCGTGAGCTCGTGACAAACCGATGAACAAATACAGCGCCACCGCAAGACCTGCTGCATTAGCCAAGAAACTTGTTGGCAGCATTCCAAGAGCTAAAAATAATTCAGCAATAACTAACGCTCCAATTGCAGAAAGTCTCGTTGTCATTCCCTCTTCTATTTTACTTGCCCAAAATACGCATAGCAACAAAAATAACGTCACCCAAAATATACCTAGTGCCAAAGCCCATCCTGGCAACTGTAAAAACAACTGGACACCATACGTCCCGCTATAAAAGAAAAATCCCGTAGCAATAGCAAGAACGAAAGAAAGGTACTCAAGTGAGTACGCCTGATAAGTGCTAGGCAAATGATAGAATGAAAAAATGTTTTCTGCGTACAGCCAGACTCCAATCAGCACAGACAAGGCTAAAAGCCACTTTGCAAAATCCCCTTCCAAAAATAGAAACAGGAATACTGCTGAGAAAATAAATACTGTAGGAAGTCCCAAGAACATCCAAAACCCAAATCGTTTCACATCCCACTTTAAAAGACGTGCAAACAAAACCGGGATGATCAGTAGCAGGGCAATCCCAAATACGATCCGATCTTGAGAGTTGATAAGAACAGAAAAACCTCCCGCAACAAGTGCAGCTACAAAAAAGGAAGTTATTCGTTGAAGTAAAATCATGCTGTTTTTAGTTCCAAATACAATCGAAGCCCTCTATAAAACAAAGCTCAGGACATTTTCCGGGTCTACCCGCCTTATTTAAGCCAAGTATGAGTAGATAGCGCAGCCTCCAACAATTCTGCACCTTCCTCATCTCCGGCCACGAGCTTACCAAAAGCAATAACTAAATCAAGGTGAACGCTCTTCGCATCCGCAGGCACCCAAGTATCTAGCAACGACGCATAGACATCATCTAAATCGTCTCCATCATAATAAGACGCAATAATAGCCGTGATTTCCTGCTGATATTCAAGCGATGTTGGAGCAACGATTTCAGGCAACTCAATCACCGGCCCCCTATCGCTTCCCGTCCAAGCCCAAATACCTGCTCCGAGCGCAATAGTGAGCCCAACAAGTATGAACGGAAACCATGTTCTATGTGTAGTACTACTTGGCATAATCATTTAAATCTATTCCGACTCATTTATTTTTCGTAAACCAATAACCATTCCTGCCACAAAACTCCAAGCACCATTGTGACCGGGATTGCGATCAATGCCCCGACAACTCCTGCGACCTGGAAACCGACGATAACCGCAACGATACTCGCTATCGGATTTAAGCCTGCAACCTTCTGCATGATCTTAGGTGTAAGGTAATCACCCTCCAACTGCTGCAGCAAGAAATACGATATCGCTACAAAAGCAGCCTGAATAGGAGAAATAGAAAATGCGATTAAGATTGCTGGGATGGCAGCCAAGATCGGTCCGACGAATGGAATGATCTCGAGCATTGCAGCGACAAGTGCTAACACCAACGCAAACGGAACGCCTAACAAAGTAAGAATTGAGTATGTGATTACAAAAATCACAAGCATGAGCAGAAGCTGTGCGCGCAACCAATGTCCGATTCTGGTTCTACCCTTTGAAAGAATCTTGCGCACTTGTGCTCGATACTTTTTAGGTGAGATGGATGAGAAGCCTCGTTTCAATGCCTCCTCTTCAACAACAAAATAAAACGCCAGGACGAGAATCAGAATCGCAGTCAAAAATCCACCGAATATACTAAAGATGAAAGAAACAACTTCCGGAAATGCATCCGTCAATCCAGACTGACGAACAGTTTCTAGAACCGTGGTTAAATCTGGGTTTGCAAGCACTGTATTAATTTGATCTCCAAAAGCATTTAAAATAGCCGTGTCTTCCACATATGGAGCGTACTTTGCAAGAAGTGCTGATGACTCCTGTACAACACTCGGTACTACGAGAAGCAAAACAATTGATGCAAACAGTGATACTCCGAGGTACACGATCAACACCGCAAGTCCTCGTGGTAACTTTCTTTCCGCCATCCAATCTGCAAACGGATCGATCAATGCCGCAATCAAAAGTGAGACCAACAGCAGTAGCACGACATCACGAAGAAAGAACAACAAAGCAGCCAATGCTAGAATCAGCAATGCCTTCACAATCGTCCAAGACGATATATTTATCTTAACCGGCCCCCCTTTTGTAACCATATGGTAATATTATACACGATAATCTTCATTATAGGATAGTTCTCAACATGCCGACTCTTGCCACCAACAAATATGCCAGATCCGATTACGACCTTGTTCAACAATTCGAGGGTGGTTTAGCTTTGACTGGTGCGGAAGTAAAGGCTGCAAAAAAGGGTAACCTACACTTACGCGGGTCATTTATGCGGGTCCGTGGTGGAGAGTTATGGCTCAAAAATACACATATAGGCCACTATGCTCCTGCAGGCCCTTCTGATGACTACGACCCTATCCGTGAACGTAAGGTGCTAGTTCACAAGAAAGAGCTCCGAATTTTGACCGATAAAACCCATGCTCAAGGATTGACAATCGTACCAATCCGTGTCTATACTAAGGGCGCTTTGGTTAAAGTGGGCTTTGCTCTTGCCCGCGGAAAACGTAAACATGAGAAGCGTGATGCTCTTAAAAAACGGGATCTGGATCGTCAGGCTCGTGAAGAGATGAAGAAGACGCGTTTCGCAGACTAGTTCGTATTTCGAAATCTATACTTTGACTACAGGACGCCCCTCTGTTCCAGCGACAGATCACACAGCTGATATGCACCTCCTCCCAATGACTACACCTATAGTCTAGAACTTTCACATTTTATAGAAATATAAATTTCTTGCATGCACCGTTGTATGCCAACGATAGGGACCACCAAAACATGGGGGCAGGCCCCGTCGTTCGCGAACGACGGGGCCTGCCAGGTATCGATGGCAGTCCGACAACGAGAATGATCAAGGCGCAGTGGGATGACTCTGCGTTATCAACCTTCATCCAGAAGATACATGCAAACGTCTTCACAAAGGTCCGCGACATGTTCCGCATGCCTGCGACCGCTCTGGTAGCTGCCTAAAGGCCTACCCATTCGTCCGCTTTACGCCGATAGCGCGGTAACGGGTGTCATATTTATCGGCTTGAGTTAGGTTGCGCGATCCGACCTTTCTGACATGCAGGTCGCAACGACGATTGGTCTTTGGATCCTCTTTTATCCAATCGGCGTAATTAAGAGGACTATCCTTGTAAGACGTCACCTTGATGTCCCTGACCAGACGGGGGTTCGACTCCCCCCAGGTCCACCACCGGATCCAGATGCTTGTTATTTTGTCCTACTGCTTCGTTGCAGACTGCGGTGCTCGACGCCGACCGATATGGTCGACTTACTTCGCTCCTCGCTGCGCCTTGCACTAGAATAAAATAACGGCGCCTCTGTATCCGGACTAATACACGTATCCTTTACTTTAACTGTTTAACCTCATTACGATGCGAATTCACCGACACCGACACCGTAAACCAAAATATTCAATTCCAAACTTCAAGGTCAATGAAAAAATTCAGGCCGAAGAGGTTCGTTTTGTTCACGAAGCTTTCAATGGCGTACTTCCACTAAAGGAAGCTATTGCAAAAGCAAAAGAACTTGGAATGGATCTTATTGAAGTTTCACCAAAAGCCAACCCTCCGGTATGTAAGGCTATGGACTTCGGTACATTTAAATATCAAAAGGTGAAGGAGGCGAAGAAGCAACGTGCCCAATCTAAGGAAGTAGAAATTAAGGGTATCCGTCTTAAGTACCGTATTGGTGTGAGCGACATTGAGGTGCGTCGAAAGCAGGCTGCTAAATTCTTGGAGAAGGGACATAAGGTGAAAATCGAAATGCAGCTGCGAGGTCGAGAGCGTGAACACAGGGACCGCGCTCGAGCTCTTATCAATAATTTCATTGACCTTCTGCGAAAGGATTTCGAGATTCGAGTTGATACAGAACCAACATTCCAAGGAGGCCGATTTAATGCCATTGTAGGTCGTCAGACGTAATCCACATAAAGAGCACCCAGCAGCCCTTGACGTATTTAGCTAAAACAACTACAATACTGCCGAAAAGTGATCCAAGACTTATGAAGATGAAAACATATAAGGCGTTCACGAAACGCTTTAAACTTACAAAGAAAAAGAAGTTGATCAAGCGTAAAGCTGGTCAAGATCATTTTAACTCTCGTGAAAACGGGAAAACACGCCGAAATAAACGCTCAGACGTTAAGATCACGGCTGGTTTTAGCAAGAAAGCTCTTGATTCTCTGATGCCTTACAAGAAATAATATGCCTAGAGTAAAACGAGGTACAATCCATGCCAAACGTCGCCGAAACCTTCTAAAGAAGGTAAAAGGTTACAAATGGGGCCGAAAGAGCAAAATCCGACAGGCTCGACCTGCGATGCTCAAGGCTGGTGCTTACGCGTTCCGCGACCGTCGTGCGAAGAAACGAACGTTCCGCCGCCTCTGGACTATTAAAATCAACGCAGCAGCTCGTGAGAATGGTACTACCTACTCTAAGCTGATAAATGCCCTAAAAGGTGCAAATATCATCGTTGACAGAAAGGTTCTGGCACAGATTGCTGAGCATAAACCTGCCGTTTTCAGCAATATCGTGAAAACAGCACAAAAATAGAAAAAAACACAAAGCAGCGCTTAACGGCGTTGTTTTGCTATTTGTCAGAAATACGAATATTGGTAATAGCAAAATTTTAAAGGTCCTGCTGTCTGTAAGCGATATAGGCCTATCTAGTTAACTAAAACCGCATCTCACCCCGTCCTATTGACTTTTTGTTGATTTTGTGGTAATTTACTCAGTCGATTTAAGTCCAAATAGGACAGGATCGTGTACTTTCTGGTGGGACTATTCCTGAATGTCTACACAAAGCTATAGCGACAAATATCCTATAGTGCTGATATTCAGGAATAGTTCCAAATCTGGGTAGGGTTTTAAACCCCACCCTAATCACACGGCAGGCATTTGCCGGCCATCCCACGGGAGGCGGTTTTCGTCTTCCAATCTTCCGCCCCAAGGGCATAGCAAGCCCACAGGGCTGAATGGAGACCCCCATGACACAACCACAGCAGCTCAGGATCTCGGTTTCAGGCGTAGATAACGACCTGGTCGCGCCGAAAGATGCGATCTACCCCGTCAGCCAGGAACACGGGTCACTGCCAGCTGATGCAGATCACCCCGTGCTCGGCGAGCTACACGTGAAGGGAACGATGGTGAGTCTCGTCGTGAACATCGCGGTCGCGGTGCAGCTCAACGGCAATGACGTCGCCCTCCCCGCCAACCGCGAGGTCGTGCTCAAGCACGGCGACCTCGTCACCACCCTGCCGCCCACCAACGTGGAGTTGCGGGTAAGGGTGGAGGAAGCGACTCCCCTCGTGGGAGCAGCGGCCACCGCCACGGTAGAGGAAGACGGCGAAGATGAGTTGGCTCCGGCTACCTCACCCGATGCCGTGACCCCCACCCTCGTTCCCGTCACGGGAACGGAAGCGGCCGAAGGCGGAAACGACGACAATCCGCCAAAAACCTCAACCCCGGCTTCGGCCGACACCCCCAACACGCCTCCGGCGGAAGCTGGGGCACAGGAGGCTTCTATGGCCGACGACGACAACGACGACATCGTCGATGACCTGAACGAAGACGGCGATCTGGACGACGGACCGGAAGAAGGTGGTGATGCGAGTGAGGCGGCTCCGGCCAACGCACCCGCGGCACAGCCCGATCCCGATACCGGCGGCAGCGACGTCACCCCAACCCCCAACCCGCCCCAGGCGGATGCTGGGGCACAGGAGGCTTCTATGGCCGACAACGACATCGTCGATGACCTGGACGACGGACCGGAAGAAGGTGGTGATGCGAGTGAGGCGGCTCCGGCCAACGCACCCGCGGCACAGCCCGATTCCACCCCG
>JABJOE010000008.1 GCA_018664485.1 Candidatus Uhrbacteria bacterium | reverse complement strand
GTTCCCTTAAGTGGGGTAACGAGCGCAACCCCTGTCACGTGTTATACTTTCACGTGAGACTGCCTCCGTAAGGGGGAGGAAGGAGGGGACGACGTCAGATCAGCATGGCCCTTATGTCCAGGGCAACACGCATGATACAATGGACGGTACAACGGGAAGCCAAATCGCGAGATGGAGCAAATCCCTTAAAGCCGTTCTCAGTTCGGATAGCAGTCTGAAACTCGACTGCTTGAAGTTGGAATCGCTAGTAAAGGCGGATCATAACGCCGCCTTGAATACGTTCTCGGATCTTGTACTCACCGCCCGTCACGTCAAGGGAGTTGGTAGCACCCGAAGGTCGTTGTAGAATGGCCGAAGGTGAGATCAGCGACAGGGACGAAGTCGTAACAAGGCATCCGTAGCGGAAGCTGTGGATGGATCACCTCCTTTCTAGGGAACTAGAATTGTCGAATTGTATCTCTTAGATACAATGCTACGTGAAGTAGCAAAGACGTTGTAATCACACAGAAGTGAACAAACGCACAGATTGGTTAAATACAGAAGGCACCCGCAAGGGTGTTGTTTTGTTATTAAGGGATTGACAAAAGTGGTAATTTATGTCAATATCCGCTCGCACAACAAACCCGGCAACACCATGAACCCAACAACCGATGACACCCCCCTAAAAGGACTACCCTTTGATGGCCGTGAGATTCGTACTGATCATTTTGACAGACGACAATTGATGGCGGTAATCCGTTCTGGATCTGACACCCCTTGGATGGTTCCGCTAGCTCGAGAAATCCTGGGGTGCGAAACATTGTCAGGAGTGATCCTGATCTGTGTCGGCGGCAGCAATACTCCGATAGGCATGTCGCCCAGCATGTACGGAATGCTCGAAGTTCCCGACCTTGACTGGAGCGCGGCGCTCGACAAACTCCGCAGCATTGCCGAAGAAGAATCTGGCAAGACGGCTACTGTCACGTACAATTCAGAATCCGACGACAAGAGCCAACAACTCTGGACCTTCAGCTAGCCCAGGTATATTTGAAATCTACTCGATAGCACAGATGAGTAGCTTGCAAAAATCTCTGGACCCTCAACGCCCCCGATCTCATCGGTGGGCGTTTGTGTATCTATACAGATTTGGCCTGGACGACATATTTAAGTAAAATACGCGCGTATGAATAAACGACTAGAACTATATCCGCGAATCGATCTTGATAGTCAAAAATCTAGAGAGCAAATTGCTAAAGTAGAAATTTCCAATGTCCTAAGAGACTGCAGTATTGAAGATGACCAGGTTACTGATCAAATGATGGATCGTCTAATCCAGCTTCATGAGCTCACCCCTACTTTTGACGATGAGCGCAAGGCTGTTGAATACGCGCAGCGCTTACAGGCATTTTTGCAAAACACAAAACCTGAATTTGCTCCAACAGATGAGCAAATGAATGCAATATATGGCGGAACATTCTTCAGCGACATCGGTAAAACAGGACCGGCTGATGCAACACCTGAACAGTCATACGTAGTCACAAGGATATATGCAATTGAAAATATCAATCCAAAACTAACAGTTGGAGAAGCGTTGAGAGTGAAAGAACCTGCGCTTGCAGATAAACTCCTCGCCGACTTTGACTCAATAGATGACATGAGTGCTGACATGCCTTTGCGTAAATTTTGGGATGCACATGTTAAATGGAGCTACGCCATAATTAAGGACAGTGACCTCTCAGTCAAGGCGAAACGCGCAGCAGCAAGTCACCATATTCTGGAAGGTAACTTCCCTGAAGATGTAATCGATGCAACAGGAAAAATAGTGGGAACAGATGAATACATAGGACTTCCCGAGGCATGGGTAATGATGCTAGATAAGTACGATGCACAGATAAGTCGAGCTAAAGCATCTCACAAAGATGCCATAACCTGGCTCAAAGCATTAGAGACTAAAGATACTTGGAAAAACCTTGAAACCAAGGTGCAGGACGCTTTACTGCAAGCTATTGAAGATATAGACGAATCCTTCAAACCACAGGAGGAACAATCCGTGGCAGCTAAATAGGTTCGCGATATATAAAGTAAACAAAAAAAAGCGCCGACGTAAGTCGGTGCCTTTTTGGTGCGCTGGGGAGGACTCGAACCTCCGACCAATTGGTTAAGAGCCAACTGCTCTACCACTGAGCTACCAGCGCCTATGAAATGTCACAGAATGATCATCTGCGGTGTTGCTTGCTGTGCTGCTCAACTACGTACTGTAAGTACGTCTTATTGTGCTGCTCGCAGCGCCTAGCAGCTGAGGCATTCTGAGACATTTCAACTTCGATCCCCTCCTAACATTTCGTAGAAAAATCCTGCGCAATATTTTCAGGTCTCCATGATTCAAGAACGTAATCCGTTTTTTGATTCAATTTTCGATGATAGGCATTACATCGCTTATGCCGAATTCAAGAACGTAGTAAATTTGTTTCAATGCAAGACGCCGCGAGGAGCGGAGTAAAACGTACCTACTGTACGTTGTCGAGCACCGCAGCTGCAACGCAGCAGTGGGACAAATTAACAAGTTATTGGATTCGGTGGTGCCGAGGGACAGAATTGAACTGTCGACACGTGGTTCTTCAAACCACTGCTCTACCACTGAGCTACCCCGGCACTATGTACCTAACTTACTACTTCAACTGAACTGGACTATCACCGAGCTAAACTAAATTTGGTACTTGCCCTTCAGGTAAAGCTGAGCTTTACCATTACGCAAGGTCAAACCGAGCTTAGCTCGGTGGTGGGTGTAGATGGACTTGAACCATCGACCTCAGTCTTATCAGGACTGCGCTCTAACCACCTGAGCTATACACCCAGAATTTTCCAGATTGGCGTACTTTTGGATTGCGGCTCTGCTGCTCAACAACGTACTTGCAGTACGTCTTTCTGCGCTGCTCGCCTCGCACCAAAACTACATCCAATTTAGGAAATTCTGGATTCCGATACTATTTACAATCTTTGAAAAGCGAGGTAATAATAGTGAATATTGACCGTTTAGTCAAGCCTGGAATAAACCTAAAACGTAAATATTTGATAGTTTTGCCTGTAGCCATGAATTTCTTCTCAAATCGGGTCTGAATTGCTGTAGCCCAATGATTCGCTGCATATACGTCGTAAACGCTCTCTAACAGCTCTACATCGGAACGATCAGCGAGAATCTCAAGTGTATATTCAAACATCAAGTCACTATCCGTCTTTAGATGTATAACACCGTCCTTCTTAAGCATCTTCTTATATGATTCTAAGAATCTAGTTGCTGTAAGGCGACGATGAGCTTGAGACTTCTTGGGGCGAGGGCCCGGAAAAGTAATCCAAATCTCGTCGACCTCATCATCTTCGAAAAACTGACCGATCTGCTCTACGCGCGTACGAAGAAAAGCTACATTCGTAAGCCCTTCCTCCAAAGCAGAAGCACTCCCATACCAAATGCGCTCACCCTTAATATCTACTCCAATATAATTCTTTGCCTGATCATCGCGAGAGAGTCCGATAGTATACTCCCCTTTTCCACAACCGATCTCAACTACAATAGGTAGATCATTTTTGAAATACAAATCTCGCCAGTGACCTTTGATCTTCTCATAGAGATCTTTTCCAGGTTCAATGACATTTGGTCGTTTTTCATTGTCAGCAAACCGATCTAATTTATTTCGTCTTCCCATATTTAATCTAAAAATGGTTGATACATCATCTTAGCGTCATTCTCTGTAACAAACTCTGTCGCCGACAGTTCTCCAGATTTCTTGTCATACACGTCGCGTACTAAACGGTTTTTTCGATGATAAACGCCCGTGACATCCTGGTCAATAATCGATGACTCCTCACGAACGGTATATCTAAATGAAATCTCCTCGTCGCTTAACCAGGATCCGAGCAAATGAGTGTCGCTCGATGTAAGTGAAAGCTGATATCGAGAGGTTGTCGGATTTTCAATGACTAGATCCACATTTGGATAAGAGCACGTAGCTCCACAACCGAAGGGCTGAGACCGTTTAACATCAGGGAACACATCATACCCATGTCGCCACCTTTCAACTACGACAAGCGGTGAGTGTAATGTAATCCAGTAGATCAAATTAGTCATTTGGCATAATCCACCTCCGATTCCTACACCTACCTCACCATTTTTAAGAACCAAACCATCTATGTAACCCTTACGCGAAATTGGATTACCGACAAGACTCCAAAACGAAAATCGTTGTCCGGGCTCCAAAATTAAACCGTTAAGATTCGCCATGGCAAGCCCTAAATTTTTAATCTTGTTGTACTGAAGCTGCATATCTACCCCAGCTAATTGGCGAAGGTAAGGCGTTTTATGAGATGACACAACGTAATCTAACTTCTGTTTTGATAGGTTTTTAGAAAACAGATTTCGGCTTAACGTCCACTGAATTTGTTTTCTCAGTACATGAAATGCCAACCCTATGACAGAACGCATCTGTGCTCGTACGTTTCGCTTCGTCATACTATCGATACCGAGCCACAAACCTTTCCAACAACATCATTGGAACAGTAATTTCTTTATCTGAAAAATAAGCTTTGATCTGCTCAAGTTCCTCAGGTGGAAAATACCCCTTATGCTGATAAGCGTCTGCACGAACACCGACATCTTGCACATCTAACTCTGGGTGAAACTGTGTACCATATACATTCTCACCAATTCTAAACATTTGAGTAGGGCAGATCTGAGAACTGGCAAGGATGATCGCGCCGTCTGGAGCAATCTGGCACGCCTCCTTGTGACCGACGATTGCCTGAAATGGATTATCAAGGCCCGCCAAGAGCTGATCTGCATTCCCATCTTTGTTCATATGAATATCTACAGCCGCCAACTTCTCGCCGTAAGCTTCCCTCCCCATTTTCCCGCCACCGAAATTTGTAAGTGCGCCAAGGCCATAACAAGCACCAAGACAAGGGAAGTCACTCGCAATAATCTCTTTAACCAATGGCTCTAGCCACTTTTCAAATATACTTTGGTAGTCGTATTTCTCACCCTCCTCATCAGATACATTGCTTGGGCCACCCCCAATTATCACACCTGAAAAATCGTCCAAATTTATATCCGGCAAATCACCCTGATCCATTCGTATCCGCTGTACTTCAGTTGCATCCAATTTCCCGTATCTCAAAAAAGCTTCAAATTCATTATCGGCAACAACGTCTATTGGTCGTAATTGTAGTATCAAAAATGGTTTCATAAGTATGTACTTCTTGTCTCGATTAAATACGTTTCGATGAACATTTAAAAGTAACCTATAACTTTTAACAGAAAACCACCACGTAAGTGGCGGCCTTCCGGGCTGGACCAGCTGGGCTGGTCTGCCACCTAACTAAGCCAATCTTGACATTGACTGCAGCGGAAGCTCAGCTTCCGCATCATATCGGTCAAACCGAGCTTAGCTCGGTGGTCGGGCCGGCGAGACTCGAACTCACGACTTCCACGTCCCAAACGTGGCGCTCTAGCCTACTGAGCTACGGCCCGATTATATTGTTTCGAAGGCTACCTGTCGCCAACGAATGCGGGGGCAGTGTAGCAAATAAGCCCTTTTCAAGCAAGGGCGTTACCCAATGTAGCTCTTGACTCAATTCTACAATATTGATACTATTCTGACGCATTAAGAGCCTGCGGGTATAGTATAGTGGCTTATTATGCCTGCCTTCCAAGCAGGAGATGTGGGTTCGATTCCCACTACCCGCTCCAGAAACATCTCGGCCTATGGTCGGGATTTTTCTGTTGTTGAGTAGTAGGATGAGAACCCACACCGGTTCGATGATCGAGTGAGCGAGGAAGCAGGTAGATCTCCCACTACCCTCTCACTTCCTAGAATCGGATCATATACGCCAACATTTCAATACAACTTATTTATCATCCATCTTTATTTCACTTTAGACCTGTGGCATTGACAAAAGTCCACTTTTTTACTATTATCATTAACCACGTCGAACCAGGAGTGCCCATGCAAAGCATCTACGTGAGTATTGAAGGCTGCCAGGGAATGTCGTTCGTGAATGATGACGGCCGCCCCAATGGGGACAGTGTCGTGACAATCAACGTCGACACGCGACACCCTACTGACTTTGCGGATACCTGTGTGGAGCTGTTGAGCACCGCATTCGATTTGGGAAATCAGCTGCCTGACACAATATTCCTGTGCGAGTCCGTCTGCCCCGCTGCCGATCTAGCAGCGAGAGAGGCGATTCGTCAGGCCTTCCCAACCGTAACGCTGGGAACGGATCTCAGTACCATCTACGAGAACTGAAACCCTGCAACCTCACCGTCCCCACGATCCCGCCTCCTGCGGTCTCACGTGGTGGGCGGTTTCGTATTTCTCGTACTCAAAACACCCTCTCACTTCTACGAATACGATTACGTGTCACCCCTATAAAAACAAGAACCACCCACCGAAATGAACCGACGGGGGTCCTGTTTCGTGGGTGGTGAGACTCCTATTTCTTCGCGGTCGACGCCGCTCCTCTAACAAAGGCTTTCATCATAGCCCCCTCATCGCGCCCATGCTGCGCGTAGCCAGCTGCAAAGATCGTGCAGATCAGGTCAGATACCGCAGAGTTGTCGCCGAGTGCATCCAAGGGAAGGATTGCATCCAAGGTGTCGTTCACGACGCCTTCCCCAACCACATTCGCCCACTGATCCGGAACCTGAAACCAGCTAATTACAACAACTTCTGTTGGAACGAGTTCTGAATAGAACTTGATGAACGCCTCTCTGCTCTCAGCGGGTTCTCCCTCAACGAGCATACGGGCGTATTCAGACACGTATTTATTTTCCATGAACCAAACGAAAGCGCGTTTCATATCTTTTCTCCAGTGATTTGTTCAGTTGACCTATTTAACTTAGTCCTGAGCATCGTCAGAGTCATCGCGAAGGGCTTGCTGATAGCCAGCGTCAAAGATAGTAATCAGCAAATTAGCGACATCGTAATGATCCGTGATAGCGTCCAGAGCTAAAACCGCATCTAGCGCGCGGTTTACAGTTCCGGAGACAGCGAGAGTTTTCCACTTAGACGGGACCTCAAACCAGATGATGATCTCTGCCTGATTCGGATACGTCTCAATGAACTCTTCTTTTGTTTCACAGCTGCTGATAATGCCAGTAGGATTACCCTCTTCAAGGTAGAGTACGAATACACATTTCATCTTCTCTCCTCGGAACACTTGTTTGTTGTTGCGCCCCAGTGACAGGTGCTATGCATCACACCCACCACAGGAGCCATCAAGTTTACGTCATAGAATACAACAAAATACACTAACTGTCAATCATTCAGCGACAGGATACTTGGCTTAAATTAGCGTTTTCTGCGTATTGTGTTGACGAGTCTTCAACAACACGCTAGAATATAACTAATGTCTACAGAAATAAAAAAAATCGAGAATATACTAACAAGACTGGGCTTCGGTAGTAAAGAAATCGATGTCTACTTAAGTATTCAGAAACACGGGAAAATTACTCCAGCCCAATTGTCGCAGCTTACGGGTATAAACCGCACAACAGTCTACTCAACTGTAAAAGAACTTATAAAACGAGGAGTGATTGCAGAAGACCTGGGCGGCAAGCAGCGCTATCTGATCGCCTCCCCGCCGGACAGCCTCGCTATCGCAGTACGAAAAGAACAAAAAGTTTTAAACGAAAAAAAAGAAATCGTGAACGAAGCGATGAGTGCTATCGGAGAGATTTCCAAAGACGCACAATACGCTATTCCAAAAATTCAGTTCATCACCGAAGACAAGATCGAAGATTTTCTTTACAGCCGTACCCCCGAATGGGACAAGAGCATCATGGAAACCGACGGAACCTATCTTGGCTTTCAAGAGCAAGCGTTTGCAGAGCAATATTCAAAATGGATCAAGTGGTATTGGACACGTCATCCGAAAGGAATTAAGTTTAATCTGCTTAGTAATGATTCGTCGGCCGAGCAACATGTAGCTTCGCGTGTTTCACCTGACAGAAAAATTACTTTCTGGAAAGATAGCGTAAAATTCAGCGCAACCACGTGGGTCATGGGTGATTATGTTGTAATGTTTGTCATCTCCGCGAAACCTCGATACCTTGTTGAGATCTACGACAAAGTTTTTGCACAAAATCAACGTGAATTGTTCCGTGGAATCTTAGAAGACGTAGACAGTCGAAAATAACTCGCTCTTCAATACAAAAATATGATATCTCAAGAACTCATTTCAATAATACAAAAGGCGATCAAACGCTCTACTCTACTTATTCTATTCATTGGTATTGGAGTCAGCGCATTCAGTCTATTCATGATATGGATGGGTGTAACAGGTACTGACGTCACCGCAGGGGCCGGCACAAACATCTTTATAAGTATTGTCGGTGCACTCTTCCTTCTCGTAGGTGGAATGATGCTCTACGTTGGTATACGACCAAACCCTGTAATCAAACTTCTGAAAACCGATCCAGATAAAATCGTTTGGATCTATGAATTGAAAGTAATCACTCCGAAGGGGGTTGCCAGTAACACAAGAAAGAATATCTTCTTCTGTACGGGTGACGGTAAGCGCTATCCTATAGTTACTTCCATGGATGCAGCGACCAAGCTTTACGGAGCACTACAAACCCAACTCACAAAAACGATTTTTGGATATACAAAAGAACGACACGAAGCATTTGGAAAAGATCCGCAAAGCCTAGTCTAAAATTCAACGCACCCCGCAGCCAGTACGGCCGCGGGGTGTTGGGTTAACGCTCAAGCCTCTTGTACTATTCCCGATAAACTGGGATCGTTGTGTGATAACATTTGATCAGGTCATAGGACAAGTACAGGTGGAGTTCAGCTTGCTTACCACCGAAGCTGTAAAGATTAACGACGAGTATTTGTCGCCATGTGTCGTGTGGCGTTCGGTATTCGAGTCCTGGAATACTCCAACCCATACGAGAATGCGTCAAGATCTCCTTCATCCGCTGCGGGTGCTGGGCGGCAACGTAGATAAGTGCGATGCCTGGTGACCTCTTGGGGTCACGCACTTCATCGACACCCTTGTAGATGTTCACGTCGAGCTTGATCCGACGCCAACGAAGAGTCCAAGGCTGGAACTCCTCGCTACCCTTGAGCAAGCGTAGACCGCTTTGGTCAGTAATAATATCCTCATCAGGGTGGTATGTCTCCTGACCGTCTCCAGCCCACTCACTAGCGAACTCATGGGTTTCTCGGAGACTGCCGAGGCTGGCTTCGAGAACGACGACCGTTTCCGGATCATCCATGTCGAATTCCGGCGGATTCTCTGATCCGTCCCACGTAAAGCGGTCGAAGTTGATGCTCTTCTTAACGCAACGCACATAGAAGTTGCAGAGGATACTGCTGGTCGGGATGTAAACTCTGTGGATGAGCTCAACATCATTCATAAGGTTATACTTAACCCACTGGACCATCGTCTCGTTGCCGTCAAGAACCTCCTTCAGCTCACTGACGGTACCATCGTAGAGAGGATATTTTTCACAGAATTTCTGCGCAAGTTCAGTGTTCATTACAACTCCAGAACATGCCGCTTGATTGCGACCGAAGATAATAGCTGAAAAACGGATCTATGTCGATTCCCCAACGTCAGGAAGCCGGAAATACTAGACAATTTAGCTAAGCTTAGCTAGAATAACTGTCGTAAGTACTTCGACAACAAACTGGATAAAGCAGAACTCCCCCACGCCGATCGCGACGCGGAGGAGTGAGTGTTCAACGAGGCTGTGAGTGGAAGTTTGTCCAGCTCCTTGCGAGGAGCAGCCAAAGGCGAGCCTTTAGCTTTTTCGCCTCCTCGCTGTCTGCCGCCGGCAAAACGGATGAGACCATCAGGCTCTCATATGCTCTCCCCTCTAAGGTCCACCGATCTGCTAGGTAAAAGTTGTAGCTCCACCCAAGTGTTGTGAGACTGCGTATAGTACTCCAAACGTCATCCGAGAACGTCGAGTGCACCCAACCACCATCACTATACAGTGTGCAGCGAAGCCGGCTGCCCACCTCCTTGACTGCGACGTTGATCATCTCCAGACGCCTGGGACCTATCTTGTCATACTTACTTCGTCCAGACACCTTGAGCATCTCGGACTTTGATTTCACCAGCAGCTCCCAGACATATCTCAAGCCAGACTGCTTGAGGATTCTGTGAACCTGAGCTGAAACCTCAAGTTGGTCGATAGGGCACATCAGAAACTGCTGCCAATTTTTCGAGTATGGAACATATTTATTCCATTCACTTACATCTTTCATGTATTGCTCCACAGAGTTATCGCTTGATTGCGACCAAGGATAATAGTCTAAAGATGCGAGCATGTCGATACCCTGGCGTCATCGATCAGTAAATACTTGACAACTTGGCTATTATTAGCTACACTTTCTGTCGTAAGTATTTCGACAACAGGCAAACGTATTTGGTCCATTTTAGGCTCATTGGTCCCGTCAGACATCGTCAACGTGCAGTCAGCACGTCTCATTGCCTGCCACCCATTCACCGAAACTGAATTCAAATACCCAAGCCTTTAACATATGCTCAAAAATATACTCAAAGACCTAAATTTCAGTGAGAAAGAAACGGCTGTCTACCTTACGCTTCTTGAGCTTGGAAGCGCTAAAGCGGGGGATATATCAAAGAAGGCTGACATAACTCGAACTACTGTTTATGATATTTTAACTTCCCTTCTTAAAAAGGGACTGGTTAACAAATACAAAAAAGGTTCTCAGACTTTTTTCGGCGCTCTTGATCCTAATCGTCTGCTAACATATATCGATCGGGAGATTGAGCAGAATACTGTAAAACTTACAAAGCAGAAACAGGAAGTGAAGGAACTACTACCGGAGCTTGTCTCACTTCAAAACAAGGCAAGCGCTAAACCGAAAGTACAATTCTACGAAGGTAAAACAGGTATGCGCGAAGCATACGAAGATACACTCACGGCGAAAGGTGGGATCGTTGCCTACGCAAACGTAGAGACCATGCATGAAGGTCTGCCGAATTTTTTTCCAACATACTACAAGCGTCGATCTAAAGAAAAAGTTTTCATCAAAGCTATTTTGCCAAAAAATAAAGCATCGATAGCAAGATCAACAAATGACCAAATAGAATTACGTGACACTCGCTTCCTGCCAGAGGGTGAAACGTTCTCGCCAGAGGTAAATATCTACAACGACAAAGTGCTAATCGCATCATGGAAAGAAAAGATGGCCCTAATCATAGAGTCAAAAGAATTAGCAGACCTGCACAGAACGATCTTCGACCAGCTCTGGAATAAATTAGACCGGTAAACAAAAGAACCCGCGTGCGCGGGTTCTTTTATATTCGCGAAGAGTTTATCCTAGTTGGACACTACTCCACTAAAGTTCGAACCTGTAAGAAGTTACATGTAAGTCCGTCATCGATGCAGATATCAAATGCTCCTTGATAATCACCGGCGGTCAATGCTCGACCTGTGAACGTTACCTCGGTAGACTCTCCAGCTGGCACGTCGATAACGAAGAAATGTGTGTATGTTCCGTCATCTAGCAAGAAGCTGTCAGTGAACTCAGGATCAGTACTAGTGATCGCAATACCATCGAGGTAGCTCTCACCAATGTCGATACTGTGGAGAACCTGATCCTCACCGGTATCGTTTGTAACAGTAGCAACAATTGTAATCTCATCACCCTCCAAAGCCTCGAGTGGGTAAGCTACGGCTGAGTCCCATCCCTCTGGGATAGTGTAGTCTCCGTATTCGTAATCGTCGTAATCGTAGTCGAAGTCGTCGAACGAATAGTCGTCCCCTCCAAAACTACATCCTGCCCCCATGAGTACAAGAGCAAAAGCTCCCAAAAGCACTTTTTTCATAGAAAATATTAAGAATTCTTGTAGTTAGTATATGTCAGCAAGCTCCTATCAGCAAGGATCCGCGAGCATTACTCCACCAATGTGCGAATACTATAGTATAGACAGCTCACAGGGCCATTTACACATACATCAAAGGCACCGCTATAATCACCTTCGATAAGTGCTTCCGCATCAAAACTCACAGACAAAGTCTCTCCAGCTTCGATTGAATGCATCATAGAGTGACTTATAGTGTTGTCGATCGGCACGTGGAAAGTCTCAGAGTAAGCCGGCTCAGACCCGTAGATAATAACTCCCTCAAGATATTCATCACCAATATCGATACTATTTAATTCCTGTGCATCGCTGCCGGTGTTTGTGATATTTGCGATGACGTTAAACTGCTCACCGACTTCAACTCGTGTAGGAACCTCGATTTCAACTGTGATGTTTTCTGGAGCCGACATGCAACCTCCTCCAAGAAGAACAAGGGCGAAAGCGCCAATGACGAACGATTTTGTATTTTTCATATGAATTGATTATAGCAAATTAAAGATAGGCTGCGCGCGTTGCCCCTGTCCACGCTATTGCGAGTGCGTCAGCGGCATCATCTGGCTCTGGAACCTTTGATAGACCAAAAACCGTCTTCACCATCTCCTGCATCTGCTTTTTATCGGCAGCACCGTATCCCGTTAACGCCTGCTTCACCTCATTTGGCATAACATCCTCTACACGCACCCCCTCTTTCTTTGCAACATATACAATCATGCCGCGAGCGTGAGCAACCTTCATTGCTGTCGTCGTGTTTTTTGCAAAAAAGAGCTGCTCGATGACAAGTAGCTCCGGTTTGTATTGTCGGATTATAGAAACTAGATCGTCTCCAATCTCGAGTAGTCGATCTGAAAACTCTGTCTCCGCAGAAGTTGAAATAACTCCGCTAGCCAGATGGCTCCAGCCGTTCATTGCAGACTCATTAGACTCAATGACTCCAAATCCACAGCGTCCGTACCCAGGATCAATGCCAAGAACTATCATATCTACGCGGCGTTTGTATATACGTTTTGTACGTCGTCATCGTCATCTAGCTTATCCATCAAATTCATCAACTTCTCTTCATCTTCCGCCGATAACTGTATAGATTCTTTTGCGACATACTCAGGCTGTGCCTCCGAAGCCTTCAGTCCCAAATCTCCCAATGACTTTTCAATGGTCTGCAAATCAGAAAGCTCTCCGATAAGTTCAAGACCATTCTCCCACGACAAATCTTCAACTCCTACATCAATAAGTGTGAGCTCTAACTCATCGCGATCTCCGACGCTGGAAATATCCTCAATTCGAACCACTCCCTTTCGATCAAACTGCCACAAAACTTTTGCATCAAAATTCCCACCGTTCTTTCCGATAATTGTCTTAACATTTGTGATCGAACGGTTTGTGTTGTCAGTTAATACCTCGATTAATATAGAGGCACCTCCTGGACCCATAGCTTCATAGACAACCCCTTTCAGCTCTTTACCGTCATCACCCTCACCTGATCCACGAGAGATAGCACGGATGATATTATCCTTCGGCATATTTGCCTGCCGGGCCTTATCTATCGCCAACCTTAGCGTAAAATTTGTAGACTCATCGGCTCCTCCACTTTTAACCGCGACCGTGATTGTCTTTGCTAACTTCGAAAAAAGCTTACCGCGCTTGGCGTCGGCAGCACCCTTCTTATGTTTTATTGAAGACCATTTTGAATGTCCGCTCATATTAAGCACAGATTATCATCAAAAAACAAAACTCTCAAGAAAAAAGACAACCCAGCTGCAGATGCAAGCCGGGTCACGGAGTGTGGCGTCGTTATTCGCGCCGATTAACGGATGTCAGAAACAAACCTATAGAGCCTTCGCGTTCTTGGGTGGCGCTCAAAAAGCCAGTTGAAGCCGTAGGTGTCAGAACCTGTAGTGCCTTGGTCACCCTCCCACTGAGGAGGATTTTGCCAGTCGATACGAACGTACCACACGCCCGAATGGAGCAAGATAGCCTTGACCTGGCCCGTTGCGCCCGGGTCACATGCCCAGTGATCCATTCCGGTTCGGCCAATGGTACCCACCGCCACGGAATGTAGTCCGCGAGAAACGCCAGTCACCAGCCCCGAATCTTCATCGACAGTTATCTTATATGCGCCTTCATAGCGATACGACAACATCCTAGTGCTCCTTGAGCTTATGAAGCCCCTTTCTTCCACCATTGGAAGAAACTAACGTACATCATTTTTGGCTTATTGTCAATACAAAAACCGGCTTTCGCCGGCTCTTGTATGTAGATTTAACTATTATCTATTCTGTGTCCTTTTCCTCTTCTACCTCTGCTTCTTCGGCAGGTTCTTCAAGCTCGCTCGCCTGAAGCGCATCCTCACCTTCTTTTATTTGTTTCATACCTTTAGGTACCGCCGTATCCCAACCTGTTCCAGCTGGAATAAGCCGACCGATGATAACGTTCTCTTTGAGTCCTGAAAGTGTATCAACTTTTCCAGTCATCGCAGCTCCGATAAGAACTCGCGCTGTCTCCTGGAATGATGCGGCTGACAACCATGACTCAGTAGAGAGAGACACCTTCGTGATTCCGAGGAATAGCTCTTCGTACTCAGCATGCTTTCCTTTAGACGCATTAACTCGATCAGTTTCATCAAGCAATGCAGCGCGTTCGATCACTTCACCAGGTAGGAAGATTGTATCCTCCGGTTCAACCACGCGAACACGGCTGAACATCTGACGAACAATAATTTCCAAGTGCTTTGAGTTTAGCTTCTGCCCCTGTGACGCATACACGCTCAAAATCTCAGACAGAATATACTTCTCAACAGCTTTCCGTCCCTTGTGCTTGAATAGCGCCTGAAGATCAAGGTGACCTTCTGTAAGAGCGTCTCCTGCAAGAGCCTGATCACCGTCAGATACGTACATTGTAAGCCCCTGTGGAATAACGTACTCTCGTACCTTTGGTGCATCATGCGTGATAGCGATCTTTGTCTTTCCGGTTTTCGCAATAACTCCGTCCGTAGTTGAGAGCATCTTTTCACCGCCAGTCATCTCTCCCAAAACGTCTCCTTTGCGAATCTTATCTCCTTCTTTCACTAAAATAGTTCCTCCACGACCGACTGATACATCCATATCTTCTACAGCCGTGTAACGAATGCGTGCGATCTTCTGACCAGGTCGAGTATCCATCATCTTCTTTCCAGTTCCAACCTGTGCCATCTCGCGCTGAGCAGTTTCGATCTCAACTAATCCTGACACCTCCGTCATGATCGCCTTCTGCTTTGGCATACGAGCCTCGATAAGCTCCTCAACACGTGGAAGACCAGACGTAATGTCTTTTCCAGCCACACCACCTGTGTGGAATGTTCTCATCGTAAGCTGAGTACCAGGCTCTCCGATTGACTGCGCCGCGATAATTCCGACAGCGATTCCAAGCTTAACCGGCTTATTGTAAGCCAAATCGTAACCATAACAAGTCTGACAGAGCCCTCTGTGAACACGACAGGTAGCAATTGAACGAACGGTTATCTCTTCAGGCTCTTTCTTTGCAGTTTGTAGTGTACGGATATGAGTTTCAGTAATGATCTCACCAGCCTTCACAACAACCTTTCGACCTCCAGGCATTACGATATCAGCCACAGGAGTTCGTCCAAGTACTCGTGAGTAAACGGTCTCACCAAGCTCTTCAGAGTCCTTTCTTGTCATTGTGATTCCAACGTCGTTTCCACAATCTACCTCACGAACAATAACGTCCTGTGACACATCCACTAGTCGACGAGTAAGGTAACCCGCGTTTGCAGTCTTAAGCGCTGTATCAGTCAAACCTTTACGCTGACCATGAGATGAGATGAAGAACTCTAGCACTCCAACACCATCTTTGAATGATGATTTCACCGGAAGCTCAATAGTTTCTCCAGCAGCTGATGCCTTCAAACCGATCATTCCAATCATCTGTGTCATCTGTGACCAAGAACCACGAGCACCAGAATCGATCATCGTATATGCAGATGTTTCATCCGGAAGTGCTTTCTTTGCAAGGTCAGCAATCTGATCCTTAACGTCAGCCCAAATTTTAATGATTTGTGTATGTCGCTCACCCTGTGTAAGCAGTCCCTGTGCATAGAAACCATCAACCTCTACAACACGTCGACTTCCCTCTTCAACCAACGCCTTCTTTTCAGGGATCTCAGGCAACTCAGTCATTCCCCAAGAGAATCCAGAGCGTTCTGAGTAACGGAATCCAAGAGTTTTAAGATTATCTAGAAGCCCAGCCGTAAACTCAGGTCCGTAAAATTCCAATGTGTCTCGGACAACCTTAGCAAGCTGCTTCTTTCCCATTTTTCCATTTATGAACTCGATCTTTTCTGGGAACTGTTCATTCAAAATCACGCGTCCGATTGTTGTGATTAGAATTTCTCCAGATACTGGAACTCGAATCCACTCCTGCAAGCCAAGCTCCTCAGCCTGATAAGCGTACTTAGCGCCTTCAACTGAACCAAAGCTCTTCATCTTCTCCTCGTCAGGTTCTGATCGAACCATTGAGAGGTAGTACGCACCCCAAGCAATATCTTTACCAGGAGTAGCAACCGGTCCACCATGAGACGGCTTTAGCAAGTTGTGGATTGAAAGCATCAAGTCCTGCGCCTCGCGTCGTGCTTCCTTTGTAAGTGGAACGTGTACAGCCATCTGGTCTCCGTCGAAGTCAGCGTTGTACGCGTCACATACCATCGGATGAACCTGGATCGCTTTACCCTCAACAAGTACCGGCCGGAAAGCCTGAATACCAAGACGGTGAAGTGTCGGCGCACGGTTCAACATCACGAATGCTTCTGATACTACTTCTTCCAAAATGTCCCACACCTCAGCACGGTCAGATTCAATGAATCGGTTTGCGCTTCGGATGTTATGGACGTACTCACGTGAAATTAACTTTGAAATAACAAACGGCTTAAATAGCTCGAGTGCCATCTTCTTTGGAATTCCACATTGTTCAATCTTCAAATGAGGCCCAACAACAATCACCGAACGACCAGAATAGTCGATACGCTTACCAAGAAGGTTCTGTCGGAAACGTCCCTGTTTACCCTTCAAGATGTCAGCAAGTGATTTTAGCTGTCGTTTTCGTCCTGTTGCCGCGATAACTGTCTTTGATGAACGAGCAGAGTTGTCGATCAAAGAGTCAACAGCTTCCTGCAACATTCGTTTTTCGTTTCGTGTAATAACTTCCGGAGCGTTCAAGCCGTATAGTCGTTTCAATCGGTTGTTACGGTTGATAACTCGTCGGTAGAGATCGTTTAGGTCTGAAGTTGCAAAACGACCACCATCAAGTGCCACCATCGGACGAAGATCCGCTGGAATAACTGGAATAGCACGGAGCACCATCCAATCTGGCTTAATTTCATTCTTTCCTAAAGAGTGAAGAAGCTTCAAACGACGGATGATTCGATCTTTCTTTGTCTTTGATCGTGTAGCCTCTCGCGCTTCCTCAAGCATTGTGATTGTCTCTTCAACGTTCAACCGCTCAAGCAACTTCAAGATTGCCTCAGCACCAATTCCGGCGTCAAAGATATGTCCAAACTTGATTGACCACTCCTGGTACGTAGCCTCAGGAATAATCTTCATCACTTCCATGTCCTTGAGGTCTTTTTCAACCACCAAGAAATCTTCTTCCAACTCTTCAAGCTTCTTATCTGAAAGGTCATTGATTCGACCCTGTTCTGTTTTGATTTTCTTTACTTCACCGGTGAACTTTTCAGCTACGCGCTCGCAATCACGCTTACGCTCACCTTCAATCATCTTCTTCTTAGACTTGTACTCCTGCTGAACCTGCTCGAGAGTCTGATCGCGAGCTTCGTGGTTCACGTCAGTAATAATGAAGCTAGAGAAGTAGATAATCTTCTCAAGTGACTGAACAGACATGTCCAGAATTGTTCCAACCTTTGACGGAACACCACGTAAGAACCAAATATGCGTTACAGGTGCAGCGAGCTCGATGTGAGCCATGCGTTCACGACGAACGACTGCCTGCGTTACCTCAACTCCACACTTGTCACAGATAATTCCCTTGTAACGGATCTTCTTATATTTTCCACAGTAACACTCCCAGTCTTTTGACGGACCGAAAATTTCCTCTGCGAACAATCCATGTTTCTCAGGCTTCTGTGTACGATAGTTGATCGTCTCGGGTTTTGTAACCTCACCGTATGACCATGATCGAATCACTTCAGGGGAAGCAAGACGCATGCGAATCGAGTCAAAGTCAGTTGCTTTGAGGGTATTGATTTTATGAAACGCCATACGCCTTAGTTATTTTTTCCTTTAGAATCGACTTCTACTTTCTTTCCATTCTTCAACAGCTCAACATCCAAACACAATCCCTTGAGCTCTCGAATAAGCACATTGAATGACTCAGGTACGTTGACCTTCTGAATGTCGTCACCCTTAATGATTGCCTCATAAGCCTTTGAACGTCCTGGAACGTCATCTGACTTAATGGTCAAGATTTCTTGCAATGTATGCGCTGCACCGTATGCCTCGAGCGCCCAAACTTCCATTTCTCCGAATCTCTGTCCACCAAACTGCGCCTTACCACCAAGCGGCTGCTGTGTGATAAGTGAGTAAGGTCCGATTGATCGTTGGTGCATCTTGTCCTCGATCATGTGGTTCAACTTCAGCATGTACATGATTCCGACAGTGACTGGGTTGTCATATGCCTCACCTGTACGACCATCATGCAGCGTAAGCTGTCCGCTTTCTCCGAATCCAGCCTTTACCAATTCTTTTCGGATCTGATCTTCATGTGGGCCAACGAACACGGGTGCCGCAACATGGAATCCCATCTTGTCGGCGGCAAGTCCAAGGTGGACCTCCAAAATCTGTCCCAAGTTCATACGTGAAACAACTCCAAGCGGTGTCAGGATCACATCAACTGGACGACCGTCAGCTGAGAACGGCATGTCCTCAACTGGAACAACCTTTGATACCACTCCCTTGTTACCGTGACGACCAGCCATCTTATCTCCCACCTGCATCTTTCGCAGATCAGCGATAGTAACCTGGACGCTTCTGATAACTCCTGGTGACAAGTTGTCTCCTTCTTCTCGTGAGAAGATCTTAACGTCAACGACCTTTCCTTTATGTCCGTGTCGCAAGTAGAGGGATGAGTCTCGAACGTCGCGTGCCTTTTCACCGAAAATCGCTCGCAACAGTTTTTCCTCAGCTGACAATTCAGTCTCTCCCTTTGGTGTAATTTTTCCAACTAGGATATCTCCTGAGCTCACCTCAGCACCAGTCCGGATAATTCCTTCGCTGTCTAAGTGCTTAAGCTTCTCTTCTGAAACATTTGGAATGTCAGATGTAACAACTTCTGGTCCAAGCTTCGTGTCGCGAACATCAAGTCTCAAATGCTCAAGGTGAACAGTTGTGAATCGATCCTGCTGAACAACGCGCTCAGACAAAATAATCGCATCCTCATAGTTGTATCCGCTCCAACTCATGAAAGCCACGAGCATGTTCTGTCCTAAAGCCAACTCTCCTTTATCTACCGAAGGTCCATCAGCTAGAACGTCTCCAGCTTTAACCTTCATCCCAGGCATAACAACCGGACGCTGGTTGATAGACGTAGAGTGGTTTGAACGTAGGAACTTGTTCAATGTGTAAATAACTTCTCCAGACTTCTTGTAGTTAAGTACGATGTGTCCACTATCAATCTCTGTCACCACACCGTCTTCTGCCGCAACAAGAACGTGTCCTGAATCAATCGCCGCACGACGTTCTCGACCCGTTCCAACTCGTGGAGCCTGTGGGTTGATTGGTGGCACAGCCTGCCGTTGCATGTTCGATCCCATGAGCGCTCGAGTTGCGTCATCGTGCTCCAAGAAAGGAATCAATGCAGTACCAACTGACACAATCTGTGTAGTCGACACATCCATGTACTTCACCTCTCCTCTGGCAACTTGTTTCGCCTCTCCAAACTTTCGAGCCTCTACAAATTCCTTAACAATATATCCTTCTTCGTCGAGCTCGATCGTTGCAGGACATGTAATAGTTTTTTCTTCAGTAAATGCGTTGATGTATTCGATTTCATCCGTAACCTTCATTCGCTTTCCATCTTCCACAACCTTTCTGTATGGTGTTTCGATGAATCCATATTTGTTAATACGCGCGTAACTTGCGAGCTGCCCAACAAGACCAATGTTTGGTCCCTCAGGAGTCTGCACGGGACAGATTCGTCCATAGTG
>JABJOE010000001.1 GCA_018664485.1 Candidatus Uhrbacteria bacterium | reverse complement strand
TCGACTCAGCACTGGACGTTATCATCGAAGACATGATGACAATCGAGCTCGACCTCTTGCTCGCTTCATAGACACAAACGAAAACATCCCAGGCAATCGCCCGGGATGTTTTTTATTACAACGTTTTTCTCGCAACCCATTAGTACAGCCAATCATCTCCATCAAGGCCATCGTCTCCGTACGAAACACCGGCCGCTTGCTGCAAGGTCTGGAGCAAGTCGATCTCTTGGTTTAACTCTTCGTCTGCCAGTACCGAGATCTGATCTTTCATATACTCCTCAAAGATACCGAACAGCTCTTTATAATCATCCGACACCGTTAGCGTCGTTGATGTCTGTTCCCACTCACCCAGTAACCACTGTGAAGGAATCGCAATTCCGTCGTCGGCCGTCACAGCTGGTACCGACACTTCTTGATTCGTATCAATCAACCAGTTAAGCAACAAATCCGCGTAGCGCGCCAGAAGCACAGCCTTTGCAACGCCACTTGAATCACTCCCACCATCTACAATGGTCACCGAGTCTGTCTGGATGAATTCCTCACCATAACGGTTCTCGTAGCTAACAGTCAGATCGATATCCTCGCCTATCTGCGCGCCATCAAGCTTCAGCAGCACAACACCACCGCGCACCTCCCCACCTGCAGACGCTGACGGGAACAACGTGTTTACATACATCAGCTCACCGGTCGCACGATCGGCATCGGGTGATCCATATACCTGAGCTATGGAAATATTCTCTGAATCAAATGATAAAGACAGATCAAACACGAGAGGCGTCACCATAAAATCAAACTGCTCATCCATTCGCTCCCTAAAGTCCACTGGCGTATGCACCGCATAATAGTTAGCACCTCGAACCTTTGTAATACTCTCTATTAAGTCTGTTTGGAAGTCTACCCCGACACCTATAAACGACGTATATACGCTTTTCTCGGCATTACCTTCAACCATTCCAAGTAATCCATCTTCAGATGTATCCCCTGCGTTCGGCATTGCGTCCGTTACGAAGATAATTCGGTTCTCGTAACCTTCGAGCTCGAAACCAGACAAATCATCAAACATCTGAGACGCCATCGACATACCGGCTTCCATGTTTGTGCCACCGCTGTCGACAATTTCCATCACGTGGTCGGCAACAGAATCCATGTCCGTCGACGAAACCAATTTCATCGGCTTTGCCAAATATGCATCGTCGTCATATAGCACTACACCAAAGCGGTCGTCGTCATTTAAATGCCCCATCAAGTCGACAACAGCCTCGTTTGCAACCTCCATCTTCGACTTAATTACATTCTCATAGTACTCATCAACAGCATCCTTCTCCCAGGTGTCTAAAACGGCCTGGTCATAATAATAGTCGCTAAATGACGACCCCATCGACCCTGATATATCCATCACAACAATCAAGTTTAATGGAAGGCGTTCAAAGTCCGCCTCGGTTATCCCAGAGTTCAGCCCTACAGAAAGATAATGATCCACCTCACCGGAAATCGGATCCTCGCTCGCAGTCTGCACGTATGAAGCACAGAACAACTCACTACACTCTTCCTGCTTACCGGTGTCAAAAAAGTATTCGTAGAATAATCCTTCGTAAGTTAGTGCTGACGGATTTGGAAGATAACCCTCAGCGATGTTGTCTCGAAACGTCTGGATGTCGTTTGCACCACCCACTGCAAAACCAATCGACTCCTCCGCATCAAAGCTTGTTCTTACGGCCTCAGGAGCTGCAAAATTACTAAAAGCATCCATCATAGAACCAAGTCCTGCGCTGCCGGCACCCCCCGTTGAACCTAATGCGCCATACATCATATCATCTGTATCTTCC
The DNA here is from genome assembly GCA_018664485.1 of Candidatus Uhrbacteria bacterium. Lineage (GTDB taxonomy): Bacteria > Patescibacteriota > Patescibacteriia > UBA9934 > UBA9934 > JABJOE01. The sequence continues at coordinate 8,014 of JABJOE010000001.1, read as the reverse complement.
TCCTGATCAAATACCCAATCATCCTGTGGGGAAATTGATGAATCGATACTTATAAAGAACGCCATTACAACCATAGCGCCCGCAAGAGCTCCAAACGGTACAGTTTTATGCCATGACTTCTTTTGAGTACCTAAACTTTCACGAACAGATCGTTTGAGCGAGTCATTAACTTCAATATCCCCCTCTCCACGTTCGTTCATCATATGAATAATTTTTTTAAGACTCATATACTTTGTTTAATTGAATCTGCAATCGTTTGTGCATTCTTGAAAACCACTTTCGAACTGCCGCTGGACGCTTATGTATACATCGTGCAATTTCGCGATAGGTCAGATCGTCAACGTAACGCATGGTGAGTAACGCCTTAGCTTCAGCAGGCAAATTTTCCATAAGATGCTCGACCATGATCTCGTCAGATATCCTTCCATCCATCGGAGGCGACAAGTCTTCAATAGGTCCAAGTTGATCTAGTGATACAACCGGTCTGGAACTCCGCCAATGCGCAGTAACTTCGTTTCGTGCGATGCCGCTAATCCATTGGCGCAGCTCTCCCCGTGCAGGATCAAACTGACGAATCTTTCGATAAGCCTTCTCAACTGTATTTGCAACAACATCCTCAGCGTCTACCCGATTTGGAATTCGATACGCAACGAATTTATAAACCAAATCAAATAACTCATCATAATGCGCCTCAAATGCCGCTCGCTTCTGATCAATCTTCATAAATATATTATTGCAGAACCACAGGTCCTCACTCTTACTATGCATCAAACACCAAAAGTGTGACAGAAGACTCCATATGCTCGTATTCTATCAAGCAAAAGCACTACTATAAACAGATCTCTAATATGCGGCAATTGCTAAAATAGAAGTCATTTTTACGATTATGCCAGGACAGGGGTTGATCCTCCGTCGCTCAGTGAACTGAGCTATGTAGGACCCGCCAAATCATAAATTAAGGCGGGCAACACTCAAAATGCCGGGACAGGACTTGACAAACACGACACTCAAGGGTACCTTTCTGCTATAAACATCATAAATACATCACATGTTGACTATCCGACTATCCCGCGTAGGAAAGAAAAAGGCTCCACAGTACCGAATCGTACTTATGGAAAAGCACCGTGACCCATGGTCACCTGCAAAAGAAGTTCTTGGACACTACAACCCACGTGCCAAGGAAGACGGAATCAAACTTGAGAAGGAACGAATCGAGTACTGGATTTCAGTTGGTGCTCAGCCATCTGAAACTGTACACAACATGCTAGTAAACGCCGGTATTATCAAAGCTGATAAAAAGAAGAGCGTTACCATCACCGGAAAGCGTGCTAAGAAGACTATTGAGAAGAATGCAGAGGCTGAAGAGAAGAAGAAGGCTGCTGCGGAAAAAGCTAAGGCTGAAGCCGAGGCTGCGAAGGAAAAAGAAGCAGAAGAGGCAGAGGCTAAAAAGGCTGCTGCGGAAGCTGAGAAAGAAAAGGCTGCACAGGAAGCGGAGGCTGCAAAAGCTGAAGCTGAAACTCCAGCTGTAGAAGAAGCTAAGGCTGAAGAACCTGCCGCTGACGCAGAAGCAACGCCTGAAGCTACACCGGAAGCTGCGGAAGAGACTAAGGCTGAAGAAACAAAAGAAGAGAAAACTGAAACTCCTGCCGAAGATGCAAAGACCGAGGAAAAGCCAGCTGAAGAAGCTGCTGCTTAACCTCATTTTGACAGCTCCCCTTGCTCTGCTAGAATAAAGGAAGATAACTAACAGAAATTCTAAGCATTCGTATGGAACAGGAATTTGATCAAGAGTTTGCGGAATACATCGTTCGCGCAATCGTCAATCATCCAGATGACGTCAAGACAGAACGAACCGTAGACGAACGCGGAGTCCTAATTACTCTCCACATCAACCCAGCAGATATGGGATACGTGGTTGGACGACAAGGACAAACAGCACGTGCAATTCGAACGCTCCTCAAGAAAATCGGAGCACGCAACAATGCACGAGTGAACCTCAAGATTTATGAACCAGAAGGGTCTCGTCAAGAGCACCTTGCTCAGAAAGCTGCAGCTGCAGCGGCTGCTCCGGTAGAGGATGAAGAAGCTCCTGCGGAAGCTGAGGTAGAGGTAAAAGAAGAAGAGGAGGAGATGGATACTTCTGCCGTAGACGAACTTACCTTCTAGATAAAGACCTTCAAGATAGCGTCCTTTGAACTTCTCGTCATGATCAGTCGTCACCGATACGAGAGTATCAGGCGAAGCCAGACCAGGCTCCGCCTGGCGGCTCCTAGGATTACTCCTCGAGCATACGAATAGCATCTACTCTGAGGAGTTTCCAACGAGATACCAAAAAGCCGTAGCGAAAGCTGCGGTTTTTTGACATTTAAATCAATTTATTACAATGTTATTTATAGGAGGATAAATATTATGTCTGTTCTTTTGGAAGTTAAGAGCGCGGCGTTCGTACTTCCTGATACCGCGTCTGCGGTTAGAGATGGTGTCGTCGTATTTCAAGATACTGATCACCAATGGTACATAGCCTTTGACGGCAATAAACTTGAGCCAAATAGAGGATGGATTTCACTTCAGTGGGTTGCGGGTGAGCCACATAACGTTTGCACGCTTTCGCGCAAAAGCGACAATACTGATCGATGGTCGAGACAGGATGAGGCGATAAAAGCAACTGCAAATGCACTCAGGACAAAAACCGTATTCGGAACTTCAGGTGGCGAAGGGCCTACTGCGTGGATAATGCTCCAATAGCGTAATCATCTCGTCGTCAGGCAAAGCCCTTAGGTTAACACTGATTTTTTAAAGTCTATAGTGCGCTCTAAGCACCGTCGTGACGACCCCTGCTCGGGGGTCGTTTCTGTTTTACACCGTCTCTAACCCCAACCACGAGAGGTTGACAAAAAGTAGAAAATTGTGAAAAAGTAAATCTACTCGTTACTTTTACGAGCTACAACCCAGGGACGCTATGTTTGTACGAGAGCTTCCAATCAACCACCCGTTCCGTAAGCGCGGTATCACTTGCGGCATTGTCATGGACCGACGACTTCTGAAACTATATCAGGATGACGGCAAAGTCCTGGCGAAAGACACTGAACTGACAGGTGCGAGCTGCAAACACTCAACAGCTCCAGAGTATAGCTGGGTCTGCGTGATCGTTTACGGCCACACACCGGTAGCACCTATCTTGGTGCCCGAGTACAGCTGCAAACTCGAACACCTCATTCGCTTCACATACGCCGAGTAAACTCTCACCAAGAGTAAAAACACCGTTTTCTGCAACCTCATAGCGGTAGACATATTGCAGAAATCCGTTCACGACGGCCCCCTACTCCGGGGGCCGTTTCTGATTCACGATAATCCTACGAATACTTGTCATACATTGACAAAAGGCACCTCGCGTGATACTTTTGTCCGTCCGCAGCCCGCGGCAACCAACGCACTTCAACAGCACGAGAATAACTTGAGTAAACTTTCGAATCTTACAGGTGTGCCAGAAGCCGTAGTCAACCACCACATGTCCAGAGAGGTTCGGGACGTAACTGCAACCATGGAAGCCGTAAGCGGAGAAGTCTTGTTTGAGAAAACAGATGAGACCGGAACCTTTGGAGCAATGACAGTTACAGTCCGGGTCCTGCACGGAACGAAGTCGTTCGTCCTCACTCGTCATGGCGATCACTGGTGCGCAAGCACTTCGTTCATGACCGGTCCGGGATCCATTGGACTGTCCGAGACGTTCCGTGTGTTCACCGATACTTCGCTGATTGTGGATGTTGGTTCGCATGCCGGACAAACGGACTTCAAGCTCGATACGCTTGAACAACTCAATGCCTACATCATGGCTAGCATGTTTGCGTTCATCGCAGCGGGGGTCGCGGTTAACAAAGAGGAGCTAACGACTGGCGCTCCCTAGCATAGTTCGGCACAACAGAACCACAGCTACGCCCGCCACCCCTGACCCCGCAAGCTACGCGCTTCGGGGTCATCGTGCATCAAATTTTAAAGACAACGTGTTAGTATAGATATATCTATGAATTTCGACATCATCACCTTATTTCCAAAAACGATCGGCGCATACACTAGCGAATCGATTCTTGGTCGTGCACAGAAGAAAAAGCTCATCTCCATAGGTGCGCATGATCTCCGACCATTTTCAAAAGACAAGCATAAGAAAGTAGACGATACTCCATACGGTGGTGGCCCTGGAATGGTGATGACCGTGCAACCGATAGATGCAGCAGTACGCAAGATCCGTAAACGACGTAAAGAAGTCCGTGTTATCCTCACGGCAGCAAGCGGAAAACAATTCACACAACAGGACGCTGTACGCCTTTCAAAATACGACCAGCTCATTTTTATCTGCGGGCGGTACGAAGGAATCGACGCACGAGTAGAGGAGCATATTGCCGACGAGTCGCTCTCAATCGGAGACTATGTTCTGACCGGTGGTGAGCTCCCATCAATGGTAATGACAGATTCGATTGCACGACTCGTGCCCGGAGTGCTCGGTGAAGCAATGTCGCTTAAAGAAGAATCACACAGCGAACCTGGAGTACTTGAATACCCTCAATATACAAAACCGGAAGAATACTCGATGCGTGACGGCTTAAAAAAGAAAAAACTTATAGTGCCGGAAATACTGCTCTCTGGTAATCACGCAAAGATTGCAGAGTGGCGACAAGACCAATCAAATAAGCGCTCCCGTCATTGACAACGGGGGTGTTTTATTCTAAGTTGAGATGTCATCCGCTTGAGAGGTGGCACCAACAATTCACACGGAACATTGATGCGACGCATTTTTTTGCTACTGGCATTCCTGGGAACACAAGGCTGCGCATACCACCGCAATGCCCATCTGCCAACCTTCACACATGACGCAGGTATCAAGGACGCAGACAAGATCGATAGCTTGAAGTTCATGGTTGAAAGCAAGCTTCGGTTCACGGTGTGGCGCATGGAGCTCCGCAACCGTCCGCCGGCAATCACGGTCTGCATTGACCCCGGTGGATCCGTCCGCCTCGAGACCCCGAGCAACGATCCAGTCAGCCAAGCGGTTCTCAGCGGAGTGCAAGACTCCGCAGGCTTCCTCAGGGTAGACCCCGACAAGACGATCACGATTACCGTAGCCCTCTAGGGTATGTGGTGAAAGTCACAACATCTTCCTCTACTTAGGAAGTGATCACTCACCCCCAATACTCCAACGGAGTGCTGGGGGTTTCGTGCATATAAGGGTTGACCTGAAGGTGTGAATCTGATAGCATAAATCGTCTCGTCAACCAGGCCAGGCGCCCCACCCACAACATGTCCCCGAGTTACCATGCCCTTTTTCTTGCTCCTCTTCCTCGCCATGTTCGCGACCACCGCGCACGCAATCAAATCCGCAAATGGATTCAATATCGATGCTCAGACTGCGACGATCGAAGAGCAGCTCGCCGCGGTTGAGCAGAATCACATGAAGGCGGTGAAAGTTCGTGATCAGGCTTGGAGCGATTGCGGAGAGGCCTACGCAAAGAGTCTCGCTGCGACGGAAAGCTTCGCGGCCCAAACTGCAACCAACCCTGAGCTCACTGAATGGCTCAAGGATCAAGGGGCACCGACCGATGACGAGGAAATCAGTGAACTCGTCAAAGCCGAGCTGAAAGTGTGTGATAAAGGGCGCTACTGGTCCGAGTGGAATGCATGCGTAGAAAACGCTCGCAATACCGCAAGCGGCAACCATCACGGATCGCGAGTCACACCACCCCGCATGGACAAGACCCTCACCGACAAGCTCACAAAGACACAAGCAGAGATCGAAGCTGCAAGTGCGCAAGGTCGGCAAGCCGGTAAAACGTACGTTGGCAGTCTGAAGGAGATCGTTACATTGGAGTTGAGTATGACCAGTCTCCAACGAAAGCTCGGGTACGAGTACTATGTCGAATACCCAGGCGGAACTTTTACCCCGCCGATCATGCACAGCTGCACGCGAAGCGGAGACCTGGACGGCAACCCGTGCGACACATCTTTCCTCAACTGTCCGGTCGCAAGTCGCACACCCACAACAGCCTCTCGCTGAGACATCAAGCGCAACTTACCCCACATCCGCAATGGAGATATCTCCTGTAGGCGATGTGGGGTTTGCTCTTTTCAAAATAACTCACCTTCGTATACTGACCTATATTCACCATTGACAAAACGCTAATTTTCTAGTACCGTAGCTCCTCGATCAAAATATATATCCTAGCCTTTCTGTTTAGATATACACTTTGATCGGCGCGCAATGAATGCGCACAACAAAGCCGCCCGAGGGGGCTGGCAAATAAGAAAACATGCAAGTACTCTTCACCCTGCTCTTCGGAGCACTAACAGCGCAGGCAGATGCGCCTTCCAGAGAGCTGAGCGAATTCGATCGCGGCTACCTCTACGGCGCACGCACATCTGCCGTCGAGACCTGCGAGCGAGAAGCCCGCGTCTGGATGGCAGAGATGTCGGAAATCAAGACTGCCAAAGAGCAGATGAAAGAGCTTCGTGACACCCCATGGTGGCGCCCTCTCAAGTTGCGAGAGGCGAGACTCAAGAGGGCGAAGCTCGACATGCTGCTGAAGATGCTTATCGTCTCAGTCTACGAACGTGAGACCAACATACTCAGGCTCACGCTATCTCATCAGAAGGTAGACTTGTCTGAGATCTACGTCACTCCCAAGCAGAATATGTTCAGAGACGTACTGGACCAGACCGCCGACTACTACGGTAACAAAAACCTGATCGGCACCTGCCGCTAGTTCAGGCGCAATCGACGCGCCACACCGTCACCCCGCCGCCATCTTGGTCGGCGGGTGTCTTTATTCCATTTATATAAAATAATTCAAGCAAAAACAGGGCCCGAAGACCCTGTAGCGACCGGCTCGAAGACCGGCTATCCGATAATGGGCAGCATACCCAACAACAATCCGGGCATACCCCAGAACGCGAGCAAGATGGCCGTGAGACCCACGGCGCTTTTGAACGAGACACCCGAACGCTCTCCGTCACGGTCCAAGTAGTAGTGACGGCGTATCATCACCACGGCTCCGATTGCAGCGACGACCCCTACTGGTATCAATAACCACGGGATTTCTACAGTCAGGAAGTAGACCAGCAGATTGCATACGATCGCAATTCCCACAAGACGCCCACTACCAACTGATACACCAGAATTATCACTTTTCGAACCACTCGACATCACAACCTCGTAAATGAGTCCCGGAAACCCTAACACAACTAATTTTAGCCAACAAATCCGCATCTAAACACCACCTATCCCTATACTACCGCTACACACAAGTAATCCCTTGACAACTTTCTCGATTCTTTATACAATCTCCCCGCTATCGAAATTCAGAAATCAGCAAAGGTAGCAATGAACTTTAACAATTTAACCAATCAACTCGTTCAGCAATGAACGGGTTTGTGACTATGTTCACAATTGTGTGATTACAACGTCTATAAACAGAAAGTCCTTCTTGTTTACAAGGAGGCATCGATGCGAGCATTTGCATCAAACCATCAGAGGTCCAGTTTACTGGATACTATATATGAGAGTTTGATCCTGGCTCAGGTCGAACGCTAGCGGTGTGTCTAAGGCATGCAAGTCGTACGGACCTTATTTCTTCGGAAATCAGGTTAGTGGCAAACGGGAGAGGAACACATTGGTAATTTACCTTGTACTCGAGAATAGCCCAGAGAAATCTGGAGTAATACTCGATATGATGGGGGGACGAAAGTCATTCCCATTGAAAGCTTCGGCGGTACGAGAGAAGCCTATGTCCTATCAGCTTGTTGGTGAGGTAATAGCTCACCAAGGCAATGACGGGTACCGGGCGTGAGAGCGTGACCCGGCTCACTGGGACTGAGACACGGCCCAGACTCCTACGGGAGGCTGCAGTCAAGAATCTTCCGCAATGCACGAAAGTGTGACGGAGCGACACCGCGTGTCGGATGAAGGCCTTCGGGTCGTAAACGACTGTTCTGAGGGACGAATTTGTGACGGTACCTCAGCAGAAAG
>JABJOE010000006.1 GCA_018664485.1 Candidatus Uhrbacteria bacterium | reverse complement strand
TGGAGGCTCTGGAACTAGATCTCCTCCTACTCCTTCTGCTCTGTCGAGCCGCTCTTTTCCTGGGATCATCGAAGGTGTTTGGATCGGCAGTCAGCAGATCTGGAAGTGACGGTTCGTTACCGTTTACCGTGGGGTAGCCGGTGTATAGAACGGAGCGACGACCGTTTTCTTCTTTTGCAGTCCAGCTGAAGCCATCCACGCGAGCTGCGATGATGTTGAAGACTAGCGCATTGGCGGGAATCCATTCCCCTTCATCATTTCGCAGCACACCGCGATCCAGACGAAGGGTACTGCCGTTGTAGGTGCTACCTTCGTGAAGGCGCAGTACAACAGCGGTGTCGCGAAGTTCGACTTCCTGGGTGTCTTCACCTTTTTCAACGCCGTCGTCATCGGGGTGCGAGCCGCTGATTGCATGTGTGGGGCAGATGAGGGCTGCTTGGGGTTGGGTTGCGCCTGTAAAAGCAGGCTCTGCTGTGGTTGCGGTACCTTGCATCGTTGTTCGTCTCCTGTGGGGTTTGGTGTTCCTAGATCTCACGGTTTGAGCTCCAGGATTATCAATCCCACAAATTTACAAACAAATAATCGCCGGCTATATGCCCGCGATGCTCGATGATCGAATTATTACAATTCAACTATGCATGCAAGGCGGGACTCGAAAGATAAATATCACAAATCGTAAAGACGTTCTTGACGTCCACGTGTGTGAGAATATTTGTCCAACGCTTTTGCATATTGATAAAATCATAAGACAGGGTGCGAACCCTGTCAAATGCGTGTGTACAAAATTGTTTTATCTTCGCGCAGTTGCGCCATCCGCAAGATCTTCCAGGTTAACGGAAATCAGATTTGAAATTCCGTCGTCTCCCATAGTCACCCCATAAAGTAGATCAGCGCGTTCCATTGTTGCTCGGTTGTGAGTGATTACAATGAATTGCGTAAGCTTTCGGAGCTCATCCAAGATGTTGGCAAAGCGCATTGTGTTTGCTTCGTCGAGCGCCGCGTCGACCTCGTCTAACACCACAAAAGGTGATGGGTTTGTAGCCATGATGGCTGACAGTAGTGCGATTGAAGTAAGTGCACGCTCTCCACCGGACAGAAGATTGAGTGCCTTCAGATTTTTTCCAGGAGGTGTTGCTTCGATTTCAATTCCGGTCACGTGATCCTTTCGATTCTTAACTCGTTTGAGAATTGCTTCAACTGATTCATTGTCTTCCTCGATTTTCTCCTCAGCAAGCTCTTCCATCGCGCGGTCGAGTGCAACGTGAGATTTCTCTTCACCTTGTTTCGCCTTTACGCGTACAAGTTTGCAAGACCCACCGTTGAACAGTACTTTGAAATACTTCTGGAATTCTTTATTGATCGTTCCAAATACTTTCTCTGATCGTTTTGCAATCTGACCATCCAATTCGTCAATGACTTTTTCAGTTGACCCTATAGCTTCCCGGATGTCTTTCACTTGAGTGCTCAGGAATGTGAAGCGTTGATCTGTCTCTTCGTACTCTTTGATAGTTTCCTCGTCGATTCCACCAATGAGCTCTAACTGATGCTTCAATTTCAGCATCTGACCACGGAGTTCATCCAAGTTTCTGTGTCTAGATTTTGGTTCCTGTGCGATTATCTCAGCCTTACGATCTTTGAGCTCTTCTTGCATCTCGCGCTCTACTCCCTCCATGCGCGTTTCAGTACGAGCCCGTCCAATTTCAATTGCATTGCGCTTATTCTCGAGTCCGTGAACTTCTTGTTGCAGTGCACGTTGAGCTCGTTGCATCGCAAATACTTTACTCTTACTCTTTGAGCTTTGGCTTTGCTGTTTGTCGAGATCCTTCTCAGTTGAAGATAGTAAATCTTTTGCCTTTTGCACTTCCTTTGATGCAGATTCTAGAGCGTTTACAAGCTTTTGGTCTGGCTTTACATCTTCAGGCCGAGGACGGGAAAGTCGATTGCGCAACTTCTTTACCATCGCAAAGATCGTAGAAAGAGCGGTCTTATCGTCGGAAGCAAGAATGGTTTCAAGCTCTTTGATAATGTCGGTAAGCGGTAGTGGCGCCCAAGTTGACTGCGCACGTACCTTTGCAAGCTCGAGTTCACGTTGTGCTGCGAATTCTTTCTCTCGAACTTTTGAGAGAGCTTTCTGCGCATCTTTATATGCTTGATGGAAACCTCCTTTGTTTACTTCCTCTTGTGATCCACCTAATTCTTTTTCGATTCGCTCCAGATCCTTATCTCCATCAGCTAATCTTGCTTTAGTTTTTCCGATAGTTTCATCTACGTCTGCCAGCTTGTCACTTACTACGCTCATTTCATCTTGAAGATTCCACCAGAGCGTTCCAAAATAATTCTGCTGAATATCTTTCAATTCAAATTCAACCTGATCACGTTTTTCAAGCCGACGAACTTGGCGTTTGAGTGACCGAAGCCGTGGCTCAATCTCGCCAAGAAGCATTTGCACTTCTACTAAGTTCTCAGCAGCCTTTCGCAGTTTCAACATTGATTGATGTCGCTTCATCTGTAGACTTCGAACACCAGTTGCGTCATCAAAGAAAATCTTACGCTCCTCAGGGGAGGACGTAAGTACATGGTCGATCATTCCCTGACCAACAACGGAGTAAGAACGCTGACCGACACCAGCCTCTGCTAGAAGAAGTTGAATGTCTGTAAGTCGAACCTTCTTTCCGTTTAGAAGATACCCGGATTCTCCATCGCGATAGAGCCGTCGAGTGATAACGACCTCTGCAAAATCGATCTGCATCGCACCGTCTTGATTGTCGATCACCATTGTGACCTCTGCAAAACCTGATCGGGCTTTTCCTTTTGATCCTGAAAAAATAACATCCTGCCCGCTCTTTCCACGAAGGAGTTTCATGGACTGCTCACCGAGGCACCATCTGATGGCGTCCGCAGTATTCGATTTACCCGATCCATTTGGCCCAACGACAACCGTTAAAGCGTTGTGATCCTTTTTGGGAGGAGGGAATTCTAATACTGTCTTTTTGGCAAAGGTCTTGAAACCCTGTAGTTCTAATCTAGACAGATACATAACGCTGACATTCTATCAAAAACACAGTCTAGAGTATAATATGGTGTATAAAGGGTTAGCTATGTCGTTTGCCTCGATGGTGATTTATTTGATGGGATTTGGTCAGGGTTGGTTCATCTTCGCCTTCTTTGTCTTTATTTTTGGCTATCTTGCTTGGAAGATTTCGATGACAGCTTTAACGAAAGGTCCAGAAAGAATAAGGACTCTAAAAGAATTGTTAGGAGCATCGTCGGTGATCTTAGCTTTTCTTACAGTCTCCATGTTTTTAATAGGGTTCTTGATTCATGCAGTGAGTAAGGTTGCTTCCATCGAGGCTATAAATACCAATAATGCTTTATTACTTGGGGCGGATAGATTTATATTTTCAGTACCAGGCCCATTTTGGTTCCAGATGGATAGCAATCCATTGAGGAGATTTTTTGATTTTTTGGCACCGGTGTTTATCTCTTCGTATTTAAGCTTGTCGCTTGCGATCTGTTTTATTCTTTTTGTGGTGCTTATAAAGAGCGGTCGGGTGACAGCGCGCGTGGTATTCGCCTTCCTTCTATGTCCATTGATTAGTATCCCATTTTGGTTCGCTTTTCCTGCAACATCTCCACTGATTGCTTATCAGGTGCCCTCCGCGTACAGGGAGGTTAGTGACGATATATCAGTTGAGCTTGAAGACTATCAACCAAATCAATATCTCGAACGTTTTTTCGATTATCGCGTTTCACAAAATGCTGCTGGGCCGATAACTACAGTGCCGAGTATGCATATCGCTTGGGTTACTGTGATCGTTTATTATCTGGTACTCGCGTGGAAGCGAATGATAATTCCAGGTGTTATATATGTGGCGCTTGTTAATATCGGTGCAGTATTTACTTTACAACATTACTTCGTTGATCTTCTCGCAGGAACTTTGGTGGCTATTTTTGCAATTGGTATCGTGCGATATATTCCGGTTGAGCGAGTGTCTGCAGTGATGGTGGTTGAACGACATTTGCGTGAGGATGCAAGGAAGGTGTTATACTTTCTAAGTAGACACAATCGCGTTCGCAGAAAGAAATCATAAATTTTTGTATGAATAAATGGATCCCAGTTTTAATGCTTTCACTTTTTTTAGTTGGTGCCGGTTGCGCGTCTTCGGTAGAGATAGATTTGGTTTCTGAGGATGTCGAGAACGAAGAGGTTGTTGATGAGAGTGAAGTGGTAGTTGAGATCGAAGAATTGATGCCGGTTGACGAAGGTGCTGATGAGGGCGAGGTTATTAATGAAGATGAGCTTGAAGTAGAATCAGAGGATGATGACAGCGCAGGGCAAGAACCTCAAGAGCTACCTGAGCCTGAAGAGGAGGTGTCGGATGTTATGGGTGTTTCAATGGAGTCTGGCAATTTCTTTTTCAGTCCGAGCACTATCACCGTTGAGCCTGGGCAAGAGGTAGCTATGGTATTCGCTGCAAATTCTGGAACACATACCTTCGTTATTGATGAGATTGGATTTAAGTCCGCTATTAACGAGGGTGGGTCGGTTGCGTTTACGGCGCCTGTCGAGCCAGGGTCTTACGCATATTATTGCGATGTGGGATCACATAGAGCTCTTGGCATGGAGGGCGTATTGATAGTGAAATAGGGCGTTAACGCGCATGAGCGGATCTAAAAGTCCGCTCTTTTGTATTGACAGAATTAGACACATAACGTAATCTCCCGGGCTTATGTCATCTATTCTATATAGACAGATTCGTCAGCAGATTGATCAGGCTGATCACATCTTGCTTTTGACTGATGAGCGTATCGATGGAGATACGCTTGGTTCAACGCTGGGCATGTACCACGTGCTTTTGGCTATGGGGAAAAAGCTGACAGTGTATTCTCCAAAAGACCTTCCAAGTATGTTCAGTTTTTTGCCGGGCGCTGATAAGATATCTCGTGACACAGATATTTTTTCGGACGACAGTATCGATCTCGTAATGATTTTTGATTGTTCAGACGGAGAGTATATTAACGAGCGTGACATGATCCCTGCCATGAAGCGTCGCGTACCTCTCGTGTCATTTGATCACCATTCAACGAATCCACGTTACGGTCAGGTAAATTTGATTGAGGAGGATGCAGCGTCAACGGCAGATGTTATTTGGCGATTTATAAAAGCAGAGAAGATGCCGATGAATAAAGATGCAGCTCAGTGTATTTTGACAGGGATTTGTCATGACACGGTTGCGTTTAGCACTGGGAATACGACAGCGGCTTGTTTGAGTGCTGCGCATGAATTATCTGCGCACGGTGCAAGACTGCAGGAGATTGTTTATCACACGATGATGAACAAATCTGTCGAAACATTAAAATTGTGGGGGTTGGCTTTTGAACGTCTGCACTATAATAAGGAGTTTGATGCAGTCTGCACTGTTATTACAAGAAATGATATCGAACGATTGAAAGTTCATGGGTCTGAGGCACGTAGTTTGATGGATTTTCTAAACGTAATGTTAGACGCAGAAGATGCAATTTTGATATTAAAAGAGCGAGAGGATGGATCCGTAAAAGGTTCATTGCGATCGCATACTCGGAATGTAGCGAAGCTCGCTGAGAAGTACGGTGGGGGAGGCCACGAAAATGCTGCAGGTTTTGTAATAGAAAATGCCCACCTTGTTGAGGTGGACGGAGTGTGGAATATAGAAAGTTTATAAAAACGTAGCGCCCCACCCTGGTCAGACCAAGGCGGGACGAAGCGACGAAGTAGGGGGCTTAGCAGCTGCCCATGGGATTTTCCGTGGTGACTTCAAAGGCAGAAAGCCAACGAAGATAAACTTAGAATATCAGAAAAACGCTGTTTTGTCAAGTTGTCACGAACAAATATAGGGCATTTATCCCCGGTTTTATTGAAAATTGGCAATCTCTCTGTTAGACTGCTAGTTAGAACTAGGCTATTTTAGCCACTTTCGGCTTATCTGGTCTTCGTTAAAGCTACGATGGACTGGCGGCCAGTATGATTTAATCGTATATCGCTACATTGGGAGCGATAGCAAGAACACATACAAATAACTTTATATATGAAAAACATTGCTGATATTGTTCCAGAGGTTCGATCACAGGTTTTAATCCCTACAGTTATTGAAAAGACGCATCACGGGGAGCGTGCGTATGACATTTACTCTCGTCTTTTGAAAGATCGAATTATCTTTCTTGGTTCTGCTATTGATGACACGGTCGCAAATGCAGTTATAGCGCAGCTACTGTTCTTGGAAAGTCAGGATAAGGAGCGTGATATTAAAATCTATATCAATTCACCGGGTGGGTCTGTAACGGCTGGTTTAGCGATTTATGACACTATGCAGTACATCAAGCCTGATGTATCTACCATTTGTCTCGGTATGGCAGCGTCTATGGGTGCTGTGTTGCTGACCGCTGGCGCTAAAGGGAAGCGATTTGCACTGCCAAACTCGGAGGTGATGATTCACCAGGTTTTAGGCGGTGTTCAGGGGCAGGCGACAGATATCAAGATCCATGCAGAACGAATTTTGCAGATGAAAGAGTCGCTTAATCAGATTATCTCGAAGCATTCAGGGCAATCATTGAAGAAAGTTACTGACGATACAGAGCGAGATAATTTCATGGTTGCAAAAGAAGCTCAGAAGTACGGACTCATTGATAAAGTTATTAAGTAGAAGGTTTTCTTGATGGCCTGTATTGAGCTATTTTGCAGGCAATTAGCTTGGATCTCGTAGAGTGGATCTGCTGAATGCCTGGGAAATGCAGCGTTTTTTAGAGATATTTGCTATTTTGCGGTTATTTGGGAGGGCTGCGGATATATAGTGGATAAGTTGTTTACACTATGTTGACGGGTCGACCTTTTGATAATTGTAGTTTTTTGGTAATTTTTGTATACTATATATAGGTTTTGTCAGTTTTACTGAACAAAATTAGTATACAAGCCTTGACAGGAGGACAAGGCCGTGATAGAGTGCAACGTCGGCTGGAGACCCATCTAGCCAATATTACCCCTTGTAATCTGCAGCCACGACAAGCATGGGGGTATATCAGTTGTATAATTCCGGCTCCGGCTGGTCCTATACCATCGATATATCTTCTTGGCTGCAGTTTACAGGGGCTAATCACGTCAGATCACTTCATCTGTCAGTTTGCAGCTATGGTGCTCGACAACGTACTAAAGTACGTCTTACTATGCTCCTCGCTGCGCACTAACATCTAAAGCAATCTGAGTAATTATCACATTGGCGCCTACGGGCGTTTTTTTGCACTCCTCGTTTCTCAACGATACCTGTAAGAACCGAAGACAATTGTCTTTCATGTATTTTATGTGTCCGTGTGTAAGTTCTCTCGCTTTACTTGTCGCTTACCTGCAGATACTTCAATGCAGCATTTCGGAGAGAAGATAGGATACGACCGGCAAAGTGGTTTATTTTGTTATACTCTATACATATGAAATTATTTCAACTTTTGTTTTCAATCCTTTTTTTAACGTTGATTCCATTCGCTTCATATGCAGCGGGCTGGTCTGTTGTAGAAAAGAGTCCCATCCCAGAATTTAACAGCGGAGCTTTTTTGGACGATGTTGGTTATACTGTTGGAACTAACGGATCGGTATTTGTAACTTTTGACGGTGGAGTGACTTGGGCAGGGTCAACTGGTGTTGGTACACAAGGGAGTTATTCTGGTTTTTCTGTAAACCTTAACGGCGCGTTGGTATTCGATAATGGATCTGTTTCCATTTTTGGTAAAGCGCCGACTGATGTTACCGATGATGCATCGAGAATTATCAGATCAACAGATAGTGGTTATACGTGGTCACTTGTTTTTGAAGATAATCTTGGTATAGGTGTAGATTTTTACGACGGGGTAAAGTTGGCGGATAGCTCAGCACTTATTGTAGGATCCGATCGGATTGTAAAGACTGAAGATTCAGGACTCTCTTGGATGACTATGCACTACAGTGATGAGGCTCTCATGAGTATATCGGGTCTAGGAGATCAGTATATTGCCGTTGGCGATGAGGGTCTGGTGCTATTATCACAAGATAAAGGGGATACTTGGGAAGCTATTGAATTACCAGGAAGTGATGAGGATTATGTTTCCGTAGATATTATTGATAACGATACGTTTGTTCTTGCTTCACAGGAATGGATTTACTGGTCAGATGATGCCGGTGAAAGTTGGGATTTGATTTCCGGTGGACCCCCGTATGTTGATATTAGAGACATTGATTTTTATGACAGTAGCAACGGTGTTCTTGCTACTGAGTATGATGGTCCGTATTTGAACGACGCATACGTTTTTATAACAAGTGATGGTGGAATGACGTGGGAGCCAATGACGCTCTACGATGGTGATGGTGCATATCTTGATATCCACGACATCCAATACAGTGGAGAAGGTGATTTGTACGGATTCGGTGAGAGTGGAATATTTTATATAGGGTATAGTTTTGGAGGTTACTACGAGTACGTTTTTACCGATTGGATGCTTGTGAAGACGTTGTGTGATGATGGTGCGGAAATGAATGATCCATGTCGAGCTGTCTATTACGTTGATCAGGATGGTTTAAGGCACGCATTTCCAAATGAGCAGGTCTTTTATTCTTGGTCGGCAAGTTTTGATGATGTGGTATCGGTTACGGGCGAGTACATGGCGAGTCTGCCTTTGGGTCAGGTCGTGACCTATCATCCGGAGTCTCAGATGATCAAATTCCCAAGTTCTCCGATCGTCTACGCAGTTGACGTTGGTCGAGAGCTAATTAAAATAAATGACGAGTATTCAGCAGAGCTTCTTTATGGGGATGATTGGTCAGATGAGGTCCATGATGTGAGTGATGCGTTTTATTCTCACTATATAATTTCTGAGAGGGAGATTTATTCGTTTATGTGTGAATGTGGACCAGCCTGTGATGCAATTTGTTTGAATGTAGAGTTCGAGCAGGAAGTTTATGACATTGGTACAATGAGCGAGGTTCTTGACTGGTAATTGTAGGAGGGTAACAAAATAGCGCCTGCGAGTGTTGTTTTGTTATACTCGTCGTATATGAAAGTTCTTCTGCTGTGTGAATTCGGACAGAATAGAAGTCGCCATCTTGCCGAGTATCTTTCTGAAAAAGGATATGACACGAACATCGGTGGAACAGTTGCTGACACCCCCTCGGAGCTACAGAGAAAGATAGACTGGGCGGATACTGTTGTTACCGTTCATCCAGTCGTGCGTGACGCGATAAAACCTCTATACCTTGAGGGCAAGAGGGTCATTGAGCTTGATGTCGATGATAAACCGAAGATTCCACTGGAAGGACAGGCGTGGCGTGAATATCAAGAAAAAAGTGTTTATAGCAAACTTCGAACTTTGATAGATTTTGAACTTAAGTAGAAAGCTATCCGCGCTCTAGTTTTTCGTGTAGGACGTCCATAACAATTCGGAATGTGTCGGCGATCTCTTTATGCGTAATAACGGTCCCAAATAGCGGTTTCCCCAAAGAGATGATAGCCACGTTGTCATTCCACACTAGTATGTCAGTTGGAAAGTCACCATACTTTTTAGGAATGACCCAAACGTCGTAAAGAGCCTTCAGCGCTTTGCGAGCTTCAGGTGCTGCATAATCTTTTGATGGATACGAGAGAATATCTTTCATTACAATCCCTTTCTTTTTCAGACTTTGAAAGTATTCTTTGTAAAATTTTGGCATTCGGGTTGAGAGTTCTTTTGTTGATCCCATCGCATATATGCTTTGAGATGAGAGAGTTTGAAGATAGATTTTTTTTATTTCTTTGATACCTTCGAAAAACTGGATAGTCGGTTTGTTTGGGCGCCTTTCATATAACGCTGAAATGTCCGGTAGAAGTTTTGAAATTTGCTCACGTTTTTGATCGTGCATTGTAAGGAGTAGGGAAGGATCCTCTGCTATGTAGTTCTTTCGTTTTTGATCGGGTTTGGTTTGCGGCCTTACAAGCCCTTTTTCCATTAAAAGATCTAGCACATAGTAGAGGTTTGTCCTTGCTATACTCGTTTCTCGAGCTATAACACTAGGAGAAGCCTCTCCAAAACTAAGTAGGAAGAGATATATCTTCTGCTCATTTTTGGTTAAACCCAGGTCAGCTAGTTGTTTCTCTATTTTAATTGACATAATCATATTTTACAAAACCTAGTTCAAGGTTAGCATAATTCTTGGAAAATAAAAAGAAAAGGGGGCTGGATGGTTTACAAAAGGCTATTTTTGATGTATTCTATTGGGTCGCGCTGCCAAACCAACAGCCGACGAGGAGACAAATATGCTTACCAATATGCCCCCTAGTTTCTTCCGTGCACTCGAGCGCGAGACCTACGCCCACGAGCCCTTCTCCGCCAACCCGGTGTTGGTGAGTTCGGAGGTCAACCTGGAGCGCGTGCTCATCAACTACAGTTCGCTTGTGATGTGGATCGTGCCCATTTTGAGAATCGTGCGAGATCGGGCAGCAGAAGAAGGGTACGATCACCTCGTCAAGGAATTGACGAGGAACATCGCCGAAGAGCTCGGGTCGGAAAGCGAGGGCGTTGCTCATCGAGAGATCTTCGCCGACTGCCTCAAGGAGCACTTTGGCATTGAGGTCATCTGCAAGACTAGCCCAAGGCTTAGTCACTACGATCCTGCAACTGAGAGCTTCATCAACTCGTTGCTTGCATTGGTTCGCGAAGGGAGTTTTGCAGACGCACTAGGGGTGATCTACGCTCTGGAAGTGACGGCGACGCCTGAGCTTCGTGTGTTGGGTCGGTTGATCAATCAGCTGGCAATCGAGAAGGGCGGGACGCCACCACTGACAGACGAGCATCTGCTCGGCGCGGATACAAAGGGAGAATTTGCTCACAATACAACCACTATTCAAGGCTTCTTGGTCAACCACGTCTCCACTTGGGAGGCTGGTCACCGCGATCTTCTCGAGGTGGCGATCAACGACAGTCATGCTCTCTGTTCCGAAGCACCACGCGAGGCCATTGCATCCGGTTACCGAAACGTACTTGGTCAGATGACCTTGTGGTGGCGCGCCATGGCCACTCTGTGAACCCACAACCGTAACGCCCCGGGAATCCATCTGGATCCGGGGCGTTTTGCTAATTATGTTGTCTACTCTCTTCTTGCTAACTGTCGTATGGGTGACCTTCCTCGTCCTCTTCGTCGTCTGAGGTTTCGGACTCTGTGTCGTGATCGGTCTCGGCGCTATCGTCGGCTTCAGCGTCGTCTGAACCTTCTTCAGCTACGACAGCAGCCTCACATGTCTCGTCACCCTCTTCACACTCCACAGTAAGTGTTTCTACACCGACTAGGCAGATATATGGAAGTGATCGGTAAACTGAAGTGTAGGTTTTTTCGTGTTGCTCACCGTCGTTATAGTCAACGTAGTAGGTGAAGCTCGTTGTGGCTCCTGGATGCGGTGACTGACAATTTTCTACACCTGGGGCTAGGTCTAGCGTTTCAATATACTGCGTTTCTCCATATCCACTCCATGACAGTACCTCAGGTGGGGAGTAGTAGCCTTCGCGGCCGTCTGACGTTCCCCAGAAGGTGAAGATCAATTCATAGTTGTATAGATCGACCTCTGTTGTAAGTAGAATATAGTTCTCGGTGTCATTGGTCATTTGATAGTCAGGCGCTGGATCGTAAATCGTTGCATCCGTTCCAGGGTTTCCGTTTGAAGGATCATTGTAATATGACACAACTAGCGAGTGATTACGCCGTGCAGTTACTTCGAGCCCAGCGTTCATGGTCGCACGGAAAGTCGTTGTACCGATCTGGCATAGACCTCCTCCAACCTCAGCTTTAATCTCGTCCCCTTTAATCACAAGCTCCGGTAAATAACCGTCAGCAACAGTGAATGGTCCGAGTGAATCAACTAGTGAAAGTGTCTCGCCGGGTGCTAGCAGGATTCCGTTGAGTTTATCGGCACCATGCGTGATGTTCTTGATACGGTTTGAAGGAGATCCAGAAAAGTCAGAAACTCCTACTCCCAAGATTTCATTGATACCAAGGTTGTTCACGCTATTTGTTGTGATGTCGGCTTCAGTTTCTAGCGTAGCGATTTCAACGGGCTCATTTACGAGCTCATCTGCGGTATCTCCGAGCTCGAGAACCCACATTAGGCTACTTGCGACTCCGTCGTCATCTACAGCTACACCGTTTAAGCTTGCAGTGAATTCAGTTACACGTGATCCTTCGATTTGGAACCGTGCATCGGTTGCATCTACATCAATCGTGTCATGCAGCTCTTCCATGAAATTATCGAAAGCTTCTCCTTCAAGAGTGAGCGTAAGCTCCTCTTCATCCCACGTGGGAGCAACCCAACTAAGTACATCGTCTTTATCTACCTCCCAGGTGTACTCGCGCCGGTTCTGCGCAGTATGAGTAAGTTCAAATGGTGTAGCTTGAGTCATCCAAATCATTTGATTCAGTAGAGTATCGGCGTCAGATTCTGTAACGTCAACTGTCTGATCTACTAAATGCAATGTGATCTCTGAAAGGTCGAATTGCTCTACAGCTTCTTTAAGCTCTACAAAGAAAGTTTTAAAATCGTACGCCTGGCCGGTAGTTCCTTCAACTACGGCCAATTCATCGTTTTCACCAATTATATAATGTGTTGATTCTCCCGGATCCTCTAATGTATCTAGCTCACGTGCTACGAGTAGTTCTCGAATAGTTTCTTCCAGCTCATCATCGAGTACGGTTACATCTGGCGAGAGGGTAGGCCCGTTACCGAAGAGATACCCGAGCGCCTTCACCGATGGCCAAGGTGAGGCTGAACGCTCACGACCAAGGTTCATCGCATCTTCAACAGCGCCATCTACATCAACGTAAAGTCTGTCGGAAATAAGATCAGGGTCGTCGGATCCAGAAGCTCGAAGATCGATGGTAAGAGTTGCGCCCTCCACTTCAACGATCAAACCGTCGTCTAGCATCTCTTGGAGCTTGGCATCAACGAGCTGATAAGCCTCTTCTTGCGTGAGACCTCCAACATCCATTGAGTCGATGCTAATGTTCGGATAGATCCGCCCTTCATATGACATACCATACGCGAAAGACCCGGCACATATAAGGAGGGCAGCTCCAATAACAATGCCGCCGACGATTAGAATCGGCTTTTTCTTTTTTTGCCATCCAGTGCGGACGTGGTCTGTAAGATTGTGTTCCATGTGATTTTTTACCTAACAAAATTTTTACTCATGTTCTTCGCGTACGGGTACTATCATCTCACCATGTGCTTTGGGTATGGTCAATGTAAGGACACCGCTTTTAACGACTGCATCGGCTTCGTCTGCTTTAACGTGGGTCGGCAGAACTATAGATCTTGAAAAAACTCCCCAGAAACATTCTTGAAAATGTACGGTAGATTGGTCGATTTCCTTCATGCTTTTACGCTCTCCACGTATTGTAACCAGATCGTTCGTGACATGTATGTCTAGATCCTCAGCCTTAACACCTGCAATAGCTGAGCGAATAATGATGTGCTCCGGAGTTTCGATAACATCAACAGAAAGCTGACCCTCTTGAGAATTCAGAAGGTCCCAGTCTTGTTCTTTGGCATTAGTTGAGCTTTTCATACTTCGAAGTGATATGCGTGTATCCTATTTTAGCTGGAATCGACGAACGTATTCGTATAGTGGCCCTAGAAGCAATCCAACTCCCAATGACCATAAAAGGAGGTCTGTTGGAACTGATCCGATTGATCCAGATGTTTCAATGATACTAATTGATATAGGTACTCCGGTAAATAGCGCTGCAAGTTCACCTGCGAGAAATACAACGAATGCCGTAAGTAGGGCACTTGCAATCGCATCATACAAAAGATCATGTCTGTGGCTTACGATGTAGATTGTAAGCATTGCTGCGGCGACGAATACGGACCCTGCTAGAGTCATTCCAAATGCAAGGTTTAATAGAAGTGTTATCCAAACGAAAAACAGAATAGATAGTAGGAGGCGGATTAACCACCATTGCGCGAGAGAGTCTTCGGATTCTTTTCGTTTTTTGGAAGGTAGTAGATGATAGTGCTTTCCTAAGACGGCGTGGAAGAGAATTCCCGAAAGGCTCGCGATTGCATATGTGAAAAGTAGGTCGGTGAAAGCGAGATTCGTAAATCCATCGGCAACGTCTGTATTTTGAAGGATCGTAAACGAGAGAGGGAGTAGGAATATTCCGAGAAGTCCAAGTGCGAGCATTTCAACCCGCAATTCTCGCTCGTAGATAAACAAACCTATCCATAGAACGGTAAGAAGTCCGACCATGAGTTCGTAAGGGGATAGTAGCTCAAACATATGTCTGTATTGTAAATTGTTTCACGATGGCTATTTGAAAAAGGATAGCCTAGGCTATTTTGGAACTTTTTGCAGAGGCATGACCGACTGTATGCGGAGCGAGCCTGATAAGTAATTCGGTAACAGTCTTATTATAGGAGTTAATAGCTTCTGTTACAATGGGATCATAGGATTAATCGCCTGCAATCGTTCACAGATAAAACGTGTAGAGTTAGTAAATTTTGTATATATGGCACGTGCACCGCAACTTTCAGAAAAGACTTTGGCGTTATTGGGTCTAAAGGAGAAGGATATGCAAGTGTATCGTTCGCTTTTGACGTTGAGCTCGGCACCACTTCGTCGTGTAGCACAAGAGGCTGGGTTGAATCGTGGAACGGTGTATGATGCACTGAAGCGATTGATGGATGCGGGACTGGTTAGCTTCGTAGATGCTAAAGCTCATAGATTTTTTACAGCCGAGGAGCCTCAGAAGCTTAGGGGGCTTGCGACGCGCCGTGAGCTTGAAATGAAAAAGGCTCGGGAGCAACTAGACTCTGCAATTCCGGGATTGCACGCCTTGATTGGTAAGAATAATCATCGACCGGCAGTGCGATATTACGAGGGGCGCGTTGGGGTGCGAGATATTTTGGAGGATGTGCTTGCGCAGACGGGAGCTCTGCGCGAAAAAGCGTATCGAGTCTATTCGAGTCCGGGTATTCGCGATCTGATTGCAGCGTCATGGCCGAGGTTTAGTTCAAAACGAAAAAAAGAAGGTGTACGAGTGAAAGCGATCGCGCTTGGAGCGGGCGGAAAAACGGTTGGCTTGGACGAACGTAAATGGCTCACACAAAAAGAGTCAGCACCGACGTATATCTTTATATATGCAAATAAAACTGCGTACGTATCACTTGATGATCGCAAGCATTTGTTCGGAGTAATTATCGAAGACGCAGCGATTGCACAAACACAGAAAATGATTTTCGATTCGCTCTGGCGTAATCTGAGTTAGTCACGTATTCTACATGAGTTAACTCACGAAGTTTTTACTATGAGAGTGTCTCTTATTAATCTGCGCCACATTGTTGGTGCTATTTTGTTACTCGGACTCGCGTCTGTACCTGCCATGGCGTCGGCCGCGTTTCCTGTTCCAGACGGAGTTGTGTCATCTGAGATTGGTGCAGCTGCGTTAGGTAGCGGTTGGGAGCCAAGCGGAGTTGTTTGGCATGAAGATCGTGGAACCTATATCGTTGTTAGTGATGACGGCGTTGTTGCAGAGCTGTCAACATCGGGTGCGCTACTAAATGAATGGACAGGACTTGGCTATGACCTTGAAGGTGTCACGGTAGTCGATCCATCTTCATCACTTGTGTATCTTGCAGGTGAACGTACGGGACTTATCCTAGAGTTTGATCTCGCGTCAGGTTCATTTACTGGAACCTCATGGGATATTTCTGCGTTCCTTCCAAACACTGCCTCAAACCAAGGGCTCGAGGCACTGACCTTTGTTCCCGATGGTACTCACCCATATGGTGACACGTCATTTGGCGGACTTTTCTATGCTGGACTACAGCAAAATGGGAATATCTATATCGTTAATGTAGATTCGTCACCTGTTCTTGAGGGCACTGTAGTCTCAGGCATTACTGATATCTCAGGACTGTCTTATGACTCAGCTACAGGTTATCTTGTTGCTGTGCACGATGGTTATAATGTTGCGCGAATGTATACGCCAGCCGGAGCTTTGCTCGGAGAGATGGTGTTACCTGGTGATAACCAGGAGGGTGTTGCAACTCATGTTTCATGCCCAGATGCTGAACTGCATGTAACAATTGCAGAAGACGCAGGAAGCGGTGCTTCGGAAGTTTGGGTGTACTCATTTGATGAGTTCCCACTTGCTCCAATCACATGTGCCTCAGAAGAACCGGAAGAACTTGAATGTATTGC
Source organism: Candidatus Uhrbacteria bacterium (assembly GCA_018664485.1). GTDB lineage: Bacteria > Patescibacteriota > Patescibacteriia > UBA9934 > UBA9934 > JABJOE01. The sequence goes on along the minus strand of JABJOE010000006.1, from coordinate 148,868 downwards.
CATCCCATCTGACACTTCAACTGTAAAGTACGTACACACATCTGATTGTCAGAGCTATGTTGCATCAGACGGTCGTTTCGTTCGAGTGTATGATGACGCTGGATCACTTCTTGGTCAGCGATATCTTTATCGAAAGGTTCCAGGAGCGTTCGACCTTGCTGTTGAAGATCTTTATGGTGACGGAGTAGATGAAGTTATCGTAGCTACAATGCCGCCAAGAAGAAGTAATGGACGGATTGCAATTCTACGATTTGATGGATCGAGTCTAACAAAGAATGGTTTTGCAAAGACTCCGGTTTCATCTGATCGGACAGTTGAAATCGAACACGTCGATGCTCAGTTTGGATCTGTTGTTGTTAATTACGGATCTGACCAAGTTATGTTCGGTGTGTTCAAGGGTGGAAAAGTTTCAGTAGCTGAACTTTAGAAAAAACGTTTTTCGATTGCGGGATGGATGACTTTTAAAAATAGTAATCCAAGGAATCCCCAAACGATTATGTGATAGAGGTCGGTGTGGCCATGGATGTTTAAAAAGGCATCTGAGTAGTCCCAGAGACGACGACCAGTGTACATCATTCCTACAACGCCTCCCACATATTCGACAGCGCCTCCAGTTAAGGCTAACAACACCCACTGCGTAAGTGGGTGTTTGTTTTTGAGCACGGGTTTGATTAGTAGAAAAGCGAGAGCACCGAATCCGTAGACTGGCGCGAGTACAGTATCCATCGATGACTCAGATACAAAAATACCGGCGAGAGCTGATCGATAAACGGTGTCCATTATCCAACCCAGAAAACTATATAGAGTGAGATAGGCTGTGAGGCGCCAGAAGGTAGTTAGGATTTTATCTTTTTGCATATTATTACCATGGTATCATGCAGATGTATGAAAAGAGTGGATTCAAAATATAGAAAGTTGGTTCTCGTGTGCCAGAATCTCCGTGAAGGAGGCGCTAATTGTTGTATGAAGCGAGGAGCTGGTGATTTGTACCCGGCGCTTAAGGCTGCTGTGAAAGAAGCGACTGTAGATGTGCGAGTTTCAAAGACTAGTTGCATGGGAGTCTGTGCTACTGGATCTACCGTTGTAATAATGCCAGATAATATTTGGCTCGGAGAGGTCTCTGTAGATGACATTCCAGAGATTCTAGCGATGCTTAGTGTAGAATAGGCGCTTTGCACCCACATATTGACAGGATTGCTATTATTCTCTATCCTACCGCTGCAAATGTCATATGACGGTCCCATCGTCTAGTGGCTAGGACGCCAGGTTTTCATCCTGGAAACGGGAGTTCAATTCTCCCTGGGATCACCATGAAAATGATTCAGTCTCCGACTGGATTTTTTTCATTGTTTTCTTCAGGTAAGGATTAAAATTCTAGATTCGCGATACATCACAATCTATATAACAAAAGAGCCGCACCCAAGAGAATGATCCTTCGTAGATCAAATCAAGGGTACGACTTCGGAGCGCTTTGTTCACCGCCCATCCACGACAACGGAAGTGGGTACTGAATAAGCTGGATTCGCGTCCTTTTTGTGAATGGTTTCCATGCTCAGTCTACCAGGCCAACCACACCTGGAATCTGTTCTCCGTATGACCACCGTCCCTTCCCATTCCTTAATATGCCTTTCCTGATCATCGATTTCTCTTTCGTGAAAATGAGTTTGGTATCCACCTAAGATAAGTCCGCACCATTCTTTGTGGTCTATGGCTCGTATCCTGTCGGGTACGAGCCACGCGAGTACGAGACCATCGTCTGTCATGGAGTCTGAATCGCGCACATCACAGATGGAGTTGCGCTCACGGTTAGCCGACAAGTCGCGAGTGATCACCCACTCAACCTCTGTTCTCTGGTCTTCTGAATCACGATGAGTTAATCGCACACGTCCCGTGCGGTGGTATCGATCAACCCGCTTGCTTCTAGGAAGAGGTAGTATGATTGGTCCATGAACGCGGCGAATTGCCGCGAAGTGCTTTTTGATTGTAACTTCTGTACCGCTCCTCCGCCGGTCCGGGCCTTGTGAAACCTCACTATGAAAACGTATTCGAAACAGACGGAAGGTATCCCTGCCTTTAGGCCAAGGAGGAGCATCCTCTAGGAGGCTCTCGAACCTCCGTTCCGAGATGTCCCATTTGCCCAACCTGCATTGCTCGCGTAGAGCTGTGATTTGCTCGTTGACGGTCTGCTTGAATGGGTTCGTATCATTGCTCATGTTATCTCCGGCTGTCATTATTGTTCTATGACTAAGCGATTTCTCAATCATGAACAGCGAATCATACTAAGAATAACCCTCATTGTCAATGATGGATATGGCATTTTTTATACTGTTTATTTGTTTCATTGCCATGTCTACATCAAAATGGTATACTTTTAAATGACACATATATACTTATGTCTATACAAGATCAACTCAAAGAACTATCTCTTACAAAATCAGAGATCAAAATCTATCTGTATCTTTTAGAGATGGGTATTTCTACGCCACCTCAAATCGCTAAGGGTACAGGGATTGCACGTACAAACTGCTACAACATCCTCTCTTCTCTCAAAGATCAGGGGTTGATAAATGAGCAAGAAAAAGGAAGTCGCAAGGTGTATTTGGCTAGCGATCCAGAATCTCTTCTTCGAAGAGTCCAAAAGCGGAAGGAGGTCATTGAACAGTTATTACCAGATTTGCGCGCATTGCATACTACTCAGAAGAACAAACCAAAGATTGAGTTCTATGATGGGTTCGAACAAGTGAAGGAGATTTATTTGAGAGCTACTAACACTAAAAAACTCATGGCCATTGGTTCTGTAAAAGCATTTGCAGATCGAGACGCTAAGTTTTTCTTAAATTTTAAAATGAAGCTCAAGACCAATGGAACATGCTTCCAGGATTTAGTCGCCGATAGCTCTTCTCAAAATGGGATTAAAGAAACAAAAGAAATTTTGAAAGGCTTATATGAGTTTCGTACACTTTCAAAAAAATACTCGGATTCTCCGACAGATATTCTCATTTGGGATGATAATATTGCATTGATTACGCTTGAGGACCCGGTCTTTGGAACTGTGATTACGAGCGCGCTTCTTGCAAGGACATTTGGTTATATGTTTGAAATGCTTTGGGAGAGTCAGGTAAAGAATTAGTTTATAGCATAAGTAACTCCCTGGGATCACCAACATAAAAATCACCGAAAGGTGGTTTTTATGTTTGTATTCTTGGGGTGATGGAGACTCCTGAAGTTCAATAACACGACGAGACGAGCGAAGCAGAAATGTTTATATTTCCATCTGTGATTTTATATACAAATACGAAACCGCCCACCAGAGATGAGCCAGCGGACGGCTCGTGGTACGTCGTTTGCGAACGACGTACTGTGGTGGACGGTTGAGGTTGTGGTCTTTTTCTGCGCCTATTCCTTACGGGGAGCCTCGCTTTCGCTGAGTTTCACTGCGAGGTCGCCTCGCGTACCCTGTCGGAAGTACTCCATGGCGAGCTCATCCATGTTTCCTCGCAGAAGATCCAGCGAATCATAGATTGCCGCTGCAGCCCAGGCGAATAGGATCGTGGTACACGTAAGTACCTTCTCGGACACAGACGTCGCGGGCGATGCGACGTTCGCGATTGCAATCGTAAACCACGGGATGGTGAAAGCGGCGAACATCAGATATGTCAGCACTGTCGCGGAATCGAGGAACAGCTCCTTTACCGACGAGAAGGTGATAACGAACCATGCAACGGTCAGGCCCGCTGCGATGTCTTTGAGCGTCTCGTTCGCGAGTGCCTGCTCTGGCCCCACTGTGATGACGTACCAGCCCGCCAGGATCAAAGAGAGCGTCAGCACCCAGCCTTGCTTGTGGGTGTTCATGCGCAGGTCGCCATCCATGGCGTCCAGATTGCTCGCGTCCTCATCGCGCGCAAAAACGGTCGCCTTGGCGGCAGCGATTGCCCTCAGGTTCCTCCGCGCGATTGTCACCATCAGGAGATATCCGAATGGATTTGGGGTTGTAATGATCCTAAGCAAGTAGCACCTCTTTGTAGACTGGGTTGATTGGTATATGACACATTGTCTGCAAACCAAAATACTGTCAACAGAAATAACATCTTAGGCCTTATCTAGCCGTTTATATAGTAAAAAGTAAGTTATTGTTGTCAGAAATATTGACATAAAAGACAGTTTTGCATATCTTTTCATTATGTTACTAGAAACATTGCAAACATCGGGATTGACCGAAAAACAGGGAAAGGTCTATTTGGCCAGTCTTGAACTCGGGCAAGATACGGCTTTTCATATTGCAAAAAAGTGCGGCCTGAAGCGCCCTACGACATATGTGGTGCTCGACGAGCTCGTAGCAAAGGGGCTCGTTGTTATGACGAAGACTAAGAATACAACTTTGTATTCGCCCAGAAATCCAAAGAAGATTTTGACGCAGCTCAAGAATAAGCAAAATGATTTTGAGGTTGAGCTCCCTAATTTGCAGAAAATGTTCAATAAGCAATTCGAACATTCGACTGTCAAAAGGTTGGTGGGAGATAAGGAGGTGCAGCAGATTTATGATCACATTACGGATTATGCATTGACGACAGGGAAGGAGGTACTTGCATTTGGTTCACTGGAGCATCTAGAGGAGCTCTACCCTGATTCATTCGCGTATTGGATGAAGGCTATTCGTAATCGGAAAACATTCGTACGTGAAATTTTAAATGCAACGTCAGAGAACAAGAAATATTATGATGCAGTAAAGCGAAATAAGAATCCGAATCACGAAATTCGCTTACTGAAGAAAAAGGTAACACCGTTCGTGAACGATAATCTTATTTTTGGAAATGAAGTTGCCTATTTTTCTTTTGAGGATGAGCCTCAGGTTATCTTGGTAAAAAATGACCAGCTCACAAATTCACTCCAATCTCTTTTTGAGATGGCTTGGATCGGGTTTACAAGGAAGTAGAGTTAAGTTTTAAATTTACTTCAGCTAAAATCAAATAACCACCTTTCGGTGGTTATTTAGTATTCAAGTTTGAATGAACTTCCAGTCCAATTATTCCATTCGGTCAATTAGAGATTTGATCTCTCGGAAATGTTTGTCGATCACTTCCTGGTCGCGAAACTGACTTGAAAATTCTTTAAGACTTTTAGTTGCTTCTAGCAATGATTCTTTTGTAGGTTCTTCAAAATTACCGCCAGTTTTTATAAAAGCTTGAATTACATTCTGTAATATTGCGGCTACAGCAGTTTCATCACTGGTCCCTTCTTCAAGCTCAAGACTATCTTTATGGGTAGCTATGAAACATTTTACGATCGCATCACGAACTTTGATAGGCGTCACTTCTTCATCTGGGTTAACCCCGTATACATTTTCTTCAGTCATATGGTTCCAGTAAATTTTTTTACATGTTACAGCATTATCGGTGGTATTTGAAGTGTATATAATTTCGCGCATCAAAAACGTCCTCGCTGTTGACTTCCATACCGACATTTGGTTAGATGGTCGCAGTTTGTTCGACGGACTGCAGGTCAGGGGCATAGGATCGATCGCCGCACCTCGACCCCATGTTGGGGTCACCTTAAGCCAGTATATGTCGTGCAAACTCTGCAAGGAATTGGTCAGCTTTATGCTGATGGGTTCGACTCCCTTACCTTGCAATCTCTCGTAGGACCCCCGTGCAAGCGGCGGGTCTATTACTTTATGCGCTCATAATATATCTGCACTATAGGGTTGACAATTAGGCGTATTTTTGCTTATATAGTCGCAGTTTGTATGAAGTACGTCATTGGGTGATGTCCGAAGCGTCACCGGTGCCATCCTGGTATTCTAAGCCAATGAACGTGCTTTACACATTCTCTGCGAGGAGTGGTTAGCTTCTCAGTATAGGTTCGATTCCTGTACCTCGCAACTCTACGTGGACCCCCGTGCAAACGGTGGGTCTTCTACTTTTCAAACAATACGCACATTAAAAACACCCGGCGTTAACCGAGTGCTTTTTATATCCGTAGTTTAAAGACTTTCTAACTCTTTCCGTTTTCCAACATCCCGTTCTTATAAAGCTCAACTACTACCATAACGGCAGCTAAAATAGTTGGCCCTAGAATGAATCCGATAGCTCCGAAATATTGAAGCCCTCCCAAGATTGAAACTAGAATCATTAGTTCGTTCATTTTTGTTTTCGATCCGATTAACTTCGGAGAAAGTACGTTATCTACCAATCCAACTACAACTACAGACCAAATAAGAAGTCCGATAGCGGCTTGTGGATGACCGGTTACAAACAGATATGCGACAGCAGGACCCATGATGAGTGCTACTCCAAGCATTGGAACCTGTGCTGCGATGATTACGAGTGATCCCCACAGAAGTGCACCTGGTACTCCGAAGATAGTTAGACCAATCGTTGCAAAGATGGCTTGCGCGAGTGCGACGACCAGTGCGCCGAGCATCACAGATCGAACAGTGAGCGAGATCCGTTTTAAGATCTGATCATCTAGCTTGTCGGTGAACGGACTTAAATCCAGAGCCAACTTATGGATCTTTTTTCTATCTACTAAGAAATAGTACAGGGCGATAAAGAAGATGAACGTGTGGAAGATGAGAGTTGCGGTACTTGAGAATATGCGACCAACGTTTTCAAGTGCCCATCCGGCAATACCTTTTCCAAGTTCTACAACATCGACTTCAAGAATTTGTTCTTGCACAACTTCCGGCAAAGATGTGACTAAAGCATTTTGTGAGATGTCGAATGTATGAACCCAGCCGTCGTCTCCGATTGAAAGATCGATAATGTCCGACGCCTCTTGTACCATCTGGACTCCGATTATAAAAAGCGGAACAACGATTACCAGAAGAAAGCCGAGGATCATCGCAAGTGCTGATAGTTTTCTGGACTTGATCAGTTTTTGTACACTTCTGTCGATTGGTGACAGTAAGATCGCAGCGATACCGGCTGTGATTAGTACAACGGCGAAAGGCTGCACGACCTGCCAGAATAAATACAGTACCAGAACGCTAATTAGGATGAAGAACCAGCGGGTGGTTTGTGATGAAGGTTTTTTCATATGGAAAACTTATACAGTTGGATATAATTTCGAGCTATATGTGGCAGACGGCGCAGGCGTTGTTTAATCGCTTTGCAGAGTAGTGGATTGCGCCAGCAGTAAGGAGGACTGCGCCAATTGCAATGTAGGTTCTGTATTCGACGACGAATGCCGTGGCCCCAAAACCGAATAGTGAAAGTATTGATGAGTAGCATGCGGCACATGCGAGGGTAGATGCCAAAGATCCTAATAGAATTCCAGATAGCGTAGTTGCCTTTACAACTTTTTTTGCGGCTGACGATTCTTTTTGCTTATGACGAATCACAGTTTGCATGGTGATTAGGAGTCCGTTTCCAATTGAGAGGATGGCAACAAGTAGTGTACCCCATAGCCCTAGAAGCTCTATTTGAAAGTATATGTCATTTCCTGGAGTAGTCCATACCGGAATTAGCAGTAGGAGTAGAAAGAGTCCGATCGAGCTTACGATAAAGACTGACCATCCGCATGGGTCCGCAAATGTTTGTTTTAGAGCTTGTTTTAGCATAATCATAGCGATATAGTAGCACGAGGCCTTTTTCGTGACTATATTTCGCGAGCATTAGTTAATTTCTGTCAATTTTACCTTGACAAAATGGCTAATATTTGCGAAAGTTTGTGTGACGGGACACCTTGTTCCGATTCTTTCAAATCTCAGATCACACACCACATCCGTTTCGGAGGAGAAAACCATGCATGCATTCATCGCATTGCTGTTCGCGGGGGCCGCCTTGGCCCAAGACATGAAGGAAGAAGCCGCGCCGACCTCGCAGATCAGCTGCGAAGGCGTCACGGTCGACACCTTCGAGCGAGTCGACGTGCGTGCTGCATCACTCATGGTGAACATGGAGGTTGACGAGTTGCTGGCTTTCGGGCCCGCGACTGCTGATACTCTTTCATGCTTGAACGAACGATTGACGCCTTCGGCGGCAGCGAGCGTTCACGGCATGATGGCCATCGTTTCACTTGCAAGTGGGGACAAGGAAGCGGTAGCAGTATCGCTGCATTCCGCTCGTCGCGCATCGGCTCTTTGGAGGCTGCCCGCGTCGATTCCTGGCTCCCACCCGATTCATCGCATGTACGCTTCGGCAGCCAACTTCGCAAGCGTGGACGATCCGATTGTCGCACCCGAGGGATTCACCTTCGCGGTCGACGGCGTGATCGAACGCACTCGCGACCTTGATGCAGGAGCTACCGTCCAACAAATCGGAGGCGATGGCGCTGTGCTGTCGACTCGCTACCTTCCACCATCCATTCCTTGGAGTCAGTGAAGATGTCCAGTCTACATCCCGTACCATCAATCTCTTCAGGAGGAGATATGAGCCAAGATCTGGCCCGGACTCTCCTTGCTGGGGGGCTTCCGGATTTCGAAATCGGAGAAGTGATCGGTCGCGGTGGAATGGCGACTGTGTACTCTGCTTACGACAAGCATGGCGACATTCCGGTCGCAATCAAGGTGATTGACCCGGAGCAGATTGCTGCAAGTATGCCAAGGAAGGCAGCTCCGAACTGTAAGGCGGTAACGAATATCTTGGCACGAGCCTTGAAAGAGGCGCGGATCTTGTTTCGCTCGCCGCACCCGAATATCGTTCGCGTTTATCGTACGGGGCGTATTCGTTTGTCCAGCGATGAAGATGTGCCAGAAGCGGTTTACGTCGTCATGGAGTTGATGTTTGAGACGATCACGAATCAGATCACGGGATGCGCCAATGGAAGTCGAATTCCGTGGAGCCATGCGGAGACGGTTCGTAAGCTTCGTACTCTCCTGAGTGCACTGACATGCGTTCACGAAAAGGAAGTGATTCATCGCGATATCAAGCCCGACAACGTCATGATCGGTAAGGACGGTGAGCTCAGGCTTGTCGATTTCGGCATCGCACATTCACCTGGCACAAATACGGATTTGAGAACCCGTGTTGGTCAAGTGGTTGGCACGATGAATCTGATGGCGCCTGAACAGTATGGCGATGCAGCGAATGTCACTCCGGCTGCGGATATCTACGGCATTGGGCAGTTGCTCCATATGGCGCTTACCAATAAAGCGTCTCAGCTCGCGTTCTGGATTCAGGTTCAGGACCATGACAAGTGGGCAGAGGCGACCGATGAAGACAAGAGGCAGCGGTACGCGGGGCACCAGTTCCTTTGGGAATGCGTACCTGGTGCACTCGTGAAGATCATTCGGAAGGCGACTTGTCGTCATCCTCAAGATCGTTATCAGAGTGCACGGGAAATGGATGCTGCGCTTGCGCAAGTCCACAAGAGCCTTTCTGCGTTCACCATCGCCAATCCCACGCTCGTAGCGGACCCAGAAGACTATGGTCTGTCACTTGAGTATGATGAAGGTTCTGGTGATAGACCTGCGTTGCCCACGACGCCTGTCGATGAGGCAAGGGTTCCGGGAGGTACGGTACTTCCTTGGTCTTCTAATCAAGATGATGAAGAAAGGCCTGCTCGGCGAAGGTTCAGTCCCGTCATGGGACTTGGAGCCGCAGCGCTCATCGTTCTTCTAGGAGGTGGCTGGTGGTGGAGTAGTAGCGGCGACGCTGCACCCATCCAAAAGCCGCAGCCGGTAGTCGCAAGCGCGCCAAGTGCTTTTGCACCAGAGATGGTCGCAGATGTCGAAGTACCTGGGCCTGTCATGGCTCAGGTCGAAGAACCAGAAGTTCCGGTTGCGGAGCCTGTAGCGCAAGAGCATCAGGCGACGGAACCAGACTCGCCAAGCGAGCAGCCTGTCATGGTTGCAAGTACGGTAGTGAAGGAACCTGATCTCGAACCAGATCCACCTCGTGTGGATACGCCAGATCCCGAACCTGAGAAGCCCGTTGGGTCGCTCATTTCGGTGAGCGGCGTTTCGCAAGCTTCGCTCAAGCAAGGTAGTGTCACGTTCACGGTTCCGGGAATGGTACCTGACGGAAGCTACTCTCTGCTCGTGCAGTTCCCGGGTGAGGACAAGCCTCGCAATCCGTTCAAAGGCAACGTCACTGTGTCAGGTCCTGCGGCCTTGAAGTGCAATACAGGCCTTGGGATGTGTCAGTGGACCGAGTAGAAAATCTAGGGGTGCAACGTCTCGCGTTGCACCCCTTCAGTGCGTCTGGATAATATTATCCAGATTTTTTGAATATTTGTTTTAGAGTTTTTTGTATATATAAAATTGATGCACATACGCCCACCCAGGTGTTCCCGGGCGGGCGCGAGTTGTGATCTGCTCTGCTCAGTCGCGTCGTCCTACGCGGAAGACTTCTCGGACTACGGATTGGGCCTGTTCTGCAACCACCCGTGTTCTTCCGCCTTGGATACGGGTATGCGTGTCCAGGCAGAGGTCGATTCCGTAGGTTCTCAGAACCGCTTGAACGTGAGGAGGCTTGGTGACTGCACGCATAAGGCTTCCCATGGCAGGTGACATGTACTGATCATATGCACGCCTCACGGCTTCGTAGTCTTCGTCGCTTCCATTCCACCTATCTTCCGGAACGGGCAGTGGGACTTGTTCGAATCCCGTCGGCCATTTCTCTGGGGTGGAGCGAAATCTGCGCCACGAATTTCCGACCTGTAGCAACGGCCAGCGGAATGGGTATCGCAATTTGTTGTTGCGATATGCGGTGCGACGTAGACGGAAGAGTCCATCTGTTGATGACCAATTGACGAATACAGCAAGCGGATCTTCGTCGTCGGCGTAGGCCTTTCCGTTTGCAGGCTCTCGATAGCCGACCACACATGAGATGCACGCACCCGTATGAATGGGCATCTGGGTCTCAAGGAGAGCTACACAGGTCTGGTGCAGTCCTGATCGCACTTGTGGATGAGCCATATCGAGTGTACGATTGCTGATCAGAGAGACCTGTGGTCTTACGACAGCCGACCAGTCCATGCCGATGTGAGGATCCTTGTCGCCGAACCCTTTGGGGTTCCGAGCCATCTGACTCAAATCGAGTTGCACTGCAACACGAACAGGAAGATTTCCGCGACCGGGTCCGTTCAGGGGAGCTTTGATCCACTTCACTCCGGAGGGAATGGACACTTCGCGTCCTCGCTCAAGGTCAGCTTTTTTGGCATCTCTGAAGTCGAGCTCGACGCTGGCACGAATACCAGCAAGTGGCTCGTATGAGAAGATAGTGTTCGGCACGGGAGCTCCGTCTCTGTGGGTTTTGAAGGTTTTGCGCTTTCGCAAGTGCATACCTATCTAGCCTTAAAAAGGGCATATTGTCAAGTATATATTGCCTTTTTGTTGGGAATTGAGTAGATTATAGTAAACAAATATGAAAATTTTAGGAATCGAAACTAGTTGTGATGAAACTGCTTTAGCGGTTGTTTCAGATAAGTCGTTGATAGGTGCTTGGCGCGGCAAGCCTTTGAAGGTTGAGGTATCCACGGTATTGTCACAAATCCAAACTCATGAAAAGTACGGAGGTGTTGTGCCAGAAGTAGCGGCTCGTGAACATCTTCAAGCCATGGGTCCAATGCTTGAAAAAGATATTCCGTTTGATGGAAAGGGGATCGATGCTATTGCCGTGACTGCCGGCCCAGGTCTAGCACCCGCACTTCGCGTTGGTGTAGAGACTGCAAAGACATTAGCACTTCTATGGGGTGTACCATTGATTCCAATTTGTCACTTGGAAGGTCACATTTATGCCAGTTGGCTACCGCGTGCAAAGCGTGTGCTGCCTTTTCTTCCGCAACCCGTCCCAAGTTTTCCGGCACTGTGTTTAATTGTGTCAGGCGGTCACAGTGAATTGGTTGTAATGAAAGGTCATGGACAGTTTGAACGCATTGGAGAAACGTTAGACGATGCTGCCGGTGAGGCGTTTGATAAAGTTGCCAAGATGCTAAGTCTTCCATATCCGGGTGGTCCGCAGATAGCGAGATTAGCAGTTGGAGGGCAAGTAGATGCCTTTGATTTTCCACGCGGACTTTTGAACCGTGATAATCTCGACTTCAGTTTCTCAGGATTAAAGACATCAGTTTTATATACACTACGATCTAACGATGAGAAGCTTGATGATGAAGAATTCCGAAAAAATATTGCTGCGTCGTTTCAAGAAGCTGTTGTCGATGTTCTTGTTCGCAAAACAATGCGTGCTGCAAAGCGCGTGAAGCCTGCGTCTATTGTTTTAGCCGGAGGTGTTGCTGCGAATATTGAGTTGCGCGCGCGAATGCGTGCTGCAGGTGAGACGGAAGGTATCGATGTCTTCGTACCACCTCTTACATACTCACTAGATAACGCTGCAATGATTGCTGCCGCCGGATATTTTAGAGCGCAAGACGAAAAGAACTTTGTAGACCCACTCGACCTTGCTGCCGACTCGAATTTGGATATTGTATGAGTGAAAAAAAGATAAGCCACTCACTTGAAGAAACTAACGCGTTGGCCGCGGAGTTTGCATTGAGTTTAAAAGGAGGGGAGCTTGTAGCATTGATCGGAGACCTTGGTTCTGGAAAGACGACATTCGTTCGTGGGGTAGTTGAAGCTCTTGGGTCAAGGGTACGAGTGAAGAGCCCTACGTTTACAGTGATGAACGAGTATCCGATAGACTCAGAAAAAGTTAAAAAAATAGTCCACGTCGATTTATACAGGTTCAAAGATCCAAAACATCTCGGTGGGATTGAGCTTGATGACATGATGAAAGAATATACCGTAGTTTTTGTAGAGTGGCCGGATATTTTTGGAAAGATGTTCGCGAAAGCAGACAGGGAAGTAAGATTTAAATTCGTTGATGAGGATACCCGCGAGATTGAGATTTGAATACTTTAGCAAGTAACCTTGCGGAATTAACGGTGGCTACCGTCGGGAGCCATACTTTTCTTTGCTGACCCAAAGTAAAGTATGCAAAAGAAAATGTCTACGCTGGTCCGCGCGGCCATCGCTTTTCAATCCGGCCTTCAGTCAAATCTTCTGTCTGAAAGCTACCTTCGCCGATTTGACGGGCGGACTACTTCATGAAGAACGAAGGTGAGGAAAGTATATATTGTATTAGGTACTACAGATGCAAGCTTATAAATGAGGTGATTTAAGAGCGCTAGGGAAACGGAATAGATTGATTTAGATACTAGACGTGGCGAGCACCAGAAAAAGACGCCAGGCGGAGCCTGGTCCGGCTTCGCCGGATACTCTCGTGGTACTTCGTTGAGGAGCAGAGCTACAGCAACGTAGATGATTCGAGCTATTTCGTTTCATAAATAAAAAAGAAGAGCTTTGGGGGAGAGAGATCCCGAAGCTCTTCTTTTATATTCCGCCGAGTTTCTCAAACTCAGCGGACGGTTGGGTGTGTGGCAGCGGCGTCACTTGACGCACTTACCTGCTTCGTGGGCAATCATCTGTGCTTCGAGCTTCTCGAGTCGCGCCTCGAGCTCATAGATGTGCTTCCGCTGCTCGTTGAGCATGTTGCCATGCGAAATGACAACAGTGGTGTTCACCCTGGTGGAGTTGTCGTTGCTGGGAGCGGCGGATGCCGCGGTACAGCTAGTGGTCAGGGTGAGGAAAATTGCCAAGTAATAAATTCGCATTGTGCTCCTTGCGTTGCACGAGGGAAGGATTCCCACCGATGCACACGATCTAATCATGTTCATTGGTGGACCCCGCGAATTCGATCGCGGGGACGACGTTTCAGGTTGTCGCAGGGTTGCTCGGGGTCAACCACTTAGACGAGATCTCGGCCATGCAGACACCGAGCAGGACGGTTCCCGGGACGGCGGTGAGCATGTGGATCGCTGCCTTTCCATCGAAATGGATGAGGGAGAGGAATGCCGCAAACGCGGCGATGCAGATCGTGACGGAGGTAAAATTCCTCCACACGTAGTTGCGAGTGAGGAACTCACTCCAGGTTCGGAAAGCGGCGACGCCAGCAATGATGGCGAGGGCGGCGAGGAGCATGGGCATGGGTGTCCTTGGCATTACTGCCGTTCGGGAGGTTGTTAATCCCGCCGATGGACACGATCGAGTCATGTTCATTGGTGGGTCCCCAGTGATTTTCAATCACGGGGAGTAAGAAGTTGTGTAGAAGCTAGGCGGCCGCGGCAACCGCTGGGGTAGCGGGCGTCGCTGCGACTGGCACATTAGCTCGCGCATTCGCTACCTTGATCTCACTGCTAGACCAGATGTACCGGAGGAAATAGAATCCCATCACGATGGTGCATACGGTAGCAATGAAGGCTGCCAAAGGCATTGCGATTGAGAAGATCACACCGGCCATGAGCACTACCAGGCAAAGGAGGCCAAGTCCGAGAATGGTCAGCATCGCAAACGCGATCAGCACCAGGAGGAACAGTCCTCCAGTAAGGAGTACGACGAAGGCGAGAAGGTTTTCGAGTCCCATATTGTCTCCAGGGCTTTGGGTGAGGTTTTGATTCTTGTCTTTGATTTGAAGCCCGCGCTGCATACGTTGTGTAACGCATTGCATGGCGGGTCCCATATCCTTACAAAAAATACGGATGAATCTTAATCTCAAAGCGAGAGACGAAGAATCATCCGTATTCAATACCTATGTAGGGAATTACTCCTACATGGGCTTTGATGCGTTTTTACCTGCGCATCTCAGGCTCTCTCCAGATTAAGTTGTGAACTTTTGACCCTTAAAGAATAACATAAATCGACACTTTTGTCAAGTATCGATTTACATAATTTATTCGGTAATTTCGCTTATTTTAGCCAATTACATCCCAGTTACTCGTTTTATTTCCGCCACAGATGTTTGACCTTCCAGTGCCTTCAATAGGCCGTCTTGAGCCATGAAGACCATACCCTGCGCTGCCGCCACTTCTCGAACTTTGTACTCTGAAATCTCACCACTTAGGATAAACTTCTCAATCTCTGCGTCTTTTGTGAGGATCTCATAGAGCCCGACTCGACCTTTATAGCCAGTATCATTACATTTATCACACCCTCCAGGGCCGAAGAACTGAAGCTTGGTTGTATCTACTTTTTGCTCCCCGGAACTTTCAGGGATTGTGTCGAGTAGTTCTTTAACCTTCACGAGAAGTTCCGCTTCGATCTCTGTCGGCTTTTTGCATTCCTGACATAGTCGACGCGCAAGACGCTGACCCATGATCGCGTTAATTGCAGGCGCTAGTAAAAACGGTTTCACACCCATTGAAGTAAATCGAGGGATTGCTCCGGCCGCATCGTTGGTATGGATTGTGGAGAGTAGAAGGTGACCGGTAAGCGCTGCCTGAATTGCGGTCTCTGCTGTTTCAAGGTCACGGATCTCACCCACTAGAACGATGTCCGGGTCCTGACGCAAGATAGATCGTAGTCCTTTTGCGAACGTGTAGTCGTTTGAGTGGTTGATCTGACTCTGGTTTACACCTGCGAGTTTGTACTCAATCGGATCCTCGAGCGTGATGATTTTTACGTCAGGCTCGTTGAGCTTTGTAAGGATCGCATACAGCGTTGTCGTTTTACCAGATCCAGTTGGACCGGTTGTAACGATCATTCCATGGGGCTTACTAATCTCTGACAGTAAGCGTTTGAGTGAAGCTGGCCGGAAACCGAGGTCTTCAAACTTAAGCTTGATAGAATCGGGATTCAAAATACGCATAACTACCGATTCTCCCCATGCAGTTGGAAGGGTAGATGTACGAACGTCGATCTTTTTACCTTTTTGAAAAATTGTGAAGCGACCATCTTGAGGACGATCGTTGATATTCATTTTAAGCCCTGCGATGAGCTTGATTCGGTTGATGATTTTCTTCCACTGAGCTTTATCGATACTTGCAACGTCTTGTAGAATTCCGTCCACTCGCAAGCGTACTGCGATTTCTTTCTCTTCAGCTTCAATGTGGATGTCTGACGAACCAAGTTTAAGGGATGCCGCTGTAACGATTGAAAGAATATCTGTAATACTCGCACCGTCCAAGATCGCTTGTATATCGGCAAAGCTATTCATCTTTTCTTGATATGCCTCGAGTTCCTCTTTTTTGATCTGGACACCTTTAACGATGACGCGAATCTGCGGAAGGGCAGCGTATAGCTTTATCGCCTTGTCCAAAGATTCTTGTGAGATCTGGTACAACTCACCGTTTGTCTTGTAGCGTTCAGTAAGCTCGTGAAGTACTTGCTTTACCTCCTCATTAGCCGGATCAACTGCACCAAGACGTAACTCAGGACCGGTATGTAGAAAAACAACAGCCTTGAGCTCTTCTGCACGTTTCTGAGGGATAAGAGAAATGGCGTCTGCACTAATCGCGAACCCTTTTAAGTCGACGTAGGGAACACCAGCTGTGGCAGACATAGCTAATGCCTCTTGCTCTTTTGACTTGAGGTCCATCTTTCCCATCTTCTCGTCGAGAAGCTCCTCGGTAGTCATGTCCTCGTGAGACTTTTTAACGGGAACCACTATGTCCTCATCAGGTGCCGCAACAGCGTCGCCGTCTCCACCTTGCGATGCAGACTTTTTCAATAAATCTTCAATTGACGGTAGATCACCAGACATAGGGTAGACTAAAAATCATTACTATAGCCACCGCAAAGTGAGGCTTGATGCTCCTAGTTTAACGCGCAAACGTTTTTTCGACCAGTGTAGGGTGTTCCTTAATCGACCAATGGTCGCTATGAACGGGAAAACAGTCTAAACGTGTATTCCATGATAGGTGAGTGCTTAGCACGACGTACGAGCTTTGCGTAGCCACTCCAGACGCTGTAGTTAAACATTGTGATTGCTCCGGCGTAGATCACGACGACAGCCCCTGCAAGAAGGATTCCGACAAAAGTGATGATAGACATCAGGAGGTAGGCGTTTGCTGCAAAAGCGAGTTCAAATAGTAGGCCCGCTCCGATCGCTACGATAAATAGGAAGAAGAAAAATATAATACTTGCGACCATGTTGATAAAAAATAGTACAAGGGAAAGTTCAAGCGCTGAGAGCCAGTGCTTTTGTGTTATGTATAGGCCTTCTCGTAGTGCACTGAAAAGTGAGAGGTCTTTTTGACTGATAAATATAAGCGCCATCATACCTACTATATTCACAAGGAATGCGATAGGTAGAATGATCGAGTAGATGCCGGCGTACAAGAATAGGTTTACTCCGACGTAGTCAGTAAGCAAAAGTGATAGTGGGATTGCAGACCCTGTTACAAGAAGTGTAAGTGAAAGGCTGAAAAATGCATCAACGGAAAATAGCCGTGCAATGTGGATGTGACTCAAGTCCTTCTTGATGTTCTTTCTTGTGAATTCCTGTGTCTTCTTGTGTCCCTTTTTGATAGCGCGAAGTAGAAGATGCTGGCAGGTAACGATAGCGATTAGGATCGCGAGTAGTACAACTATAAGGATTCCAACGGATATTAACCGGTCGCCGGTATCAAGCGCGATCATGTTTCGAACGTACGCGAGGAACCATCCAACGATAGGGAACACGTCAACGATTGTGTCAGCAGAGATTGTGTCGGCAGGTCGGAGATGCCAGAAAGTATTGAAGACACTCGAAAAAACACCACCCGTATTTGCAAGTCCTGCAACGGCTGCTACGATCCACCATTCTTTATGGTTCCAAGTTGTGGTCCACGCGCGCTCAACGAGTGTTGCGTAGGCGTCTATACTTTTCCCAACTTTCATATCCTCCTTATGATAACGCACTTATTCTAACACATGCACTCATCTTTTCTAAAACAAAAAGAACGCGTTAACGTTCTCTTTGCTTCTAAGTTTTTACGCTCCAGCGATTTGGATTTTTGGAGCTTTGTTCGACGGCCCAAGAAGTTTTTCAAATTCTTCTTTCTCGATAGTCTCTTTCTCTAGCAATTCTTTTACCACCTTATCGATTTTAGCTCGATGTGAGTGGATAATTTCTTTTGCTGTTGCAAGAGCTGCATTCACGAGTTCAAGGATCTCGCTATCGATTTCTTGCGCTGCCTTTTCTGAATAGTCGCGCTGTGTGTTCATGTCTTTTCCGATGAACACTAGATCATTTGTCTGACCAAATGTTCGTGGTCCCATCTTTGAACTCATTCCGTAGCGTGTGATTAGGTTACGTGCTGTCTTTGTAGCTCGTTCAAGGTCGCTTGAAGCACCTGTTGTGATGTCTCCGAAGATTTCCTTCTCAGCTGCATACCCTCCGAGCATCATAGCCATATCGTCGATGAATTCCTGACGGAAGTGCATCTTCTTTTCCTTTGAAGGGAGGCT
Organism: Candidatus Uhrbacteria bacterium; assembly: GCA_018664485.1. Lineage (GTDB taxonomy): Bacteria > Patescibacteriota > Patescibacteriia > UBA9934 > UBA9934 > JABJOE01. The sequence goes on along the minus strand of JABJOE010000006.1, from coordinate 130,705 downwards.
CATGGTGTAACCGGCTGCGCGCCCTCGGGCGATGATTGATACTTTGTGTACTTCATCACAGTGAGGGAGGACATGTCCTACAATTGCGTGCCCTGCTTCGTGATAGGCTGTGAGCTTTCGTTCATCTTCTGTAGTTACTCGTTCTTTCCGTTCAGGTCCGAGAATAACCTTTTCAATTGCGTCTAAGAGGTGAGTCTGTGAAGTTTTCTTTTTGTCTTGTCGTGCAGCTAAGATTGCGCCTTCGTTCATGATGTTCATGAGGTCAGCTCCAGAGAATCCGATAGTTCGCTCAGCAATACGTTCCAAGTTTACGTCGCCTTCAAGCGGCTTGTTCTTTGCGTGGATCTCGAGGATCTGTAGGCGATCCTTACGTGACGGAAGATCAAGTGTAACGCGACGGTCGAAACGTCCTGGTCGAAGTAGAGCTGGATCAAGAACATCCGGACGGTTAGTTGCGGCAACTACGATTACTCCAGCGTTTGTTTCAAAACCATCCATCTCAACTAGGATCTGGTTTAGTGTCTGCTCTCGCTCGTCATGCCCTCCACCCATTCCAGTTCCACGTTGACGTCCAACAGCATCGATCTCATCAATGAAGATGATGGATGGCGCTGCTTTCTTTGCCTTTGCAAATAGGTCTCGTACACGACTAGCACCAACACCTACGAACATTTCAACGAACTCTGAACCAGAGATGTGAAAGAACGGAGCGTTTGCTTCCCCAGCGATTGCACGTGCTAATAGGGTCTTACCAGTTCCCGGAGGACCCATAAGTAGAACACCTGTTGGGATCTTTGCTCCGACGTCTGTGAATTTTTTTGGATGTTTGAGGAAGTCTACAATTTCTGCAACCTCTTCTTTTACTTCCTTGGCTCCCGCAACGTCTTTAAATGTAACTTTGTTTTTCTTGTTTATAAATTGACGAGCTTTTGACTGTCCAAAAGACATTGCCTTGTTGTTTGCGCCTTGCATCTGGTTCATTAGGAACCAGAACACGATTACGAAACCTACCAAGAAGATTAATGTTGGGAGAATACTTCGAAGGAGTGACATTAACGCACTCGGTTCAACAACCTCTACATTGATGGCTGCAAGTTGCTCGCTTGTAACACCGTAGTTTGTAAGAAGTTCTGAAAGTGATTCTCCAGATTCTTTCTTCACTGTGAATTCTGTTTCGTCGGCAGAGAAAACCGCAAGAGTGTTTTGCAAGATCTCAATACGACTTACGTCGTTGGCAACAATCTTCTCAACGAGTGAAGATGTTCCGATAACCTCAGGGTCTTCATTTGAGAGATTGTATTGTGAGAAAATCAGTCCTAGCGCGATTACGACTAGGAGACCGATGATTATATTTTTTGATAATGGCTTCATAGTAAGTGGTCAGGGGTGCGGGTAATCGGGTATGCGAGATGCGTTAGGCTTTAATACCTGAACACTTGATTACCTGGTCACTTTTATTACACGCGTGATTGTTGCATGGTGGGCTCGTAATGTCAATAATACTGCGGGTTTAAGAAATCTAGATATTCTTGCGCTGTACAAGGGTAGAGCCGTCATCATAACTGGCAAAATCGGGCATCCGTTGTATATTTTGTAGTGATAATGGAGACGATTCTGCTACTCGGTTATTCTTGCCGGATCATGACCTTGAACGTGCTCATTATCATCCACGCTCTATAAACCCTCCGCGAAGGGTTCTGGAGGAAGTAATTTAATATATGGATGCAAGTTGCCCGCCCCAGGAGAACCCGGGGCGGGCGATTGACGCATGGTCTATCCGAAGCGCATGACCGAGAGGATTCCGTCACCGATGTGACGAACCGTCAGGTATCCTTGGCCTTCAACATATACAACGTCTGTGACCTTGGTGTTGCGGCATGGCGCGCTGCATGCGATCTGGTTGAGAATTGTCTGTTCGTCCGCAAACGGATCAAAGACAGAGATCTTTGCTTTACCGCCCTCATCTCGATTACGTATCACCAGGCAGCCGTTGCACTCGGCGGTGCTCAGTTCTGCTCGTTCTTGCCGATATTCTAGTAGGTTGGTAACAGCGTTCGTTTCGTAGCGGACACGTTCTCCCATTTTGTCGAAGATCATGATCTTGTGAGGATCGTTATGACCGTCATGCAAAATGATTGCAAATCCCATGTCACCAAGGATGATGGGGTCTGGATTTCTTGGTCCAAACGACATCGCCTCGAGCGCAATGCACTCATGGTGTTCACCACCACGTATCAGTTGCAGTGCCCAGCTCCAGTTGCCGGTGCTGTCGTCCTGTTCCCAGTGCTTGATGAACATAGTGTCGCCCACGACTCGTACCCACATCTTTTCTGAGTGGCGCCGTAGGTTTACGTGTAGCTGGCGATTCGTTTGTCCATAGTGGAGAAAGACACCACGATCTGAGACTTGCAGGAAACATGCTTTATCATCGATGTCCGTTACCGACTCAGGAACTACGCATCCGCGAAGTTCGTTGGATCGGAAAGAAAGGGAGGGTATTACTACCGTCTCATGATGGGATCGTGTGGAATATTCGATCCACGCACTCCCACGCGGAGGGGTGTATATGTGTCCGGCCTGGTCCGGTTTAATTGAGTGATCGTTCACTTTGACGCACAGATTGCCTCTCAGGTTGTGTGTCGGATGATGTAACGAGCACTGCACGCCGTTTGCGTCTACCCAGGTAAGTGGCGGGTTTGCGGTGTACTTGCGTGTCAGGGCATCTACATCAAAACGGCCTCCAATTTTATGGTCGATCTCGTGGTCCCGATCATAGAACCTCAGGTATAGACGTTGACCATCCTCATCTTGTTGGTCCAGCCATAGGTACATGTGTGTCCCGTCGACACCGAAGCCGAGCAGGATCACGTAAGAGGCATTCCCGTCCAGTAGATTTTCCCAGTTGTCTGGATTTGAGTCGTTGATCTGTCCAACCCATAGCTCAGGCACCCTACGGGCCTTGTTTGTCACAAGCACCTGCATACTTCCATTGATGCAAAGCCTGATGTCGCGGATGCGATACTCTCCATGGAGTTTGATCGGCCACTTGAATCGGCTCACTTCACCATCTTCAAGGGGTTCGACGCGTCCGCGTCTGATGATCTCGGTGAGCTTTTGCAGGAGCTCTCTGTCCGCTCCCGCATTACCAAGGGCGAGGAGGAAATCGACTGTTACTGACTTCTGTGACATGACTTTGCCTTTCAATGTGTTACATACGCGCGATGATCGCAAACGCCCAGGTAAATCCTGAAACGTCTTTTTATACGTAACGTCCATGTCAAAACTCGATGACTTTCGTCCTATCGAGCCCGACCGAAGTAGGTTGCTTGAAAAACAGGTATCTGTCAATAAAAAAAGCAAGAGCGCTAGACCCATGTTTTCACTCCCTCTTTCCCTACTTTAAAGAATAATAAAAACCCACCTTGGGGAGCTCGCAGAACTATTTGCTTGGTCCCCGGTTCCTCCGGGGAAATCGTTCTGCGTGCTAGATGGATTGCCGCTGGAGCAAGCCGTCGTCCCTAAGTGGGTTATTATTGTTCTTCTTATTCTTTTGTTTCCTCTTCCTTCTTCTCAGTCTTCACTTCCTCGGTCGCAGCGTCCTCAGACACTACTTCCTCAGCTTTTACCTCTTCCACTGCCTCCTCCTTAACTTCAGCTTCCTTCTTCTTTTTAGCTTTTGGAGCTTTCTCAGTTGTCTCACCTCCAGCTTCCATAGCTTTTAGAGATAGACCAAGTCTGTGCTCAGCAGGTTCGATTGATACAATCTTGAATTCCTTCTTCTCTCCGGCCTTTCCGAGAGTCTTAGGGTCAGTTACTGGCTTACTTGAAAGTTCACTTACGTGAGCTAGTCCATGAATGTCAGCGTCCAACTCAACGAAGAATCCAAATGGGTTTACCTTGAGGATCGTTCCTTCAACGACATCTCCAACCTGGTACTTTGATTCAACGTTCTGCCAAGGGTCAGCGATCAACTTCTTCATAGAGAGGAAGATCTTAGAACCTTCAATTCCGATGATCTGCGCCTTTGCACTCTGGTGTACCTTGAGAAGATCTTTCGGATGATCAATTCGCTGCCATGCAATCTCGGAAATATGTACGAGACCTTCAAGTGCTGTAGCACCATCTCCTTTTGGATAGAACTTTACGAAGGCTCCGAAATCAGCAAGTGCTGTGATTTCACCTTCAATGTCCTGTCCAACTGAAATCTGGTCGATAATATTCTTTTGTTCAGACTCCCAAACAGCTTTTTCTGAAACGATTAGCTTTTCGTCTGACTCGTGTAGGTCAAGGATCTTCACACGAAGCTTCTGACCAACAAACTCACGAAGCTTATCTAGAATCTTCTGCTTGTCACCACCACTAACTCGTGGATAGTGCTCAGGAGCAAGCTGTGACACAGGAAGGAAACCTTGCAAGTGTCGAACCTTCATAATAAGTCCACCCTTGTTTGCGTCTAACACCTTGGCGTCGATAACTTCACCGTCGCTTAGCTGTGAGCGCATCTCCTCCCAAGCTTTCTTGTTTCCAGCGTAGCGGAATGAAAGCTCAACTTCTCCATTTTCGTTTTCAAGATCGATGACTGTAGCTTCAACCTTATCTCCAGGCTGAAGGTTAGAGTAGTCACCGCTCTCTGTAAAAAGTTCTTTTCCTCGAACTGTTCCGGTCATCAGACCGTTAACGTCCAATCGAATTTCTCGACCTTTTGTAGACAAAACTGTCGCAGAAATTAAATCACCTAGTCCGGGAACGGCTAGGTACTGGTCCTGCTCTTCGAGCAGCTTATGTAGTTCTGATGTATCAGACATATCTATATATTCCTGACGGCGGCTCCGAAATCTCGGGTACGGCCTTCAGGTGCTAAGAATTAGTAAGCGCGAGAACTATAGTAAATTGGACCCTATTTGTCAAGAATAGGCCATATCCGTAAGGTTTTTAGACAGTTGGCCAAAGTGAGCATTTATATCCATATATAGAACGAAATATTAAATTCTTCTGTGTTATCATTGTCCTATATGAATCATCCACATCAATCGTACTTAGATCAGTTCAAATTTGCCGTCGATAAGCTCGTGCCGCTCACGCCGCCTGAGATTATTGAGGAGGCAAAAAAGTTGCATCAGGAGCTTTCCGACAGCGTAGACACTACGAGTAAACAAATCCATCAGGCTTTGACGTTGATTGGACGCAAGGAGCTTCCATATAGAAAAGCATATGAAGAATTATGTGCTGGAGATGAGGAACAGCGATTGCAAACTGCGGTTTTTGATCGGTTGGAAGATAGCGTTAAGCGCAAAGTGCAAGAGATGACGAAGCATGGAGTTATTTTAGAGGATTATATAAAGAGTCCTTTGTTCGAGGATCAGCTTACCGCTGACGAGCGTTATCAGGTTACTCAAGCGATATTGTTATGTGATGATATATTGGACAATCAATGTGATGAGCGTGCGCATTCGCGTGAAAAGAAATACGAAGATCTTGTTGAGCATTGGACAAGTGAAGCTGCTCGTCTCCAGGCATTGATCGATCGCTTGCGCGCTATGGGGCAGGATGACAAGCAGTGGAAGGGGGAGATTGATAGTGTTGCAGATCGTTTAGAGGAAGGGTGGTCTGTCGTGGAGCGTGATCCGTCAGAAGAAGAGATTGTGAAAGAAATGGAGTATTGGAATACAGTACTTAACGAAGTAGACGAAGGTTAGTCTTGTTTTTACGAATACAGAAAGTACTTTAATCTGGGTTGAATTTGCTTTGAGATAGGCTTGAGCCAAAGTGGCCCTCGTGCTAAACTACAGCCGCTATGAAAATTTCTTGGAATGGACTTGGGAGCCTAGTAATCACTGGAAAGCCAGTTGAAGGCGAGGTGACATTGGTCACGAACCCATATCAAAATGAGACCGGATTGCGCTTTCCGCGCACACTCAAGGCGAGCATCGTTGTTTCGTCTCACGATTCGATAGAGTCGGACAATTTTGAAGTTATAGAAGGTGAGCTGCATAATACAAAACCTTTTGCCGTTCGCTACGCAGGTGAGTTTGAAGTTCGCGGTATTTTTGTGACCGGAATTTCGGCTCCATTAAAGGATAAGACACCACATACAATTTATCGTTTCGATTTAGAAGGAATTTCAATCGGATTTTTGGGAGCTATTGACCGTCCGCTTACTAATCAGGAAATAGAGCGCTTAGGTTCAATTGATATTCTAGCTGTGCCGTCAGGTGGCGGTGACGTATTGGATGCAAAGGGTGCGTCAGAAGTTGTTTCACAAGTTGAGCCACGGATGGTTATCCCAACATACGTAAACACAAAGGGATTGAAGAAAGAGTCGTCTGATGTTGAAGGTATCTGTAAAGAACTTTCTTGTGCGCGTGAAGATGTCAGTACATTGAAGATCAAAAAGAGCGCGCTCCCAGCAGAAGATATGCAGATTGTAGTTCTCTCTCGAAGTTAATCGATAGTCTATGCGCATCAAGGATCCAAAACACGTTCAAAAGCATCGCATCGTGATGATTGGTACTTTTGTCGGTATCATTATCGTATTTGGTGTTTGGGCTATGCAAATCAAGCAGATGTTCGCAAATGAAGCTGCGTCAGATATAGCGCAAATGGTTGATGACGGAACTGGCGTGGACACTTCAGGCTATCTAACAGAGATTGAAGAGTTGATTCCTGGTTTGGGAGGTCAGTTTGGATCTGTATTCCAAGGTGGGGAAGAGGCTTTCGTACAAGCTCAGGCTCAAGAAGAGAGTGAGGAACTTTTAGCGGGTGAATTGATGAAGCGATTTGAAGAAAAAGCGGAAGAGGTAGAGATAATTGAAGAGGCTCTCGATATAGTAGAGGTTCTCGATACTGAAGGGGAAACAGAGTAATTTTATGGCAAAAAATAAAAAGTCCGAAGAAGGTGAAGAGAGCGAATTCGCGGTTGGTGGAATTATCAAGCAGGACATTACCGAGGAGATGAAGACTGCGTATTTGGATTACGCAATGAGTGTTATTGTTTCTCGTGCTCTTCCGGATGTTCGTGATGGCTTGAAGCCTGTACAGCGTCGTATTTTGTACGCGATGTGGTCTATTGGCCTGCGTGCTAACGCTCGATTCCGAAAGTCTGCAAACGTTGTCGGAGAAGTGATGGCTAAGTACCACCCTCATGGAGACTCTTCCATTTACGAGGCGATGGTTCGAATGGCGCAAGAGTTTTCTTATCGTCACCAGCTCGTTCGTGGTCAGGGAAACTTCGGTTCTATGGACGGAGACTCCGCAGCTGCCATGCGATATACGGAGGCGAAGCTACAGGCAGTAGCCGAAGAACTACTTTTAGATATTGAACGAAATACAGTCGATTTTAGACCGAACTATGACGGTTCCCATAAAGAACCTTCTGTACTTCCTGGCCGATTGCCAAACCTTTTGGTTAACGGAACTCTAGGAATTGCTGTTGGAATGGCGACCAATATCCCTCCGCATAACTTGCGCGAGATCGGTGCCGCTATTTTGACATTGATGGATAATCCGGATGCAACGATGGATGATCTCTTGCAGCACGTTAAGGGTCCAGACTTTCCAACCGGTGCAATTGCATATGGAGCGAAAGATATTAAAGCCGCATGTTCGACAGGGCGTGGTGGTGTCGTTGTTCGCGCACAAGCTGAGATCGTTGAGGGCAAGAAGGGTGCTTTCCGCATTATTGTGTCGGAAATTCCTTACATGGTGAACAAGGCTGCGATGCTTGAGAAGATTGCAGATTTGGTTCGAGCAAAGAAGATCGAAGGAATTCGTGACTTGCGTGATGAGTCTTCAAAGGAAGGTGTACGTGTTGTGATCGAACTTAAGCGCGATGCATATCCTCGGAAGGTTCTTAACCGTTTGTACCAAGCTACACAGTTGCAGACATCATTCCACTACAACATGGTTTGTTTGGTAGAGCAGGGACGTCAGCCACGTACGTTGAACTTGAAGATGATTTTGGAAGAGTACATTAAACATCGTCAAAATGTTGTTAGGCGGCGTACTCAGTATGATTTGGATAAGGCTCTTGAGCGTGCGCATATTTTGGAAGGGTTACGTATCGCACTTCTCAAGATCGACAAAGTTATCGCTACAATCAAGAAATCAAAAGACAAGGAAGAAGCGCGAGGGAATTTGGTTAAGTCTTTCAAGATGAGTGAGCGGCAGGCTGTTGCTATCTTGGAGATGCGCCTTTCAAGTTTGGCAAACCTCGAGCGTTTGAAGATTGAGCAGGAATATAACGATAAGATGGCACTAATCAAGCACCTGAAGGCTATCTTGGCGTCACCAAAGAGAATTCTGAGCGTTATTCGCGAGGAGTTGGAAGAGGTGATCGAGAAGTATGGTGAAGATCGTCGAACGAAGATTGTGAAAGCTGGTGTGAAAGACTTCTCAATGGAGGATGTTATTCCAGATGAGCAGACTATCGTGATGATGACAAAGGACGGGTACATCAAGCGTATTGCACCGGATACTTTCAAGACACAAACGCGTGGTGGAAAGGGAGTGATGGGACTCACCACAAAAGAAGCTGATACAGTTGAAGATATTTTCTCAACTACAACGCACCAAGATATCATGTTCTTCACATCTCGTGGGCGCGTGTTTAAGTTGAAGGTGTATGAGGTTCCTGAGGCGTCTAGAACGTCTAAGGGGCAAGCGATCGTGAACTTCTTACAGTTGGCTCCGGGTGAGGCTGTGACTACAACGATGAAGTCTGGAGATCTGGAGACTGCGAAGTACATCACAATGGTGACCAAGCAGGGAACTGTAAAGAAGACCGACATTTCTGATTTTGAAAATGTACGATCAACCGGTTTGATAGCGATCAAGCTTAAAAACGGAGATGCACTTGAGTGGGCTCGTACAACTACGGGTGATGACGAGATTATCTTGGCTACTGCTCGTGGAATGGCTATCCGGTTCTCAGAGGGTGATGTTCGCCCAATGGGACGTGTGGCATCTGGAGTGCGTGGAATTAAGATGAAGGGTGAAGATCGCGTTGTTGGAATGGGAGTTGTGAGCGAGGGTGAAGCTGGCGACCAATTCATGGTTATTACCGAGAATGGTTACGGTAAGCGAACTGCTCTGAAAGAATACAACGTGCAAAACCGTGGAGGACTTGGAGTGCGTACTGCGAAGATCACTGATCGAACCGGAGCTATCATCACAGGACGTATCGTGAAGAAAAAGGATTCACGTGATCTTCTCGTGATCTCATCTGGAGGTCAGGTTATTCGAATGTCTGTGAAATCTATCTCATCTCTTGGTCACGCTACACAGGGTGTGCGAGTCATGCGATTTAAGAAGGGTGATGACCAGGTATCAAGTGTTGCATTTATTGATAACGAATCTGCTGCCGAGGCTGTTGAGGAGGCGGTAAAGAACGTTGAAGCCGCTCAAGCACCTGAAAAGGGCGCCGGCAAGAAAACTGCAAAGGCGAAAAAGCCTGCAGAAAAAGCTAAAAAGAAAGCATCTCCGAAATCCAGCAAGGCAAAGCCTGGAAAGAAGAAAAAATAGTTAGATGCACAGAGCCCGCTACCGAAGAAACGGCAGCGGGCTTTTGTTTTTATCGATCGGCTTATTCAGAACTTCGTTTGACGAAGGTCCGGAAAGAGGATCGGAAAAACTAGAAGAGATGTGGTACGAGTGTCGCGGGGAATGGAAGTCGAGCCATCCGCATGATTTCCAGAGTTGCTTGGAGCGGAAGTCCCGAGCCCTCTTGGATCAGCCGTGATTGGCTTCCAACCTGCTCCTTTGTCAGCATTTCTGATCTTTCGCGCTCGATCAGATTGGCGATTGCGATTACGCGTTGGTCAACGGTCTGTTCACATAGCCCAGCAACGGTTGCCATGGCGTTACCGCGCATGCCTTTTGTGAGCCACTTGGAGACCTTGTCGAGAAGATCTCGCTCGTGGTTGTAGAGGGCTGTGAGCAGCAGCATTCGCCGAATGACTTTGGAGTTGTAGCTCCGCGCGTCGGCTAGCGTCATCAGAAGCTGGAAGGTCACTGTTGTGGGTGCTCGCGTGCCAGGAGGGATCAGACTTGGGTCCAGCCGTCCGTAAATCACGAGTGCCTCGATGAGTGACGCTACACCGTAGGTGAAATTCACCGGAAGTGGTTGCCCTTCATAGACCTGAGTTTCCTTGGCCGTCCTCTGAGCTTGGTCCATGATGCCCATGGCCTCATTTTGGTCTCCCACGATGAGTCCTGCGAGCTCGTCCCCACCGGTGATTCGGTAGAACTTTGCCAACTCGACTGAGCTACCGGCTTCGCGAAGTGCTGAGCCGATTCCTCGAAAGGCTCGATTGCCGTCGGCATGTGATCCACGCAACTGATTCCAGAGCGTGAGGTAGTCGACGTCGATAGCTGCCAAGCATACCCAGAGTTCCTTCAACTCCTCGTTGCTGTAGTTGGAGATTGGACAACCTCTGCGAAGGCCGTCGGCAGCGCTGCTTGCGAGAGGTCCGGAAACTGCGTGGAATAGGTCTTCACGAAGGAGGGTTCCAACGTACAGGCCAGTCACTCCATCGGTTTCCAGTTTCTCAATCCGTTTTTTCAGACGGGTGATTTCTCGAAGCGCGCTTTGTAGTAACGCGTCATTGTCGTCAGGGTTCAAAGGACCCCCTATGGTTTTGTATCTTCGAATCGGCTCATGGCTCGATCACGAAGAGGTGTTTACTCAGCCCGTCGACCGCTCCTGTTTGCTTGGCGGGGTGGCCTTCGTGAGTTGTGAAACGTTGCCCGCATCTTGTGCGAGGTCGCGTAGTAGTTTTGCGACTTGCGGATTTCCGCCAGCCAAAAGGTTGCTATTGGTGATCATGTCTGTGCTCCTGTGTTGATCAGACCAATTCGAGCATCCCAGATTTTTGGCTTTTTGTCAAGATCCATAGGGTATTCCTTGATATTTTGATCGATTTTTGGTAGCCTCCAGACGCGCTACTTCCGGCGCGATTCACCGGGGAAGTCATACATGGCTCTCATTTCGATTACGGCTCAAGTCCGCAAAGGACAAAACACGCCAAATCTCAACAGGTTCTGGATCAGTGCGAGGGGCCATTTGAGCGGTGCCTTTTTGGCCAGGAAGTTGTCGCGTGCCGCGTGGCTCGAGCTTACTGGTGGCGATGAAGACCTTTTGGAGGGAGTTTCTGACGCCGAGCTCGCTGAGCGCGATCTTGCTGATGGCGTACTTCTGATCAATTGCTCAACTGGCAGGAAGAACGGTATCAGGGTCACGCAGAACAAGCGGATCGGTGGTGCCTACTTGTTTGCAGGTGATCATGGAGTGTCTATGCAGCGTGTTCTTCAGAATGCAGTTGGCGACTCCATGTCTTCCCGACTGGGCGCCAGGCTCTACACGTACTCCTGTGGATTCCCTGGCCGAAGAACAGCTCGGTCGGCACCTGCCCGCGTCGACCGCGGAAACAAGCGTGGAAGCCACAGAAAAGCGAGCTGACAGCAGCCGTTCAAGCGTCCTTCAAGTCCCCCTCGAGCTGTATCTGGCTCAGGGGGCTCTTTGTTTAATGGATATTTGTTATATATACTTCAAAACGCTGGAATCCAGCAGTTTACTCTATCTATTGACAGAAAATGGCTATTTAAGTACACTCTCCCAGTAATTTGGGGTAGGGTCTTTACCTCTAGTAATCTCCAATCCAGTCTGTTTTACCTCTAAAACTCTATGTCTGTACCAAAATTTCGAAATTCCAAATCAAAAGTACGTCGTCGACGATCGCATCACGCGCTCAAGCCGATGCATATTGTGATCGACAAAGAAACTGGTGAGCCACGTCTCCCGCACCACATCGCTCCGTCAAAAATGGCGAAAGTGAAAAAGGCTGATGGAAAGCTTGCAAAAGAGGTTGTAAAAGAAATGAAGAAAAAGGAGAAGGAAGAAGAAAAGGCTGAAACTCCAAAAAAGAAAGCAGCTCCAAAAAAGAAGGTCGCTGCAAAGAAAACAAAGAAAGAAACAAAATAAGAAAGTGGGTCCTATGGACTCGCTTTTCTTTTTGCTATACTAGGGCAAGAAGATTGCTTAAGCTAAGCCCCTCACACTCATCTGTTTTCCCTTTACCTAACGTTATGTCGAATCGTCACCTAGCCCGAACCATGGCCATGCAATGTCTCTTCGAGTGGGACTTTAATGGTCAGGATAATTCTAAGATCGATTAAATCATCGAGCACGTGAAGCAAGAATTCGCGCCTGATTTTGATGATGCCGGTTATTTGAAAAAACAGGTTGGAGGAGTGATCGAACATCTTGCAGATATCGATGAGTCGCTCGCACATTTTGCTCCAGAGTGGCCGATCGCAGAGATGACTAATGCAGATCGTAATATTTTGCGTCTTGCTGTCTTTGAACTTAAGTACGATGAAGCGATTCCGGCAAAGGTTGCAATCAACGAAGCGATCGAACTTGGTAAGACATTTTCTGGGAAGCCTGCCGGTAAATTTATCAACGGAGTTATGGGTGCTGTCTACCGAGACATGCTCGCTCGAGGTGAAATAAAGGAAGTTGACAAGAATGTGGAAGAAGAGAAAGGTGGTGAAGAAGAGGTGGAGGAAGTTGCAAGTGAAGAGGCAGGAGAGGAGTAAGATTCATAACAATAGTATATGGCAGAACGAAAACCTGTTGAGGAGTTGGCAAAGATAATTGGGATAGAGTACAAAGAGGATGGGCACCTGAAACAAGCGGTTGTCCATCGCTCCTATCTCAATGAACATCATGACTTCCCGCTGCATCATAATGAGCGGTTGGAGTTCTTGGGAGATGCAGTTTTGGAGTTGGTGGTGACCGAATTTTTATTTGAAAAGTTCGATAAACCAGAAGGGGAGCTCACTAACTTCCGAGCAGCACTTGTAAACGGACAGAACCTAGCGAAGGTTGGTCATAGCATGAATATTGAGCAGTACCTTTTCCTTTCTCGTGGAGAGTCTCAGGACAGTAATGAGAAGGCCCGCAACTACATCTTGGCAAATACTATGGAGGCTATTATCGGTGCCTTGTATTTGGACTTTGGATGGGATGAATCTCGTGACTTTGTACATAAGTTTATTATCGCAACGCTTGATGAGATAATGGAGAAAGAATTGTACATTGATCCCAAGAGTCAGTTTCAAGAAGAGGCTCAGGCACGTTTATCTACAACACCAAACTATAAAGTCCTTGAAGAGTCTGGGCCAGATCACGATAAGATATTCCGCATCGGTGCGTATCTTGGAAAGGAGTTGGCAGCAGAAGGTAAGGGGACATCAAAACAGGAGGCACAGATTGATGCAGCGCGAAACGCTCTTACTGCAAAGGGCTGGGTAAAAAAGACAAAGTAGTAGTACACAAGTAAAACAATAAAACCGCCAACAATTGGCGGTTTTGTTTTTGAAGATACCTAAAGGGGTATAGCCTTGCTCCAACAAACCTATGGTTTGACCACTCGGCAAGCCCTTTCGACATGAGTACTTAATGTATTTAAATGCGAGTAACTCGTTATCGTGCTTAGGGGTATAGCCTCGATATCTATGAACCTTCGGTTCGATATCTCGGCAATCTCCCCCGGTCTACACACTTATGGGTATAGCCTCGTTCCAACAAACTTTCAGTTTGGCCACTCGGTAAGCCCCTCACACCTGGACTACGTCCAGAATTAACCTGCGGTAAATTTGCACCAAAGAAAAAAACCACCTTTCGGTGATTTGTTTCATGGTGCGGCGTGAGGGGTTCGAACCCCCGACCTTCTGGTCCGAAGCCAGACGCTCTATCCAGCTGAGCTAACGCCGCATAATTTTGTGGTTTGCGAAGCTGGGTGTATTACCAGCTGCTTGTCGACCGTAGCTTCAGCGAAGGTGGAAGCTAACGCCGCAGGACACTCCTAGGTTTGCCGTCTACTGTGTTGTGGGGCCCGTCGGACTTCGTCACCGTACTTCTAGTACGACTCCTTGTCAGCCACCCACGCCTTGTATACATCAAACCTAGAAATATCCTGATTTCACTTTGCGAGAAGAGTATAGATTATATGCACGTTTAGGTCAATTATTGACAATAACGTATTATTAAGGCATGATGCTCGACTGGCACTAGCGATATTATAATAATTCTAAGGTTTTTACGCAGAGATCAATTTATATGTCCATCGTATTACTTACAGGAATCGTACTTACCGTTGTACCAGCGGCCCTAATCCTAGGGTTCGCACTATTCACTTTTTTCGCCTTTACACGTGACGATGATGACGCGAAGAACGTTGTGAACGTAACTTTGGTAGTTTTAGCGATCGGAATTGCTTGTTTGGTAGCCTACTTCTTTGGAGTCAGCTACTAACGCTTCATAACCTGTCGACTGAGAGTCGTGAGGAAAAATAGACCCGTTCCAGTGAGTACGATAGTAGCACCGGAAGGGAGGTCATAAAAATATGAAAGAGTGAGCCCGCATATAATCACGATCTCAGAGACCAGCAGCGACATCCAAAGATAGCTCTTAAATGACTTGGCAAGAAGTCGTCCGGTAGCCGGTGGCAGTACAAGAAGTGCGGAGACTAGGATGATCCCTAATATTTTGACACCAAGGACAGTAGCAATCGCAAGCGCAATGTATAAAACCAGCGTTTGTGTTTTTGTTTTCATACCCGCGATCGATGCAGCGTCTTCATTGAAAGCTATGTAGGTAAGCTGCTTGAGTGATGTCCCAAACCAGGCCAAGATTATTGCTGTAAATGCTGCGATGATAACGAGGTCTCCCGGATTGATCGACAATATACTTCCAAACAGGAAAGAAATTAGCTCAGGTTGGAATCCGGCAGTCTGACTCATGATGACTACACCTAAGGCCATGCTTGCGGTGAACAGTATTCCAATTAAGGTATCTGATGAAAGTTTTGTAGACCGTTCAAGCCAGAAAATTGCGATTGCGATAAGTACTGCCCAGGCGATAGCGACCGGGATTGGTGCGACTCCAGCTAAAATGGCAAGTGAGATTCCAGCAAGAGATGCATGAGCTACTCCTTCACCAAAGAATGCCATCTTGCGGAGCGTTGCAAGTACACCGAGACTTGCTAGAAGTAAGCCAAGTAATATACCAGCTAAAAAAGCTCGCTGCATGAACGGGTAGGAGAGCATTGTTAGAATCGCATCCATAGAATCGCTAGGTCGTTAAGTAGTTGGGTGGCGGCCAAAATACATGCACCCTAATCGTGGCTGTGATGATGATATATGTTCGATGCTCCGAACAGTCGTTCCAAGTTCTTTTCCGTAAGAGCAAGTTTAGGAGGTCCTGAGCACATTAGGTTTTTGTTCACACAGACAACGTGGTCAACAGCGTTGGCAACGAAGCTTATATCATGCGACACAATAACGATCGTAGTTCCATGAACTTTTCGAAGTTGATCGATCATCTGGAAAAATGCAGCCTCTCCAACTACGTCGATCCCGGCAGCAGGCTCATCTAGAACAAGGAGTTTTGGTTGATTTAAAATAGCTTGTGCGATCAGAACACGTTGAAGTTGTCCGCCAGATAGGCTTCCAAGCTGTTCGCGAAGTACTCCGGATTTAATACCAACATTCTTAATTGCACGAGAGATGCCTTTTTTGTCTGTATGCTCGTGGCGAGCGAGCTCCATGAATTCCAGGACAGTCATTGGAAATTGCCGATCAAATTCGAATCGTTGGGGGACATATCCAATCGTACGTCGTACGTGACTGAGCGGTTGTCCGAAAAGTTTTACATCACCTTTCTCAGTGCGAGTTAGTCCAAGTACCGCCTTGATGAGTGTTGACTTCCCAGAACCGTTTGGTCCGATGATTGCCGTTATTGAATTCTCAGGAATTTCAAAAGAAATATTTTCTAAAATAACATGATCGTCATAGCTGACGCGTAGATCTTTTACAGACACTGCAGTGCCGCGTTCACTCACGTTATTGGTTGTTGGCAATTGATTGGACATTTGAAAGCATCAGATCAATAAAACTCATTTTGTCGGCGGTACCTCCTATTGGGTCGAGATATCCGACGGAGAGATTGTTGTCGTGTACGAAAGTATCGAAGGCTTCTTCTGATAGCTGAGGTTCTGTGTAGAGGGTAATGATGTCAGACTCATCGATCGTCTCTATAAGGTCGATAAGATATTGAGGAGTTGGCTCACGACCACCACTTGGTTCAAATGTACCAACCACATTTAGTCCTAGGTCGTTTGCAAAATAATACCATGCATCATGTAGTGTGATTATGTTGTTGCTATCTACTTCCTCTGTTATTAGCCGTAACGCCTCTTGGTTCACTTCTTGCAGGGAAAGTGTGTAGAGCGAAGCGTTATGATCGAAGTCGTAGGTGTATTCTGGGAAACGTGCGTTCAAGTCGTCACGCACGGTCTTTGCGATGATGTTGGCGTTTGTAAATGATAGCCAGTAGTGAGGGTCAATACCGTCGTTTGTTTGATGCAGGTCAATGTCTGAGTCGACAGTCACAATCTCGGCACCTAGGTTCTCACCTATTACCGATGCCCAGTCATCACTTCCATAACCGATCGCATAGATTACCGACACACCTTTAAGATCACGCAGTAGGGAAGCGCTCGGTTCAAATGTGTGTGGGCTTGCTCCGACGGGCATGATGAGCTCAACGCGTATGGAGTCTCCAGCTATATTTTGAACTATGTCGTAAAGAGGGAAGATCGTTGTAGCGGTAACTGGGCGATCATCGGAGACGATTTCCTCTGAGTCCAAATTTAATATTAGAGCAGCTATTACTGCGCCGAATATAAGTAGAACCATTAGAAGCTTTTTCATACCTCTATAGCGTAGCAGAATGTGGGTACTAAACGCAACTCATTTGCGTTTAGTGCAGCGATGGATTGACATGGGGCCTATTTAGTGCTACTTTGAAGCGTCTTTGTGAACCTTGATAGGAGATCATTTTCCCCTGCGGCAGGGCTTGTCGCACCAATTCAAAAGGACAGTCATGCGTACTGTATTTCTCGCTTTCATGTTCGTTCCCCGTTGTGGTGGGCCTAGCGACGCTCCCGATGAGGCCTCGGCTGAATCACCTGATCACGTCTATGTGGTGTTGCCAGACTTCTGGCCTGAGGGCTTGGATAGCCTGGACATGGTCACGAATGACACTACGGCCACTACCTACATGCTCCCGTACGGGGTAGCTGAGCCAATTCTGCCTACGAGCCCGCCCGCTCAGGCAATGGTCGACTACGGTTCGATCACTCCAACCTTCGTGGTCCCCACTATCGGCAGCTTCACTGGAGACCCTGCGGACGCGTGGTCTCCTGGGGTGCTCACTCGCTGTCTGGGTGGCTACTATGTCGATTGGGCGTTCGACACAGGGCATGATGAATATCGTCGACAGATGCTGGCGTCCAGGATCGCAAGGGATGCCTGCGGAAACGTAGGTGCGGCAGTCACTGTCCAGTAAGCGCAACCGCGTACCGCCCCTGAGACCGCCTCGCGGTCTCAGGGGCGGTCTTTCATTTGCAGCAAATGTCAAAAAGCGAGCATTCGCTCGAAAGAACTTTCATATTTGAGATCGGTTTCAATACATGGAGGCGTTTGTACCAGGCGTACTAATATTGTACGATGAGCTTCAATAGAGGCTCCATAAGTCTAAAATGGTCCAAATACGTAAGTTCTTCATATGAAGCAATCACATCTATTTACAAAAACACGTAAGGACGCACCTGCCGACGCAGACTCGCCAAACGCGCGTTTGCTAACACAGGCTGGTTTTATAAGTCAGCTAGCTGCGGGGATCTACACATATCTCCCACTTGGTCTTCGGGTACTTGATAAGATTAAGAATATCGTTAGAGAAGAGATGGACGCTCTTGGTGCTCAGGAGGTTTTGATGCCGGCACTTCACCCAAAGCATCTTTATGACTCAACAGATCGCTGGGATAAGATCGATGTCATGTTTAAGTTAGATGGAGCCGGTGGAAAAAAATATAGTTTGAGCTCTACAGCTGAAGAGGTTGTAACGCCTCTTGTGAAGGAGTTCGTAAATTCTTATAAAGATTTGCCAGTTGCCGTGTATCAGATTCAAGATAAGTTCCGTAATGAACCTCGTGCAAAATCTGGACTGCTGCGTGGACGAGAGTTCTCAATGAAAGATCTTTACAGCTTCCATGCTGACGAAGCAGACTTTCTAGATTTTTATGAGAAGGCAAAGGTTGCTTATCTTAACGTGTATACGCGTTGTGGATTAGACGCCGTAGTTACTGCAGCATCAGGTGGTGTGTTTACAGAAAAGCATTCGCATGAATTCCAGGTTGCAACGGATGCAGGTGAAGATCATATTTATATTGATCGCGCATCTGGTGAGGTGATGAACCGCGAAATTATTCCAGAGGAAGATTGGAAGAACGAAGAGAAGTACGAGATTAAAAAATCCATCGAGGTTGGAAATATTTTCCCGCTTGAATGTCGTTTCTCGGAGGCTTTCAAAATGAAGGTTCCAGGAGCTGATGGAAAGATGGTAGATATTATCATGGGTTGTTATGGAATTGGTCCGTCGCGCGTGATGGGGTCTATTGTAGAAGTTCACAACGACGAACGCGGAATGATTTGGCCAAAGTCTGTGGCTCCGTTCGCAGTTCATCTGCTTTCTCTATCATCTAAGGATGAAGAAGTTCAGAATAGAATTGATAACGCATCTGAAGATCTATACCAAGGTTTGAAAGATGTTGGAGTAGAAGTTCTGTGGGATGATCGGCCTGGCGTTTCTCCTGGAGCGAAGTTTGGAGATGCGGATTTGATTGGGTTACCACTGCGTCTCGTAATTTCACAAAAGACTCTTGTTGACGATTCGGTTGAGTGGAAAGAGAGAACGAGTACGGATATGAATTTAGTGAAGCTGAGCGACATTGTCGCAAGCGTAGATGCTTGGATGGAAGAATAGACGAAGACATATAGCAAAATAAAAACCTCACCTTTTGGTGGGGTTTTTTGTATCGATCGGGCTGTATTTAACTGCAGAAAAACAATAACCTCGTCCTATAAGGAACGAAGCTATTGGCGATCAGTCACAATCACGCAGGTAGTATAGCTCGATTTGAAGATATGACAAGGTGGGAGTCCACATCGGCCTTTAGGCTCTCAAAAATCTCAATGAAGATCTTAGTCGAGCCCCTGACCAAAGTCGGCAGGTCAGGGGGAGCGCGTGTCGCGTTGTGGCGTTTTCTAGTCCTCGTCACTACCTCGCCCGATGGACAGGAAGGCGGTGACAAGTTCTTTGAGTGCTCTGATGACATCACGTGGGTTGATGTCATGGGTACCGTAAATGATACCTCCATCACCTCGTATTACTGGCCACTTGTCTTTCAGTGCCTTGAGCTTTTCGGGAGTGTGGGGGAAGATCGTGAGTTCCCACAGAAGACTGCCATCGCCTTGCTTTGAGCGTGCTACGCCACAGACCTTGCGTGCGCTTTTGCCGGTCCCTTTCGTTACATTGACGAAGGTGTCAATAACCCTAGGCTCCCCGCGTTTCAGCGTGAAGACGGAAAGGGTGATGTCTCCGATTGAACATTCCCACCCATCATAGTCGATGAACTTAGAATTCTGTCCGTTGGCTCCTCGGGCTTCAGCTTGGACCTTCACAAGTGCAACGACGTCATCGCCACTGAGGTTGGCGTTTAGCGGTGTTGTGTTGGGATGCGGCACTACGGATTGAGGTGCTGCGTCGGGTTGTTCAACTTCCTTCGTGTCGTCGCTTGGGGTCCTCGACATCAAGAGCGGGAATACGTTGTTTACTCTATCCGAGTCGGAAGGTGTGGTCATGTTAGTCTCCTGTCCATCTCGGGTTGAGTATGGTCGAGGACTATAGCCTTATATTAAGGTTTTGTCAATCGCCGGAGTAGCGTTAAAACAAAAAAAAACACCCGCGATTTCTCGCGAGTATTTTTATTTATTCTACTGTGCTGGTGTACTTGCTTTCAATTCGTCCTTTAGTCTCTTTCCAGCTTTGAACTTTGGTACCTTTACTGCGGGTACATTTATAATTTCAGTTGGCTTTCGTGGATTCACACCCTTACGTGCTGCACGTACACGTGATGAGAAAGTTCCAAATCCGGCAATCGTTACATCTTGATCGTTTTTCAACGTATTGATGACGATTTCTTGGAAGGCAGCGATCATGTCTTCGGCATTCTTTTTAGGAATGTCGAGCTTCTCAGCGATCTTCAGAGCAAGTGTAGCTTTATTCATACGGCGAAAGTATAGATCTAATCGAGTTTCTTGTCTAGTGTTGGCCTCAATAGTTACCTTGCGTACTCAGTAACTCGAGTTTCTCGGATCACTGTAACTCGGACCTCTCCAGGATATGTTAACTCGTTTTCAATGCGTTTTGCGATGTCACGAGCTAGGTTATGGGCAGTGTAATCATCAACTTTTCCAGGTGAAACGAATACTCGCACCTCACGTCCTGCTTGAATTGCATACGCTTTATCAACTCCCTCAAAACTTGCAGCCGTATCTTCCAGGTTCTGCAATCGCTGAATGTAATCCTCAACGGTATTTCGACGTGCTCCAGGCCGCGCTCCGGAAATTGCATCAGCTGCCTTCACGATGACACCTTCAAGCGTACGTGGCTTGTCTTCGTGGTGGGCGATTGATTGGTAACAGAGATCTTCTGGCCAACCAAACTTTTTCATAATGTTGTAACCGATTTCTGGATGAGCTCCTTGCATGTCGTGGTCAACAGCTTTTCCAATGTCGTGGAAGAGTCCACCTTTTTTACATGCGAAAGCATCGGCCCCTAACTCCTCGGCGATCATTCCCGAAATTCGTGCAACCTCTACTGAGTGCTGCAGTACATTCTGTCCGTAGCTAGTACGGAACTTCAAACGTCCCAAGATAGATGTTAGTTTTGGATCAATAGATGAAACTGGAATTCCAAGTTCGTACAAAGCGTCTTCACCAGCCTTCTTCATTTCTTTTGCAAGACCCTTCTTTGAATCGTTCACTGCAGTTTCAATGCGAGCCGGCTGGATGCGACCATCCTTGATCAACATCTCAAGCGCTTTCTTTGCAACCTGTCGGCGAACGGGGGAGAACCCAGAGATTGTAATCATCTCAGGAGTGTCGTCGATAATAAGTTCGCAACCAGTAAGGCGTTCAAGCGCTTTGATGTTACGTCCTTCCTTTCCGATGATTCGTCCCTTCATATCGTCTGAGGGGAGACTTACAAGTGTTGTTGTTGCGTCAACCACGTGGGATGAAGCGAAACGTTGGATTACAAGTGACAGGATTTTCTGTGCACGGATATCCATTTCTTCCTCACCCTGTTCATCTAGCTTTTTGATACGGCCAAGGATAGCTTCCTTTGAATCTTCTTCAACCATGTCGAATAGATTTTGCTGTGCTTGTTCCTTTGTAAGGCTCGCAACCTCTTGAAGCTTAACCATTTCCTGCTTTCGCAACTCCTCAATTTCTTCTTCCTTTGCGTGATAGGAGAGTTCTTTTTCTTGTAGACGAGTTTTAGTGTTCTCAAGCTCTAGGAGGTTTTTGTCGAAACGATTTTCACGTTCCTCAAGACGCTTCTGAGCTTGTTTGATTTCTTGCTTCTGCTCATTCGCCTCTTGCCGGCCTTCATCAAGAGATGCAAGGGCCTGCTCCTTTGCTTTTAGAAGGATTGCCTGTTCCTCACTTTTTGCGTTTTTAAGGATGGACTCAGCTTTTGATTCAGCTGACTTTACCTTTCCTTTAACTAGTGCCTGTCGTACGACGTATCCGATAGCGCCTCCAAGGGCAAGACCGATGAGACCCAAAAATAAACCAATAGTATTCATATTCTTATTGGACCGGAGAAAGAAAATTTACGAGACTAGGTCTCGTTACGCTTGAACTTGATTGCTTGGTAGTAGTGCGTTTAGTAAACGCATATTCGAAGATAATTCGATTTTATACCTCAGGTGGCGACTATTTTCCGTCCGGATCCTTATTACGCTCGCTTTGAAATCAATTTCGAAGCTAACGATAGTTAATATTCACAACCGCAGGTTATCACTCTAACGGCTGCTAGTCAATCGCCTCAACCTCTAGATTTTTGAGGAGACTTGGCCAATTTTCAGGCGTCACGTCTTTCAGATCAGTAGCATCTTTAAGGAGAAAAGGCCCAATTGTGCTTCGGTTGAGTGTGCGGACGTATCCGAGCGTTTTGAGCTGTGCTGCCAGATCCTGTGCCATAACTCGAATATAGGTGCCACTTGATACTTCGGTTTGAACGGACAAAATCATAAGTCCATCTTCCGTCCACGGCTCTTTGAGCATTTTAAATGAGTGAACGGTGATGTCTCGAGGTTCACGTTCTACAGTCTTTCCTTCACGAGCAAGATTATATAGTTTCTTCCCTTTGATTTTTATAGCTGAGTACATTGGAGGCACCTGCTTCATCGGTCCATGAAATTCGTTTACGACACAGGTAGGATTGATGACCAAAGAGTGATCATCTTTTAACCTTTCATCGATTTGTACTTCAGATTCTGGGTCTAGCGTTTCTGTTGTAGCTCCAATAACAAATTCTGCCTCGTATGTTTTATCAAGTCCGACGAACTGAGATATCCGTTTTGTAGCACCACGGCCGACGGCGACCAGAAGAAGTCCGGTTGCAAAGGGGTCAAGCGTACCGGCATGTCCGATTTTCCTAATACCAGTTACTCGGCGCAAAACATCGACAACGTCGTGGCTCGTCATGCCTGGCGGTTTGTTTATAAGTAGAAAGCCTGTGTTTGAATCCATACATTTTGATCCTACCATCTTTTTATTTATTTCAACATGAGAGTATACTTATTTTGTATGCATAGACCACAGGGGTACACATTGATCGACGTCATCGCAGCATGTCTGTTTGTATTTGTGCTCGTTATTGTGTCGGGTCTATTATTTTCAAATCCGTTTACAGAACTTGAGCGTCAGCACGATGAGGTTAGACAAGATGATGTACGGAGCTTGATGGTAGCGGCGCTTGAGTTGCGTGAAGAGTCTCCGGAGAAGTTCTGGGCGTTAATGGATGATTTGGGAGAGAGGACTATGATGATTGGTACGGGTGAGAGTTGTGGCGGGCCTGTTGTGGCGGGTGAGTGTTCAAGCGTGATGCCATGTATGGATGTGAGCGAGCTATTTGCACCTTATTTAGATATTTTACCGAGTGATTCGAATGTGGCTGGGTACTCAGAATCATCAAGCGGCTATTACATGATGTACAGCGAAAGTGTTTTTGAGATTGGTGCCTGTTCACCCCAGTGGCAGTCGAGCATTAATTTAATGTCGTATATAGAGTAATTTTGCCAATATAGCAGACGATTCTCTTTGATAAGCCATTTTACAGGTCATGCCACCATTCCTTGACGATTAGCCCAATTTTGGCTATCCTTCGGCCATGAATATTTCCCACCTGGCTCGCAAACTGCGAATTTCCACAGATGAGCTCCGAGCAAAGTTGCCAGAGCTCGGTTTTGATATTGGAGAAAAGGCAATCAAGATTCCAGATCGTGATGCAGGACGGATCATGTATGCATGGCGCCAGCACCAGAAGCGTCAGTACTTGGATAAGAAGCGTGCCGACCAGCGAGCGCGTGCCGAGCGTAAAGCTAAGGTGCAGGATGGAACAGCTGAGAAGGTCTATATTCCGTCAGCAGTTTCAGTGCGAGAATTTTCAGAGGCATTGAGTCTTCCGATCGCCAAGGTAATGCAGGAGCTCATGCGTGCGGGTATCCTAGCGTCACTAAACGAGCAAATTGATTTTGACACAGCGGCAATTATTGCTGAAGACCTCGGATTCATCGCTGAGCGAAAAGAGGGAACAGAAGAGGATGTAGCTGACGAGGGGGTTGATAGACTCGCGGAGGTGTTAGCAGCTGAAGACAAGAAGGATCTGTTGGACCGTCCACCGGTTATCGTTGTGATGGGACACGTTGATCACGGAAAAACACTTTTGCTAGACTCCATTCGATCTACAAATATCGTTGATACTGAGTCTGGTGGAATTACACAGCATATCGGTGCCTATCAGGTTTTGCGAAAGGGCCGAGACATGACATTTATCGATACGCCTGGACATGAAGCCTTCACAGTGATGCGATCGCGTGGTGCGAAGGTTGCTGACATGGCTATTTTGGTAGTTGCTGCTGACGACGGAGTACAACCTCAGACTCGCGAGGCAATCGACATCGTTAAAGCGGCGAAACTTCCTTTCGTTGTAGCGATTAACAAGATTGATAAACCTGAAGCGAATTTAGATAAGATTCGAAACCAGCTTTCTGAACTCGGTTTGATTTCAGAGGAATGGGGAGGAGATACTGTGATGGTTGGAGTGTCTGCAAAGACTGGCGAGAACATTGACCAGCTTTTGGACATGCTTCTACTCGTTGCTGACATTGAAAAAGCGAAGATCGTAGCAAATCCAAAGCGTCGTGCTATTGGAACGATTATTGAGTCCCACGTTGATAAAGGGCAGGGTCCTGTAGCTACCGTATTGGTGCAGACCGGATCTCTTTCAACCGGAGACGTGCTTGGTGTCCGTGGAGTGAACTACGGTCGAGTGCGTGCCATGAAGACTTGGGATGGGCAGGATACAAAAAAGGCTGCCCCGTCGACTCCGGTTCGAATTTTAGGATTCAAATCAGCACCTTCCATCGGGGATATTCTGGAAGTTCCAGTGAAGGCAAAAGATTTACAAAAATTGAAGGCTCAGCCATCACGCAAGGTTGGTGTGCAGGAGATGACTGTTCGTAAAACTAAGGCTGTTCAGGATGGTGAAGAAGATAGCGGTGACGAACAGAAAGTTATTTTAAACCTTATTATCCGATCAGACGTTTTAGGTTCGCTTGAGGCATTGCTTGGAATGATCGAAAAGATCGATAACCCTCACGTCGGTGTGAAGGTTGTGTCTAAGGGTCTTGGAACGATCAACGAATCAGATGTGTTGTCCGCTGAGGCGACAGATGCAATGCTTATTGCCTTTGGTGTTAAGCCCTCGTCTGCTGCGTCTCGGTTAGCACGTGATAAAAACGTTGATATTCATGAGTACAAGGTGATCTACAAGCTATTCGAAGAAGTTGTAGAAAAGTTGAAGATTTTGATTCCTGCTGAGAAGGTTTACACAGAGCTCGGATCAGTAAAGGTGCTCGCTATCTTCCAAAAGCTCGTTAAGGGAATGGTTGTGGGTGGTGCTGTAAGTAAAGGGTCTGTTGCCGTCGGTGCTACTGCTCGTGTCGTGCGAGACGATGTAGTTATTGCCGAAGGACGGATCAACTCTCTTCAAGCCGGAAAGGTAGACGTGAAGGATGTGCTGGAAGGTCAGCAATGTGGAATCGGGTTTACCGGAAAGGCAAAGATCGAAGAGGGAGATGTACTTGAAATCTATACTGAGGAAGAACACGCTCGTACACTGGAAGTCCCAGGAGCGTAGAGTTATAGCAAAAGTATAAAAGAAAGAGAGCCTGCGTGGGCTCTTTTTTCTTATAAGCAGCAGCCCCGCACCTCGAGTGAGGAGCGGGGCACGAGCGTGAATTACGCAGGTCTGGGAATTGTTGTCTCTCGGGTGGGCTCTTCGTCGTCGACAGTGAAAGAGTTGGGAAGAATGAGCGGATGTACTGTGTCTCGGTATGCGATTTCGTCGTTTGCCTTATTGCGCCATCCCCAGCCCCACTGGTGAATGAAATTCACACATTCGGGAGTTTTCATATCAATACCCATATCGATGAGGTCACGATTGCGTCCAAATTGGATCAGCGGACAGCGTCGCCCCCCCCATTTTGAAAAATGTAGGAATGCGGATGAGCCTTCCTTGAATGCGCAAGATGGTGATTCGCCTACTGCCTTGAAGTTCGTGGATTGGGACGATTGTCTCGAGTCCTGGTTTGTTTGACCAGCACGATTCAATTCCGCTCATTCCCGATAGACCGTCTTTGAAGCACGCCTTCTCTACAGCAAGCACATCTTCCGGATCCAGTCCGTTGATGGTTTTTGGAAGTGCGTACAGGGCGATACCGGGCAGTCTCGGTCCCCATGCTGCCGTCATGGTAGCGAGCTTCAAGAGGTCGTAACGCGGATCGTGCCAACAAGGTTTCAGACCGGAAGTGGTCATGACAATACTCTTTGAAATTTGTGGAGGAACGTATGGGACCTGTCTTTTTAGACCGCCTTTTTCTACCAATATTCGGCAACTTTGTCAATCCATCATCCGCTTGTTACAATGCCACAGCTATAGGGTCCTCATCGACTCAACGACTTAGCCACTTAATGACTTAATAACTTTATATGGATCTTACAGCTGACTCTTTTGACGCAACTGTTTTGCAAGCACAGAATGTTGTTCTGGTAGACTTCTGGGCTCCATGGTGTGGTCCTTGTAAGGTTATGAGTCCTGTCGTGGATGAGCTTGCGAGTGAAATGGATGGAGTTACGATCGGAAAGGTAAACGTTGACGACAACGCTGAATTGGCGCGACAGTTTAACGTTCTATCTATCCCAACTTTTATTGTTTTCAAATCAGGACAGGTTGTTGAGCAGTTTTCAGGATCGATGAGTAAAGACGCGCTAAAAGAAAAGCTTGAAAAGCACGCAGCGTAAATTTATATGGAAGAACGCAACGTCATAATTATTGGGTCTGGTCCTGCTGGGTACACAGCGGCGATTTATTGTGGTCGTGCTGACATGAAGCCTTTGATGATCGCAGGGCAACAGCCTGGTGGTCAGCTTATGTTGACGAGCGACGTCGAGAATTGGCCCGGCGAGCCTGACGGAGTGCTCGGACCGGATCTTATGGAGCGCTTGAAGAAGCAGGCTTTGAAATTCGACACAGAAATGGTCGATGACTTGGTAACGGAAGTTGATTTTTCGTCATCACCGTTTATAGTTAAGACCGCAGATAAAGAGTTTTCTGCAAAAGCTGTGATTATCGCTACAGGAGCGAGTGCTATGTGGTTGAATATTCCGGGAGAGGATCGATTACAGGGTAAGGGAGTATCTGCGTGTGCTACTTGTGACGGATTTTTCTTCCGCGATAAGCATGTAGTTGTGATCGGTGGAGGTGACTCGGCTGCTGAGGAAGCTACGTTCCTTACGAAGTTCGCGTCAAAGGTTACGCTGCTCGTAAGGCGTGGCGAAATGCGAGCTTCCAAGATCATGCAGAAACGCGTGATGGATAACGAGAAGATTGAAGTACTCTTTAATACTGAAGCCGTTGAGCTTTTGGGAGAGGAAAGAGTGCAAGGAGTGAAGATCAAAAATAACGAAACCGGAGATGAGTCTACACTCGACGTCGAAGGATATTTCGCGGCGATCGGACATAAACCGACAACGGAATTGTTTAAAGATATTTTGGAACTTGATCCGAAGGGTTACATTAAGCACGCGCCTGATTCTACAAAGACAAACATCGAAGGGGTGTTCGCTGCAGGTGATGTAGTTGATCCATGGTATCGCCAAGCGATTACGGCTGCGGGACTCGGATGTATGGCAGCGCTTGAGGCTGAACGTTACTTGGCTGCAAAAGAATAGAAATAACATGAAATAGAAAAAGAGAGCCGCGTAAATCGCGGTTCTTTTTGATTCTTACCGGTGATTCTGTAGTTATTGGTCAACCAAATATACTGCGTGGTAATATGAATTCATATGAAAAATCCATTTGAAAATGCACTAAACCAAATCCGTCGTGCAGCCGATGTCACTGATGTGAAGGCTGATGTGATTTCTATCCTTTCGCATCCTATGCGTGAAGTTCGTGTGTCTATCCCGCTTAAGCGTGACGATGGATCGCTCGAGATGATCGAAGGTTTCCGCGTTCAGCACAATAATTGGCGTGGTCCGTTTAAGGGAGGTATTCGGTATCATCAGGACGTTGATATTCATGAAGTGAAGGCGCTTGCTACATGGATGACGTTTAAAACTGCTATCGCGGGCATTCCAATGGGTGGTGGAAAGGGCGGAGTAACGTTTAATCCGAAAGAATATTCGCAAGCGGAGATCGAGCGCGTTACCCGAGCGTGGGTTCGGGCAATGGACGGAGTGATCGGGCCAACAGTTGATGTTCCGGCACCAGACGTGAATACACGACCACAGGAGATGGTGTGGATTGCAGACGAGTTTGGTAACCCGGCTGTGACAACTGGAAAGCCAATTGAGGCTGGCGGGTCGGAAGGTCGAGGTGAGGCGACAGCGCAAGGAGGTTATTATGTTTTAGATGAGTTGTTTGAGGATCTTTCACTCGAACCCGAGATGAAGACGGTTGCAATTCAAGGGTTCGGAAACGCTGGTCGAACATTCGCACGGATCGCTACTCGTCATGAGTGGAAGGTTATAGCTGTGTCAGACTCTCGAGGTGCAGTCTACAATCCAGAGGGTCTAGATGTTGAGGCTTTAGAGCGTCATAAGGATGAGACTCGATCGGTTGTTGGATTTGAGGGGGCGCAAGAGATGACTAACGAGGCAATCTTGGAGCTTGAGTGCGGACTGCTTGCGCCAGCTGCCCTTGAGAACGTGATTACGCAAGAGAATGCACCTCGTATCCAGGCAAAGGTTGTGTTGGAGCTTGCAAATGGCCCGACTACTCCGGAGGCAGACGACATTTTATTTGAAAAAGGTATTCATGTTGTGCCAGATGTATTGGCAAATGCAGGTGGTGTGACGGTTAGCTATTTTGAGTGGGAGCAGAACATGAAAGATGAGAAGTGGACGGCACCTGACGTTGATGCGAAATTGAAGACCGCTATGGCTGATGCCGCTCGTCAGACTTGGGACCGTGCACGTGAGTATAAAACGGATCTACGACGCGGAGCATTTGCCCTCGCACTTGAGCGATTGAGCGAAGCACAGCCAGAGTTGTAGTATGAAAAATGTAACCGTGTTCTGTGGCTCGCATCCAAGGGGTGAGAATGGAGAGGTGTACCGGAAGCTAGCTGTAGAAATGGGAAAGCTTTTCGCAGAGAATGATTTCACATGTGTTAACGGTGGAACGACTGGCTTGATGGAGGACGTTTCGCGAGGAACGATTGAGGCAGACGGTGAAGTGATTTCTATCGCTTTGCATAACAAAGATTTTCCAATTGCCAATAAGTACTTCACAGAGCAGGAATTGTTTGAAGAATTGGTGCCACGCCAGCAAAGGCTGATAGAACTGGGAGACGTTTACTTGGCACTACCTGGAGGGATTGGAACCTTCTATGAAATTTTAGAGATTGTGTCGCGAGTAGGGCTTCGAGAAATCGATTGCAAGTTCCCGGTGATATGTGTTGGTGGGTACTTTAAGAAGTTTAAGGAGCTCATTCGCCACATTGATCACGAAGGGTTTGCCTGGATGGATTTGGATGCAAGCCTACTGTTCGTTGAATCACCAAAGGACGCGATTGTGGAGCTCAAACGAATGAGAGATTTTGCTTAAAGATAAGAAGGGTCGGATTTATACCAATAATCTTGCCCTTTTTGCTATTTCGCCGTACTCTGACTGCGAACTTGTATCGTGTTTTGGTATTTGAGTTCAGTTATAGGCGCGGGGAAAGTGACGAGAAATCGTACTTTTCCGTACGATGACGAGACACAGGGCCCACGCAACAACGAAATGGACCAAATATAAAATACGACTATGTATAACCATTCATCGATTGATAAGAAGTGGCAAAAACGCTGGGAGGATGAGGGCGTTTTTCATGCCGAAGATTTTTCTGACAAAGAGAAATTTTATTGTTTGATTGAGTTTCCGTATCCGTCAGGGTCAGGCCTGCACATGGGTCACCCCCGAAGCTACACGGCGCTCGATATTCTTGCTCGCAAAAAACGAATGGAGGGATTTAATGTTCTGTACCCGATTGGCTGGGATGCTTTTGGGCTTCCAACGGAGAACTATGCAATTAAGACTGGTCGAAAGCCTCAGGAGGTGACAAAGGAAAATATCGACACCTTCCGCCGGCAGCTTCAGTCGCTTGGAATTAGTTTTGATTGGTCACGAGAGGTAAACACAACCGACCCGTCTTATTACAAGTGGACTCAGTGGCAGTTTTTGGAGTTCTTCAAAGAAGGACTTGCGTACAAAGATAAGATGGCTATCAACTGGTGTGTGTCATGCAAGATCGGTCTTTCAAATGAAGAGGTTGTAGGTGGTGCTTGTGAGCGCTGCGGAGGAGAGGTTGAAAAGCGCGACAAAGAGCAATGGATGATTGCGATTACAAAGTACGCTCAACGGTTACTCGATGATTTAGACACAGTGGACTATCTTCCAAAGATTAAAAAGCAGCAGCAGGATTGGATTGGACGGAGCGAAGGAGCTGAAGTTGATTTTACGGTTGATACAGATTTAAGTGGTTACAATATCCTTGGATTGCATGCCTTTCGGGATGATTCTAAGGAAGCGTTTTGGCCATGGTTGTCAGCTGAGCTTGAAGGGCGCGGAGCGAGTGTTACTGTTTTAGACTTGCCAAATCCATCGGAGCCAAACATTGAAGAACAAATCAAGTTTATCAAAGAAAGCTATACGTTTAATGAGAAGACTATTGTTATCACGCATTCGCTCGGCGGTGTCGCAGCTATGAAGCTACTTCCAACTTTGGATACGCCGGTTAGCCATGTGATTATGGTGGCACCTCCTGTGAATGTGGAGCTATTGGACGGAAAAGAACGCCCAGCACTTCGAGATTGCTGTGACTGGAAGTTTGATTTTGGTGCGATAAGTAAAATGGCAAAACGGTTTACTGTCTTGGCAGATAAAAATGATCCGGCAGTTCCTCAAGATCATCCGGTACAGATTGCAAACAATCTTCGAGGAGAGTTGGTAGTAGCAGAGGCTGAGGTAGGTCATTTTAACGGTAAGGAAGAGCCAGTTATCTTGTCGCAACTGATTCCATCAATTGAAGTCTTCACAACGCGGCCGGATACATTGTTTGGTGCGACGTACATGGTGTTGGCGCCTGAACATCCGTTAGTAAGTACGATTGTTACGGATGACAAACGCGCTGAAGTTGAGGCCTACGTGAAGGCCGCTTCAAAAAAGTCAGACATTGATCGAGGAGATGGCACAAAAGAAAAGACAGGTGCATTTACTGGTGCTTACGCTGTAAATCCAGCTAATGGTGCACAGATTCCTGTTTGGGTAGCAGACTATGTGATGATGGGATATGGAACGGGAGCAATTATGGCAGTGCCGGCGCATGACGAGCGAGATTGGGCGTTTGCAAAGGCGTTTGATTTACCGATCGTTGAGGTTGTGTCCGGCGGATCCGTTGACGCGGAGGCGTATGCTGGAGAAGGGTTGTCAGTCAACTCCGACTTCTTGGATGGGAAAAAAGTAGACGAAGCAAAAGAAGAGATGATCGCCTGGCTTGAAAAGAACGGTCATGGAAAAAAGACAGTAAACTATAAACTTCGAGATTGGGTGTTCTCCCGCCAACGTTATTGGGGTGAACCGATTCCTTTGATCCATTGTGATTCTTGTTCTCCCGAAACTGGTGGATGGATTCCGGTTCCCGAGGATCAGCTCCCGGTTGAGCTTCCAGAGGTAGATCAGTACCAGCCAACAGACGACGGTGAGTCTCCACTCTCTGCGATTACCGACTGGGTGAATACGGAGTGTCCGACATGTAATGGTCCTGCAAAACGTGAGACTGATACTATGCCAAACTGGGCAGGGTCATCTTGGTACTTCCTCCGATATATTGATCCACATAACGACGAAGCTTTTGCAGACATGAAGAAGCTTGAGTACTGGATGCCAATTGATTTATATAATGGTGGAATGGAGCACACGGTTCTGCATCTTCTATATTCTCGTTTTTGGAACAAGGTGATGTTCGACCGAGGTCATGTCCCGGTGAGCGAACCTTATGCTCGTAGACATAGCCATGGCTTGATCCTTGCTGAAGATGGTACGAAGATGTCCAAGTCTAAGGGTAACGGAATTGATCCAGATGAGGTAGTCGACAAGTACGGTGCGGACACTCTGCGCATGTACGAAATGTTCGTTGGACCTTTTGAAGAGCCGGCTCCATGGAATACTAAGGGTATGATCGGTACTCGACGTTTCTTGGATAAGGTCGCAAGGCTTCCAGACATGGTATCAATCTCGGAAGATAAAGAAGTGACCAAGGCGTTACATAAAACTGTAAAGAAAGTGGGAGAAGATATTGAGAATTTACGATTCAATACAGCTGTCGCCCAGATGATGACGTTCATTAATGTCGTAAACAAACACAAGGCACTTACAAAAGAGTCTTTGCTGATGTTCATGTATACTCTGTGCCCATTCGCCCCTCATATCGCAAACGAAGTTGCGGAGAACCTTGGAGCTACAGGGTTTGTTGAGCAACAAAAGTGGCCTGCGTATGACGAGTCACAAGTGGTTGATGATGTTATTACGCTCGCGGTCCAGGTAAATGGAAAATTAAGAGCAACGCTCGAGGTTGCACCCGACGCTCCGCAGCAAGAGGTTGAGGCTGCTGCAAGAGCAAACGAAAATGTTGCAAAGTTCGTTGAGGGGGAGGTAAAGAAGGTTATCTACGTGAAGGGGAGGATGATGAACTTCGTAGTTTAGCTTAAGCCCTCCACACAATGTATTGACCGACTCGTTTACAACTGAGAAAATAGATACAGACCTCCCTGCAAAGGGAGTTTTGTATCTGGTATACTTTGGTCATTCTATGCGTTCACATCATAAACAATCATTTCCACTGTCGAGTCACCGTTTCGATATACGTCACCTTGGTGCATTCTCTGCATTGGCATCACATCGCGTGATTGGTCATGCTGCAACGGCGATCATTGGAATGTTCTTCCCAATCTTTCTATATGAGTTTGTCGGGATGAACCTGCAGATGTATTTTTTATGGTTCGCGATCGGGGTAGGGATGCGTATTCCACTTTTTCCGATCGGAGCAAAAATCTTTTCAAAAACGGGTCTCAATATTTCTCTCGTTGTCGGTACATTGATGTGGGCCATGTACTATGGTGCTGCGTATGTGCTCGAGGTAGCGCCCGGATTCTATCCATCACTTGTTCTATTCGCGTCATTCCTTGCGCTTGCTATCTGTCACGCATTTTACTGGTCTCCGTACCATATTGATTTCGCGAAGTTTTCCAAAAAAGGTAAACGAGGGCACCAGCTGGGTCTACTGTACGCAACACAACGTTTTATAAGTGTTATTGGACCGATAGCGGGAGGTTTGATTATTGCAAAGTATTCTTATTCGGCAGCATTTATCGTTGGAATTGCGATTGTTCTTTTGTCCATGATCCCGTTTCTATATTTTCCACGTACGAACGTACAGTATGAGTTTGGCTTTGTAGAGACTTTTCAAAAAGTGTTTGCTAAGAAGTATAGATATCTCTCTTTGTCGATGTTTGCCGTTGGAATCGAGACGATCGTCGGGTATGCTATTTGGCCAATATTTCTGTTCATGATTTTCAATGGAGATTATTTGGATGTAGGAATATTCTCATCTGTAATTGTTTTGGTTGGAATGTTGCTGCAGGTTTTCATGGGAAATCTTACAGACAAAAAGCGCCCTAAGAAGTTATTGGCATTCGGTGTTGATCTGTATTCGATGGGGTGGATAGTAAAGGCGTTTGTTCAGTCGGTAGGTGGTGTGTTCGCAGCGTCAACGTTCCACATGTTCGGATCAATCATGATGCGTACACCGCTTGATACTATGATGTATGAAAAGGCAGCTGATAGCGGACATTACATAGATGAATTCACGACTATCCGTGAGGTCTCGTTAACTTTCGGGCGCGTAGCGTTACTGGTTGCTATGTTCTTTTTGTCACAACACTTTTCACTTTCAGTTGCCTTTATAATCGCAGGTCTGTCTAGTTTAGTAATTACGGTTTTTGCGCGCGTTAAAGTTGGTGAGGACTTCGCGAAGCTATGAACCTAACACCATCTCAGACACTGCGTACATTGTGCGCGGTGTTTTTGGTTGTGGCGACTGTCCGTGGGATATTTTTCTCTCCGGTTGCATCGAGCGTGCCGCAAGAAGACGGAGTCCTTGTTGAGAGCACAGTTTTACGGGTGGAAGTTGGTGTTGATCGTCAGAAGATAACGCTTGAAGATGGTCTTTTGGCATTCATACCTCGCTACCCATTAGTTCATTACGGTGATCGAGTTCGACTCATGTGTGACATGTCGTCCCCCGAGCCATTCGAAGGGTTCGCATATGACAGATATCTTGCAGCTAAAGGTATCGATAGACTTTGCTTTACTCGCAAGACGCCCATTGTTATCGGAGAGGATCGTGGTGGCGTTATGATGGGGACTTTGCAGGATTGGAGGGCGGGTGTAATGGCGACAATCGATCTAGCTTATGGTGAGCCTCATGCATCGCTACTTGCAGGGCTACTGTTTGGCGAAAAACGATTTTCAGATCGGTGGGAGCAGTTATTTATTCGCACTGGCACATCACATATCGTCGCAGCGTCTGGTTACAATGTATCAATGGTGATGATCATATCGTCGTTTGTGCTAGCTACACTTGGTATGCGGCGTCGAAAGGCATTTGGATTTTTGATAGCGGCTACCGTGGGCTACGTTTTGTTTGCAGGATTTGAGACGGCTGTTATACGCGCCGGAGTGATGGGGGCGCTCGTTATGACTTCATATCAAGTTGGAAGAAAGACAACGATGACAAATGTACTTTTGCTTACAGCAGCGATCATGCTCACAATAAATCCAAGACTTCTTTTAGACGACGCAGCATTCGGACTTTCTTTTCTGTCTACGATCGGACTTATTTGCCTAACACCAAAGTGGAAAATTAGTTGGACCTGGATTCCAGAGAGATTTCTAATTCGGGAGTCTTTAACTTCAACGTTGGCGGCGACGTTAATGAGCTTTCCGATTTTAATATTTCAGTTCGGGAAGATTTCACTCGTGAGCGTTTTTACAAATGTACTCATTCTTCCGGCTGTGCCGTTTGTTATGGCAAGCGGCGCTCTATCTATTTTTGTGTCGCCCTTGTCTGTAGATATCGCAAGGCTTGCGTCGCTCCCCACAGTGGCTGGTTTGAACTGGATGCTATGGATAGTTGAAAAGGGCGCTGATCTGCCTCTATATTTTGATGTGCCGGCGATGCTCTCAGTAATTCTGTTTATTCTTTGGCTAATTTTAATGAAACGTATATGGACACGAAGCGTATTGTTAAAGTCTTTCTCGGTATAGTTGTCGTTGGTGTTGTGGCACTTGCGCCGTGGCTTGATGGTGGGCGAATGCCTTGGGTCGACGGATGTGTCGTTTGGGTTTTTGATGTTGGGCAGGGTGACGGAATTTTTATGGACTGTCCCTATGGTCAGGTTTTAATAGACGGTGGTCCATCTGGGAGTATTGTGGAAGATTTGACTCGCGTTATGCCTTTTTGGGATCGTTCAATTGATCTAGTTGTCAATACACACCCACACGCTGACCATCTGAATGGTTTGTTACCGGTACTTGAGCGTTATGATGTCGGTGAGGTGTGGACTCCCGGGCAAACTTATTCGTCGCAGGCGTCTTCTTTGTTTGATGAGTGGTCTTTCGAGGCTATGCGCGCGGTAGAAATTGGTGACTCAATTGTGTTGGGGGAGGAAATTGAATTGAGCGTTGTTTTCCCCGAAGAAGCTTACGACGGGGAACGGCTCGAGGATCCAAATGATGGCTCTGTTGTAACTCTTCTTACGGTTAGTGATCGTACAATGTTATTTACAGGAGATGCTGGAGTTGAGCAGGAGGCGATTTTTCAAAATCTACTACAGGAGGTCGATATTTTAAAGGTTGGTCATCATGGTAGTCTGACATCTTCTGGATTATCATTTCTCGAATCGATCAATCCAGAGTTAGCGATCATCTCTCTGGGAGAAAATGGTTACGGCCACCCTCATCCTGTGATTTTAGATAGGTTTGAGAGGTTGGGTATACCGGTTATGCGCACAGATTTAGACGGATCTATTCGTATTGACTTGTTTTGAATACATTGCTAGTATTCGCGCAAAGATTAATCAGTTCGACCTTCCAAAAGGACGGTCATAAGTCTGTAAGCACTATTTATGCCTGATATTCAACGAACGCTAGTCCTACTTAAGCCTGACGCAGTTCAGCGTGAGCTAGTTGGAGACGTACTGCACCGTTTTGAGCGCAAAGGTCTCAAGTTTATTGCCATGAAGTTGATTCATCTTGATGAGACGACTTTGGCAGAGCACTACAGCCACCACACAGAAAAGCCTTTTTACAAGGGGCTTGTAGAATTCATGATGCAGACACCAGTGGTTGCAATCGTTTTTGAAGGGATCGATGTTGTCGCTGAGATGCGAAAGATCCTTGGATCTACAAATCCACGTGAGGCTGATGCAGGAACTGTACGAGCGGATTTCTCTATGGATCTTGCAGGTAACATTGCACACGCGTCTGATACAGCTGAGAACGCTCAGATCGAGATTGATCGATTCTTCAAAGCTGACGAGCTGTTTGACTACAAGAAATTGACTGACCAGTACCACTTCGGAGAGTAAGAACTTGTGTGCGGTTAGTGGAAAAACGGTGGATAAGATCTGCCGTTTTTTCTTGCATAGGTTTAGTTTGGGTGGGATACTATAAGTGCTTCAGGTAAATGGTGTCGTAATTGGACTAATTTACATTGAAAGGATCCGTGAGTTCAGCTAACACTGAATTATCTGCGAGAATACGTAGTCTTGCTGTCCCGCCCCTTTTCCAATAATTACCTTTTATTCTAAACGTAGTACGAAACTAAATTCGTCTACCTATAGAAGATGAATGAAGTCGATTGTTGTAAGGGGGGCGGGATCAGCGGGGATCCGGCGGTTATCACGCGGTCGGGTGACGTCGCCTTGGGCCAGGGCCTTTTGCAAACTGCATGTCAGCTTGCAGAGGTTCCCTTGCTCAATCGGTCGTCGATTTCGGACGTATTGCCCATATATAGAGGGAGACCTATATTACGAGCGGTTTACTTGAAGCACCAAAGAGTCGAAAAAACATTCCTATTTGGGCCACTTCGTTGTTGCGGGGCCACAGTGATTCGTCAACGTACTATGAGTACGTCTCCTCATCACTTTCCCCGCGCCTAGAATTGACCACAAATATGAATGTTTTTTTGCTGCGCTTTTTTGCTTCATCGATATCTCATCCACCTGTGTGAATTTTATTTATCTTCTTTATTCTTGTCTCAACGACATCTCATACACCTCAGAGTTTTTTATATTGATTTGTTTGGATACTTGTTAATTGGTTCTTGATATTTAGTAATTTGGATGCAATGAACCGCCCTACAAGCGAGCGGCTCGTGGGCGGCGACGAGTGATCGCTGGGGATCACTGGGGGTGCGGCGGGGTCACTTTACGGGGAGATAGCATGGTTGCTACGAACCACGATGCGCCGAAGGCCAGTCCTCCATACGCCAAAATAGTTGCTCCCGGCTCGAATGGTAATACGCCAAGGATGAATGACGTAAGGAGTAGTGCGTGAGCTACATTTTTTTGCCAGGGATTGACGGAAGCGAATTTTGCACCATGGACGCCAGCTGCGATGCCGGCTCCGGCGACCCAAAGCTCAGCTACGTATATTGCCAAGGGGTCGTTGATAAGTCCAACCATCTCGCCCGCGACTCCGAATGCCACGCCTGCCAAGACCGTGCCGATTATTGAAAAGGGTGTTACGCCCCATTTTTCACCAGTACTGAATATCTCGTCGAGAGGATCCTTCATCAACAGCCTCGAGTTGTAGTGTTTATATACAATGTCTCTTTATATAAGGGTTGTCAATTGGTTGCCACTACCGCCACCTCGCGGTATCCTTGTCATGACTTAGTAAAGGACTTAGGTATTTGAGGCTTGTGTCGCGTGCACAGGGAGCCATCTCTCGAAACAACCCCACTCGGTCATTGAGTGAGTGGCGGGGCCCCATAAGCTGAAAATAGTCCAAATACGTATGTACTGATATGGAAAAACTATTTATTACGGGTGGAAAACCCCTCAAGGGAAAGGTAAAAATCGCAGGAGCGAAGAATGCAGCATCTAAAATGATGATTGCTTCACTTCTGACTGACGAGCCAGTGATTTTAACCAACATGCCGCTTCAGCTGGAGACCGACATTGCGCGGGAGCTAGTTGAAATGTTCGGGGCTACAACTACTGTGCATGATCATACGGTCGAGCTACGTACTCCAACGATCGAAAATACAAGTGCGATGGAGCTAACACGAAAAAATCGATTGTCGATTCTAACTGTGGCACCACTTTTGCATCGTGTAGGAGAAGCTCACGTACCAATGCCAGGCCGTGGAGCACATGGAGACAATATTGGACCACGCCCTGTAAACTTTCATGTTGAGGCGCTTAAGCAGATGGGTGCGATAGTTGAAGAGGGGGAAGATTCAATTCGCGTAACGGCACCGGATGGACTTAAGGGCGCTCGAATCGAGCTTGCGTATCCATCAGTTGGAGCAACAGAAACTATTTTGTTTGCAGCGGTGATGGCGAAGGGGCGTACTGTTATTAAGAATGCCGCGATTGAACCGGAAATCATTTCACTGATAATGATGCTACAGAAAATGGGAGCTGTGGTTGAGCGAGGAGCCGGTCGTCACATCGAAATTGTAGGAGTGGAAAAGATGAACGGTTGTACGCATCGTGTTTTAGCGGATCGTTTGGAGGCTGCGTCTTTTGCGGCGTTAGCACTTGCGACGAAAGGTGAGATTTTTTGTGAAGGAGCTGGCCACAGCTCGATGATTACATTTTTAAACGCCGTACGGATGATCGGTGGGGAATACATCGTTGAACCTGATGGAATTCTATTCCGAGGTAACGGAAATTATAAAGGTATACAGCTTGAGACAGATACGCATCCAGGTTTTTCAACTGACTGGCAGCAACCATTCGTAGTTGTGTTAACACAAGCTGACGGAACTTCCGTTGTTCACGAGACTGTTTACCAAGAACGATTTGGCTATACGGAAGCTCTAAAGAGAATGGGCGCAGATATTACGTTGTTCAGTAGTTGTTTGGGTGAGCTGCCTTGCCGATTCAAGGATCAGAACTATCAGCATTCAGCAGTGATCAAGGGGGCAAGCAAATTAAAGGCTGCAAACATGACAGTGCCTGACATTCGCGCCGGGTTAGCGTACGTAGTTGCTGCACTCGTAGCGGAAGGGGAGTCGATGATTGATGGCGTACATCATTTGGATCGCGGATATGAGGATCTTTATGGAAAACTTGCATCGATCGGTGCTGATATCAGAGTAGAATAATTATGTTCATCTCTCTTCTTACACAACAGCCGTTTCTCGCCCTTGTTTGGTTAGCTGTAATTTTAAT
Organism: Candidatus Uhrbacteria bacterium; assembly: GCA_018664485.1. Taxonomy (GTDB): domain Bacteria; phylum Patescibacteriota; class Patescibacteriia; order UBA9934; family UBA9934; genus JABJOE01. The sequence continues at coordinate 91,438 of JABJOE010000006.1, read as the reverse complement.
GTCGCTTACTGTGCACGAGTTCGCACACGCTCTCGCAGCCGAACGTCTTGGCGACCGGACTGCCGAGGCTATGGGGCGACTCACACTCAATCCGGTAGCACATATCGACCCGGTTGGGTTTATTCCGTTGCTTCTTCTGGGATTTGGTTGGGCAAAACCAGTACCGTTTAACCCATACAACTTAGAAGACCCGAAATGGGATTCTGTGAAGATTGCACTTGCCGGCCCTGCGTCAAATTTGATCGTAGCTACTCTTTCAGCTATAGCATTTCGCGGTTTGGATGCCGGCGGAATGATCGTTGCCGGAAACGCTCTGGGATTCTTTCTTATACTTTTGATAATCATCAATCTATACCTTCTTTTCTTTAATATTATTCCAATTCACCCGCTAGACGGGTCAAAATTGCTCGATGCACTGCTTACAAAGCCGGAGCATCAGAAAATTCGGCGTGCTATCGCTCAGCACGGGCCTCGAGTGCTACTTATATTAGTATTCCTGTCTTTCATGACTAGCTTTAACGTATTTTTCTTCATCAGCGTACCGTCTGAGGCGCTCTGTGATCTATTGATCGGTGGTCGATGTTTCTAATTGTCCATAGGTAAGCTTTTTTTCTAAGTAAATGGGTGTATAATGCGGCTACATGACGCGTTATTTACGACTGAGTTTGTTTATCGTCATTTTCTCTTTGTTGGGAATCTTTTTTGGTTTTCAAAGTGTGTCTGCTGCGGCAGTTTCATGTCCCGCAACAGACGGTGGGGCCGGTGACGATGACGCAACCGCTGATGGTACTATTACGATTAGCTCTAGCACTAGTTGGAATACAACTGGATATGCTGCACTCGGGGATTATTGGGACTGTACTGGTGTAGATATTCTTGTAACTTCAACCTCTACTCTTACATTTGATGGAGACCAAGTTAATGGATGGTACCCATACCTCAAAACTGACAACCTTCAAATTGATAGCGGTTCTTCTATTTCTGGAGATGGTCAGGGTTGTACATCTACAAATAACAATACAGGTTATGGGCCTAGCGGTTCTAATGTCTGTACGCTTGCAACTGCAGGTGCTGGAATCGGTGCCTCAACTAGTACGACGGGTGCGGGTGGGTCAGGTCATGGTGGGAACGGTGGTGCGGGAACGACTAAGGCTGCAGGATCTCATTACGATACAGTGACTGGTCCGCTACTATTCGGTACGTCTGGTGGGTCTGGAAACGCTGGAGTAGGTGGTGCTGGAGGAGGTGTTGTTCGAATCGATGTAACGACCACGCTTACTAATAATGGAATTATCGAATCAGACGGTGCTGTTGGTGGTACAAATAGTACGAACCGTGCTGGAGGTGGTGGATCGGGTGGGTCTATATTTATCTCGACGGGTACTCTCGCTGGTTCTACCGGTACGTTCTCCGCGATCGGTGGTGCTGGAGGTGATAACAGCTCCGCTGACGGTGGAGGTGGAGGTGGAGGGATTATTTCATTGTTATACACGACAGACTCTTTCAACGGAGGGGGAGGTATGGCTGCCAATGATTTTCTTGTTTCGGGTGGTTCTGGGCCGGGGTCCGCAGCTGATGGAACTGATGGTTCAGCTTACACTTTAGGCTCCGCAACTAGTGACGTTGTTTACTATTATCAACTTTATGTCGACGCTACGAACGTAACCAGCTCAGGTGGATTGAGATTTGATACATCTGTTATTGCATGTGAGTCTGGAACTGCAGATGTAACTCTAACGGCTACCGATGAGTTTTATTTTGGAGGAACACTTACGTGTACTGACGCTTCTTTAACTGACGTTGTATTTACTGGTGGAAATGATTTTGATATTGCCAGCGGATCAACTATCAATGTTAATAATACAGGTGTCGATATTGATTTTACTGTTCCAGCAGGCGTTACCACTACATGGGATGACGTTACAATTACTGGAGGTGTTCGTGGAACGTTTGTTATAGATGATGCCGCAACAATTGATCTAACCGGAACAACTAGTATTAGGTCTAATGTTAGCTGGACTAATCTGGTAGCTCTTTCGGTTGGTTCAAGTACTTCTATAAATGCAGATGAATATGGCTGTACGGAAAACTTTCCTGGATCAGCAGTAGACGGTAAGGGGCCTGATGGTTCAAACGCGTGTACAAGGAGCGAAACGGGTGCTGGTGGGGGTAACTCAAATGCTGGTGGAGGAGGACATGGTGGTGCTGGTGGTACCGGTAATGGAGGTTCTGGTGGTGCTGGTGGTGGAACCTATGGTTCTAATACTGCGCCGGTTTTGTATGGTTCTACTGGAGGACATACAAATGAATCAAATTCAGTTGCAGGACCTGGTGGAGGAATTATTCGTTTGGATGTGTCCGGTACATTGACGCACGCTGGTACGATTAGTGCTAACGGTGGAGACCCGACCAATGCCCTCACCAATAGATCTCCTGGTGGAGGTTCTGGTGGTTCAATTTATATTACATCTGGTCCGTATGCGGGCTCTAGTGGAACCTTGACTACAACCGGTGGAGACGCTAACGGTGGAGATACACAAGATTCTGGTGGTGGAGGAGGTGGGCGTGTTTCAATTACGTACTCTTCAACATCTGGAGACACGCTTACTACTTTCATTTCAGACGGAAATACCGTTCTTGCTGCAGCCGGTTCTGGTTCAGGAACAGGTCAGAATGGTACTGCAGGTACACTGTATACCAGTGCTTCGGCCACTCCTCCGGATTTAACTTCATCGGTAACAAAGGATGATGATGGCAATGGTCAAATTGATCAGATTATTGCTACATTCGATTTAGATTTAAATGCTTCAACCGTAGCAGGTTCTGATTTTACAGTCGCTGGGTTTACTGTGTCCTCTGCATCTGAGACGTCGGCGGGTATAGTGACTATTATTCTAACGGAGTCGGGATCAGGAGATACTGACGCATTACCACTAGTCTCGGTTGTTGGGTCAGTTGAAACAACTCTAGGAGGTGAGCTCACGTCTGACTCCGTGACAGCGACAGATGAAGCTGCTCCTGCAGCAACATTTGGAGCCTATAAAGACACAAATTCAGATGGAACCATCGACCGGATTGATATTACTTTCAGTGAAAACATTGGACTTGATGAATGTGAAGCAGGTGACTACACGGCAGGTGGTGCAGATGCGGGTAGCATCGCGGTTGCTTCATGTGTGGCAAGTGGAGATGACTTACGTCTCACCATTTCAAACGCGCCAAGCAATGACACAAATCTTACGCTTACGGTTGCTTACACTGCGGCAAACGGTACAGCGAGTTCACTTGACGATAGCGCCGGAAATGCTGTTGCAGATATTTCCGCAACTGCCCTTGCTGACGGGGCGGCTCCAGTTTCAATCGGAACGCAGAGCTATCTTGATACAGATTTGGACGGACAGGTAGATCGTGTTGATATTACGTTTTCTGAGAATATCGCAGTTGATGAATGTGAGGGAGGGGACTTTACGATAGGTGGAGCGGATGCTGGATCAATATCTGTCGCATCTTGCGCGACGTCTTCAGCTGATCTTCAACTTACACTTTCAAGCGCTCCGGCTAATGATACTCTTCTGACGTTTACAGTTGCGTATACAGAAGCGAATGGTACAGCAGGCTCACTTGATGACTCTGCCGCAAATGCTGTGGCTGATATTAGTGCTTTGACTTTAGCTGACGCTGCGGCACCCGTACTTGCGAGCCTGGCGATAGATGATACTGGAGGAAACGGATTGATCGATCAAATTGTAATGACCTGGTCTGAGGATGTGGATACTAACGATTCTGCTGCACCTGTTCTGGCTGACTTTGGAACTATTCTTTTACCTGATGGGCAGACTGTGAGTTCCGCAACAATTTCTGACCCAGCGGGGTCGTCGGCTGTGGTGACTTTGTCCAGCGTCGTTGGTCAGGTGGCTATCAATACGGGGGCTGGATCTGCTGCTGTTTCTGGAATTACAAGTGAGTGGACCGATGGTACTAATGCAACGTCAAACCCGGATGGCAGCGTGTCGATAGTTGACAATGCAAACCCATTCCTTAGAACTGATGGTTCAAATGACATTCAATACGAGGATAATAATACAGACGGAACGGTTGACAGGGTTCGGTTGAAGTTCTCAGAGGCTGTAACTATTGCATATACAGATGGGGATTGGACTGCAACGGCAAACGACCTCACAAGTTTCGATGTGTCAGCTATCTCATCTGGAAATGGTACTGCAACAATCTACTTAACGGCAACAGCTCAATCGAATACTACCGGTGTAGCAGGTGGAACGGAACCTACTCTAGCCTTCACGGCATCTGGTGGATCTATTACTGACGCGAATTCCAATACCGACGCTGCATTTAGCGCCGAGACTGTTGATGACGCTGCAGCCCCTGCACTTCGAACAGACGGTTCAAATAAGATGGCGTATCTAGACGATAATGAAGACGGTACGATTGATCGAGTTCGACTTACCTTTACTGAAGCTGCAACTCTAACGTACAGCGATGGAGATTGGTCTGCTACAGCAAATGACCTCACAGGTTTTGATACTGGAGCGTATCTTTCTGGAAACGGTACAACACAGATTCTACTCACAGCATCTGCAAACGCTAGTTTGACCGGTGTCTCGGGTGGAACGGAGCCAACTTTAGCATTCACACCTTCAAGTGGTTCTATTGTTGATGGGGGAGGTGCTTCACTGAGTGGAATATCTGCAACTACATTGGTTGACGAAGCCATTCCTGTCGATATGACTCGCTCATATAAGGATGCGAGTGCAAATGGAACGATAGATAGACTTGATGTTGTTTTCTCTGAAACGATTACGGTAAACGAATGTGAGACTGCTGACTTCACGCTAGCTGGCGCTGACATCGGATCTGTTGCAATCTCAGCTTGTGCAGTGTCTGGAACTGATCTGCGACTAACGCTTACCGGAGCGCCTTCAAACGACACAAATCTGGCATTAACTTTTGCATACGACGCATCAAACGGAACCGCAAACTCGCTGGATGACGCTGCAGGAAACGATGCTACAGATATCACGACGGTGGCACTTACTGACGGGGCTATTCCAGTACTCATGTCATTTACATATCAAGATGATGATGGAGACGGAACTATTGACCAGGTGACCGCTGTGTTTACGGAAGATGTCACGATTGTATATGCCGATGGAGACTGGGCTGTAACTGCTAACGATCTATCAGGCTTTGATGTGTCTGCATATGACTCTGGAAACGGATCGGCTTCAATTATCCTTACAGCCACAGCAGATGTTGGTGTAACTGGAGTTGCTGGCGGAACAGAGCCAACTATAGAATTTACCGCAACTACAGGATCGATTTCTGACGGAACCACAACCGTACCTTCGCTACCGGAATCAGGTGTTGCAGATGGTGCTGCGATGGCGATCTTGGCTATTGGCTACAAAGATATAAATTCAGATGGAACCATTGATCGGTTAGATGTAACTTTCTCTGAGATGCCAACGCTCGATGAGTGCGAATTCGGAGACTACACTTTCGGTGGAGATGATTCAGGTACTATCGCTGTGAGCGCTTGTGCAACATCAGGGTCAGATCTTCGACTAACACTTTCAAATACTCCGTCGAGCGATACTAATATTGATATTGAGTGGAATTATACGGCGTCATCGGGTACCAGTGGTTCACTTCAAGATGGTGGAAGCGAAGATGCGGCTTCCTTTAGTGATAAGGCGGTCACTGATCAGGCTGCTCCGATCAAAGTATCGCAAGCATATAAAGATGTGAATGCTGACGGGCAGGTAGATCGTTTTGACATCGTATTTACAGAAAATATCGCATACGACGAATGTGAGGCTGGTGACTATACAGTCGGTGGGGCAGATGCGGGTTCAATCTCAATTGCATCTTGTGCAACATCAACTACGAGTCTGCAACTTACGGTATCTTCAGCGCCCTCAAATGATACGGCCCTCACATTGACCTTGGCATACACTGCTGCAAACGGAACATCCAATTCGCTAGATGACACTGCCGGAAACGCAGTCGCTGACCTTACAGCTGCGGCTTTGACAGACCTGGCTGCTCCAGTTTCAACAGGTCAAACTTACTTAGATAATGATACCGATGGAAAAGTAGACCGAGTTACTGTTTCATTCTCGGAGAGCATTACGCTTGATGAGTGTGAAACGGAAGACTTTGTGTTTGCTGGTACTGACGCAGGTACGATCGCCGTTGTAGACAGCTCAGGGTGCTCTGTTGGTGGATCAACAATTACCTTTACTGTTGCCAATGCTCCTTCCAACGACACGAGCCTTTCCTTTACATGGAGCTATGCAAACAATGAAACTGCCGGGTCACTTTTGGACGCTGCGAGCTCTGCTGTGACGTCCGTGCCAGCTGTTACTTTGACTGACTTAGCATTACCACAACTTGTATCTCAAACATATGTTGACGCAAACGGTGACGGAACTGTAGACCGCGCTGACCTCACATTCACCGAGGTAATTACAGTTGCTACCTGTGAGGTTGGGGACTATGCAATTGCCGGCGCAGATGCTGGATCTATGGCTGTGAGCGCTTGTGTTGTGAGTGGAACGGATGTTCGATATACGCTTACCACCGCTCCAAGTTTGGACACACTTCTCACACTAACCTTTGCTTACGACGCATCAAATGACACCGCAAACTCACTCGTGGATGCAAACTCCAATGTACTTGCTAGTTTGTCAGCGGCGTCACTGACCGACGGTGCCGCCGCAGTCATGCGAACAGATGGTGCAAACGCTCCTGCGTACGGTGACGCAAACGCTGACGGAACCATCGACCAGGTAACACTTACCTTCACAGAGCCTGTCACCGTTACATACAGCGATGGAGATTGGACTGCAGTTGCAAACACACTTACAAGCTTCGACGTGAGTGGATACTCATCTGGAAACGGGTCAACTGCCATTGTCCTTACGGGGTCTGCAGCCGCGAACCTCACGGGTGTGTCAGGTGGAACGGAGCCGACGCTCGCTTTTACCGCGTCTACCGGATCTATTCTAGATGGTACTTCAAACGCTATATCATCCATTGGTGCAACGTCACTGTCTGACGAGGCAAGTCCAGTGAATGTTTCTCAGTCATACAAAGATTTAGATACAGACGGTGATATTGACCGCCTTGATATTGTTTTCTCAGAAACGATCGAGGTTGGAGAATGCGAAGCCGGGGACTACACCATTGGTGGTGCTGACGCCGGATCTATTGCCGTGTCTGCATGTGTGGCGTCTACAACAGATCTCCGATTAACACTTACAAACACAGTTGCAAACACAACTGGTCCAACACTTACATTTGCATATACTGCTGCAAACGGAACTGCCGACTCATTGGATGACACAGACGCTAACGCTGTCGTCGACATTAGCGCCGTTGCAATTGCAGACGCCGCTGGTGCTGTCATTGTCAGCATTACCCCGGCAGATGGGGCTACAGATGTTAGCCGTTCGGCTGACGTAGTCGTTGTTTTCTCCGAGGCAATTAACACTGGCTCCACTGCATATTCCTTCGATGACTCACCGTCAGGACTCTCAAACGCTTGGAGTGTGTCAGACACAACTCTTACAATTTCACACTCAGGTCAGTTCTCCGGATCTTCTGACATAACGTTTACAACAACAACTGCAAACGACACCACTGGAAATGCACTCATTGGTCCGGCAGCTGGAGTTACACACCCTGCAACGTTTACAACTGCAAGCGCTTCTTCATCTTCCACTGTATATGACAGTGTAGATCCGTCAGTTGGAAGCTTGCGTGTGTACCAGCCAGTGGACTCCTCAAAGACAGTAACGTCACTTAGTATTGATGAGAAGATTAAACTCACATGGACTACTCTTGGTCCTGAGAATTTGGTCGATCTTTCCTACTCATTAAATAGTGGCTCTACCTACACAGTCATTGAGCAGTACATGTTTAACAACAGTACTTACAACTGGACTCCAGAAGGAGTAGAGGAAGGAGATGAAATTATTTTCAAAGTAGAGCTCAACGATATCGCCAATATATTAAGTACTGCGTCATCTGCCGAGTATCTATTTGGTGAGGAAGAAGAGGTTGTGGAAGAGGAGGAGGCGGAAAATGCAAAGAGCGGAGTGTACTGTACAGATAGATTTGTGAAGTACCACGAGTTCTCAACTGTATATTGTGTAACAAACATTGGAACACGTCGACCGTTTGTAAACTCACTTGCATACTTCACATGGGCAGATTCATTCGACGAGATTGAAGAGATAGAATATGAGGAAATGGTTTCAATGTCAGTAGACGGACTAATGCTTCCAAAGCCTGGTTCTGTATTGGTAAAGATCCAGTCCATTCCATATGTATATATGCTCACAGAGCAGGAAGGGGAAGTACTACGACCACAGCTGCGTTGGATTACAGATGAAGAGGTAGCAATTGATCTCTTCGGTGCAGACTGGGCTGACTATGTTGTAGACATGAACCCGGCATTCTTCTCACACTTTGATGTAGGTGATGCGGTAGACGACGCAACACTAATGGACGTTGACTTGTCCAAGCTGATAAAGAGAGTCGATCTGTCACTCAAGTCGAAGTAGAGGCCACAAAAAGCAACATACAAATACAAAAGAATTCGGCCTAGCCGGGTTCTTTTTGGTTTAAAACAAAGCCCCGCTTTCCAACACGAGGGTCGGAGCGAGGCAAGTTGTTTGTGCTCATGGCTAATTACCGTTAACGAGAAGAGACCCGTGGAATTTCCCGTCCTTTTTCAGTATGCATGAGACTTCTATGGTGGCTGGCAGCATCTTTGGACGATCGTCCTTGAGCCTCATCTTGATCTTAATGCCATGGGTGAGATCCGGGTGGATCGTTTTTTCAACATCAGGAACTAACCTGACGCCGATCACTTGCACTTTGAGGTGGTGTTCGGTTTTGCCGTTTTGGATGACGACGTCCCAGTAGATCTTGTGGGCAATGAAGGTGAGCACAATTAGCTCAGTGCGGGCTGGTTTGCCTTGCTGGGCTGGCGGTAGAGAGATTGTGAGCGGGTATTTAGAACCTGGAATGAATATATCTGCTCCCGGAGTGTGAAATATGTAACTACTACCTTTATTATCGTATTTTATACGCCACGTCAATCCATCGGGACCGAAAATATAAAACTTTCACCCTTCACCTCTAACGAAGGATTCTGCTCAAATAAGGTCTTCCGAGCACGTTATAGGTTATGGCCCGGCAAGAGTAGCTAGAATGCAGGATTGTCTCCGTTATAACCTTTCCCTATATTCTAATGAGAAAATATAATAACGGACGCCCAATCCTGATAGCTACTTTGATGGATCTATCCTTTGACAGCGCAGACTCAGCTCCATATTCATAACCCTGAGCATTCTTGACGTATTTTGGCCCACATGTTACTCTTCGCGCGTTATTTTCAAAGGGCCTTTAGCGTCCAATTTCGTAATTTACGTGTAAAACATGCCTACAATCAACCAACTTATTCGAAAGGGACGCAAGCGAAAGACTAAAAAGTCTGATGCGCCTGCTTTGCAGTTTACAACGGACAGTCTTCACCGAAAGCGCACTGAGTTGCGTCGTGGAGCTCCGGCAAAGCGTGGAGTATGCGTTCGTGTGTATACAACTACACCAAAGAAGCCGAACTCGGCTCTACGAAAGGTGGCGCGTGTTCGTCTCTCAAACGGTCAGGAAGTGATCGCTTACATTCCAGGTGAGGGTCATAACCTTCAGGAGCACTCTATCGTATTGGTACGTGGAGGTGGAGTTAAGGACCTAGCTGGTGTTCGTTACACTGTTGTACGTGGACGATATGACACGGCTGGAGTTGAAGGACGAAATCGTGGTCGTTCAAAGTACGGAGTAAAGAAGCCAAAGAAGTAAATTTAAGATCAATACATTTGGATCATTTTCAGCAAATGGATTGCCCTGCACTCTGCGGACGCTTCCATACTCTGAAATTGGTCCAAATGTGCCAACTGAGTAAATTATAAATAGTGAGTACCGCCAGAACGCGGCGGGAAGTCACACTTAAACCATATAAATATGCGAGGTAAGCAAGCCGTAAAACGAGTTCTACAACCAGATACAAAGTATAAAAGCGTATTAGTGAGCAAGCTCATTAACTACGTTATGCTTGATGGAAAGAAGTCCACCGCTCAGCGTGTTGTCTATGATGCCTTCGAAATAATGGAGAAGAAGGCCGGAAAACCAGCGATGGATGTTTTTGATCTTGCAATGAAAAATATTATTCCAGCTGTTGAAGTTCGATCACGACGTGTTGGTGGTGCAAACTACCAGATCCCAACACCTGTTCGTGGAGATCGTCGCTATGCATTGGCATACCGATGGATTTTGTTAGCAGCTCGTGGAAAGAAGGGGCGCCCAATGGCGGAACGTCTTGCAGCAGAATTTATCGCAGGTGCTGAGGGAGAGGGAGATTCAGTGAAGAAACGACAGGATGTTCAGCGTATGGCAGATGCCAACCGCGCTTTCGCTCACTTCGCTCGTTAAGCTACTGACTCCGCTTATCACGGCGCGCAGAAATTGAGCTCCGCTGTGATCTTTCTACAAACAATCAAATCAAATATTATATGGCTCGTGAATATTCTCTAGACAATGTTCGAAACATCGGAATCATTTCCCACATTGACGCAGGAAAGACTACTACTACAGAAAGAGTTCTCTTTTATACTGGAAAAAAGCACAAGATTGGTGAGGTGCATGAAGGTGAGGCTGAGATGGACTGGATGGAGCAGGAGCAGGAACGTGGAATTACTATCACGTCTGCAGCGACTACATGTTTCTGGAAGGACCACCGTATTAACATCATCGATACACCTGGACACGTTGACTTCACAGTAGAAGTTGAGCGATCATTGCGTGTGCTTGATGGAGGTGTGACTGTGTTTGATGGTGTTGCAGGAGTTGAGCCTCAGTCAGAAACGGTTTGGCGCCAGGCTGATAAGTACAGCGTGCCACGTATTTGTTTTATCAATAAGCTTGATAGAACTGGAGCAGACTTTTTCAAAGACCTTCAGTCAATTACTGATCGTCTTACAAAGAAGGCTTACCCAATTCAGCTTCCAATCGGAGAAGAGGCTGGTTTCGACGGTATTATCGACCTTCTAAAGATGAAGGCATTCATGTATCGCGACGAGCTTGGAAAGGATATCGATGAGGTTGATGTTCCAGCTGAATACATGGACGCAGCAAAGGAATGGCGCGGAAAGCTTATCGAAGCAATCGTTGAAAATGACGAAGCTGCAATGGAGCAGTACCTTGCTGGAGAAGAGCCTTCATACGAGGATTTGAAACGAATTTTGCGTAAGGCCGTTATCGGTTTGGATATTTTCCCAGTTATGTGTGGAACAGCCTTGAAGAACAAGGGTGTGAAGCTAATGTTGAACGCTGTTATTGATTATCTTCCGTCTCCGTTGGATATTCCGGCTGTTGAAGGAACTGATATTGAGGACGAAGAAAAAGTACTTTCGCGTGAGGCTAAGGACGATGTACCGATGGCTGCACTTGCCTTTAAGATCGCAACTGATCCGTTCATTGGAAAGTTGGCATTTGTTAGAATCTATTCTGGAACATTGAAATCTGGATCTTACGTATTGAATGCATCTACCGGAAAGAAAGAACGAATTTCTCGTATTGTGCGAATGCACGCAAACAACCGAGAGGAAGTGAGCGAGGTATACGCTGGTGAAATTGCTGCTGTTGTTGGATTGAAAGAAACTACAACTGGTAACACATTGTGTGATCCGGAACACCCGATTTCACTTGAGTCAATCACATTCCCTGAGCCTGTTATTTCTTTGGCACTTGAGCCGATCACAAAGCAGGACCAGGAGAAGATGTCACTTGCTTTGCAGAAGTTGTCTGAAGAGGATCCTACATTCCGTGTTCGATCGGACGAGGAGACAATGCAGACTATTGTGTCAGGAATGGGTGAGCTTCACTTGGAAATTATTGTTGATCGAATGAAGCGTGAGTTCGACGTTGGAGTAAACGTTGGACGACCGCAGGTGAGTTACCGTGAAACGATTCGTGAGGAAGCTGAGGGTGAAGGAAAGTACGTTAAGCAGTCAGGTGGACGTGGTCAGTACGGACATTGTCGGCTTCGTATCAAACCTATTACAGAAGCAAATGAAGATGGTGAGTTGGATAACTTCCGATTCGTTGATGAGTTGAAGGGTGGAGCTATTCCACGTGAGTATGTTCCAGCTGTGCAAAAGGGTTGTAGAGAGGCTCTCGAGCGTGGTGTTATCGCTAACTACCCACTTATCAACATTCAGGCCACTGTTTACGATGGTTCATACCATGATGTTGACTCAAACGAATCAGCCTTTAAAATGGCAGGTGTGATGGCGTTTAAAGCGGCTGCACTCAAGGCAAAACCAGTACTTCTTGAGCCAACTATGAAAGTCGAAGTTGTAACTCCAGAAGATTACATGGGAACTGTTGTTGGTGACCTAAACTCAAAGCGTGCCCAGGTTCAGGAGATGGGTGATCGTGGAGATGTAAAGACGGTCGCAGCTATCGTTCCACTTGCTGAGATGTTCGGATATGCAACAAACCTTCGATCCATCACACAGGGTCGTGCAAGTTACTCAATGGAATTCCATGAGTATAAAGAGGTGCCAGGAAACGTTGCAAAAGAAATTAAGGAAAAACGAACTGGTCAGAAGTCATAGTTACAAAGTAGAAATTAAAAACAGGCCTCGCGAAAGCGGGCCTGTTTTTTGTTTGTAGGGTGGGGATTGACAAAAGCCATATAATATGGCATTATGCTCAGTCATGCGCCGTGTTGGTGTATGCGAATCTGGAGGTAGAGAAATGAATACTGGTGAACCCAGACCTATCTGTTTTCTCGTCGTTGACGATGAGGGGGCGATTCTGCGCGGCATGGAACGCATGCTGCGTCGTACATTCGAGGCTTTGGACATCGCCATTGGCGAGGTCATTCTGGTGGAAGACGGAACGGATGCTATGGCGGTCGTGGCCGATCGAGGATCGGAGATCGATTTCATCCTGTGTGACGTCAGTATGAACCGCATGGGCGGGCCTGAGTTTCTCAGGGAATCGTCTGGCGTGATCGGACGTCACGGGATTCCATTTCTCATGCAGACAGGGCTTCACAGTACGCTGGTTCCTGCTGGTGTGCTGTTCGGAAGTAAGCCGATCGCCCGGGCTGTCTTGGTGGCGATGATCGTCACCATGCTCGTCACGAGAGGGAAGCTTCCCCCGTTCGTTCTTCTCACTCTTGCTGAGTGGCTCCCGAAACAGCCGTCAATTCAGGCTCCAAAGAGCTGAGTCCAGGCCCAAATCGGAATAGAACGGTAATTTTCGCATACGCAGCGTAACTGCATATGCGAAAACGATCGACCTAGTATCTGAGTCACAACTTTGCCATTAAATGGCACGTTCTTCCCTCGGCGCTTGCGCTGGGGGATTTGTGCATATAAGTAACTTTACGTCTTGACGTTATCTCTCCTTCGATTAAGATGCGGCTATATGGATAAACAAACAATGCAACGACTACTTCGCCTAGCAAAGAAAACCGGCTCACCAGTAATTGTTACCGATCAAGATGGTGATGAACCGGCTGTTTTGCTTCCTTTGGAGACCTATGAAGCCATGGTTGACGGCCTCATTATGGGTGAAGAAGAGGTTGATGGTGAATTTATTGACGAAGATTGGCCATATTCTTCGGAAGAAACGATGAAAAACACTGAGTACAGCGTGCCTGACGAGGTCCCTTTGCAAGAAATGGACCAAGACCTTCCATTCCCTGGAGAAGAGGCTGTATCTGAAGCCCCTGAAGTGACTGTTGAGGACGTTCCATTTGACCCTCCAATACCCGAGGCACCAGATCAAGGGTCTGCAAAAGCGGATGATCTAGGTGAAGAGCAGTTCTATCTTGAACCGATTGAGTAAAGACTTAAAAAGCCGGTTTTTAGGCAATTTGAAAATGGCTACATTACAGGTTGTGTATTCTGCTTATATTGGCCATTTTTCCAAACGCAGGGTTCTTCCACAGGATATGTACGCCAGGGACTTGCAAGAAAAGCTAGATTTTGTTATAGTCTCCGCGCTTGTATCAGGGCTGATTTAGGCGCTGATACCATTAAAAACCCACCCCCTAGGGTAATAACTATTTTATATGGCAGAACAGTTTGTTCGCAGTAAGCCAAACGTAAACGTTGGTACTATTGGTCACGTTGACCACGGTAAGACTACGTTGACGGCTGCTTTGTCAAAGATCTTCTCACCTGATTCTCAGACGAAGGCTTTTGACCAAATCGACAATGCTCCAGAAGAGAAGGAGCGTGGTATTACTATTTCTACTTCACACGTGGAGTATGAGTCAGAGGCTCGTCACTATGCTCACGTTGACTGTCCAGGTCACGCGGACTACGTGAAGAACATGATTACAGGTGCTGCTCAGATGGATGGTGCAATTTTGGTTGTATCAGCTGCTGACGGTCCTATGCCTCAGACGCGTGAGCACATCCTTCTTGCTCGTCAGGTTGGAGTGCCGGCAATCGTAGTTTTCTTGAATAAAGTTGACATGGTTGACGATCCTGAGTTGATCGACCTAGTTGAAGAGGAGGTTCGCGATCTTCTTAAGCAGTACGAATACCCTGGAGATGAGACACCAATCATCCGTGGATCTGCTCTAAAGGCTATCGAGGACGGTGGAGACGCTGAGGGACCAATCAAAGAGCTTGTAAAGTCTTTGGATGAGTACATCCCTGAGCCAAAGCGTGAGACTGAAAAGCCATTCATGATGCCAATTGAGGACGTTTTCTCTATTGAAGGTCGTGGAACGGTTGTTACTGGTCGAATTGAACGTGGAATCGTAAACGTAAACGAAGAAGTAGAAATCGTTGGTTTGCGAGAAACTTCAAAGACAGTTGTTACTGGAGTTGAGATGTTCAACAAGAACCTCGACCAAGGTATGGCTGGAGACAACGCTGGAATCCTATTGCGTGGTGTTAAGAAGGATGACATTGAGCGCGGAATGGTGCTTTCTGCTCCTGGTACTGTTAAGCCACACACAAAGTTCGAAGCAAAGATTTACGCTTTGACAAAGGAAGAGGGTGGACGACACAAGCCATTTTTCAAAGGTTACAAGCCACAGTTCTACATTCGAACAACGGATGTTACTGGAGATATCGTAGCTCTACCGGAAGGTTCTGAGATGGTTATGCCTGGAGATACAGTTAACGTTACTGTTGAACTTGGTAAGACTGTTGCTATGGAAGACGAGATGCGTTTCGCTATCCGAGAGGGTGGACGAACAGTTGGAGCTGGAGTTGTAACAAAGATTATAGAATAAGAGATATTTTGGGGAAGTCCGCTTGCGGCCTTCCCCACTTATCGTTGAAATCGTACCTTCTATGACCGCAAAAACAGACAAAGAAACAAAACAGCGCATTCGTATCAAGATCCGTGCGTATGATCACAAGTTGATCGACACGGCTTGTGAGACGATCATGAAGACTGCACAGCGCACTGGAGCGCAGACCCTAGGGCCTGTTCCATTGCCAACTGAAAAGCGTCGTTTCACGGTTAACCGTTCGACCTTTGTGCACAAAAAGTCTCGTGATCAGTATGAGATGCGTATTCACAAGCGATTGATTGATATTCTCAGTCCTAGTGAAAGCACAATCAGTTCATTGATGTCACTCAATCTACCAGCAGGAGTAGACATTGAAATCAAAATGTAAAGTTAGGACTCACAGCTTTGGTCCACTTCCGGCTTACAGGAGCCTTTCATTTAGTCACCGTACCTTGAGTACGGCTCCGGCGCTGACATCCTGTGCACCGAAATTGAACTCAAATCTGTGAGTCCTACAAAGAGATTTATACTCACTACACACTCTCCCAACTCGGACCGAGAAGAAAGATCCAAGGCATTGCCGAGGAAAACCTTCTCGCCGCTTCGTACGGAGGGGCGCCGTAAGGTGCACTAGAAAGGGACCCGCCATTTGAGAAATTAAAACATGCCTAACACTATATTTGTGTAAGGCGGGAGTGTCGTTCATTGAACGCCTTCTCGTTTTTTGTTCGCATCATTTGCATTATCAGTTGTGATCGTGTAAAAAGTTCGAACAAATATTACTGATCAAGAATTGGGGAGTAACCGCGATTCCACTGTCAGCATGAGAATATGAAAGCAATTTTAGGACGAAAAATTGAAATGACTCAGGTCTTTGGAGAAGACGGAACGGTTGTACCGGTCACGTTGATTCAGGCTGGGCCATGTACGATTACGCAAGTACGTACAAACCAAGCTGGTGTCCAAACAGCTACATTGGGATTTGGTTCAAAGAAGAGCGTTTCAAAACCTCAGCTTGAGGATTGGAAGGAGCTTGGAGCATTTGCCTTTGTAAAAGAGTTTCCGATTGACGGAGAAGCTCCAGCAAGAGGAGACAAGGTTGTCGCTTCTGCCTTTGAGGTAGGGGAAACGGTCAATGTTATTGGAACAGCTAAAGGAAAAGGATTCCAAGGTGTTGTGAAACGTCATGGGTTCAAAGGTGGACCTGCGTCTCATGGTCACAAAGATCAGCTACGTATGCCTGGTTCTATTGGTGCTACCGGTGCTCAGCGTGTCTTTAAAGGGACTCGCATGGGAGGTCGCATGGGTGGACAACAGGTAACGGTTCAAAACCTTGAAGTAGTTCAAGTAAACGAAAAAGAAAACATTATTGCTGTAAAAGGAGCAATTCCAGGTGCACGCGGAGGTTACGTAATTATTGCAGCATCTAACGGAGACGTATGGCGAGCGTAGATCTATACAAAATGGACGGAACCAAAGCTGGAGTACAGGAACTGCCTGATACATTGTTTGGTGTAGAGGTATCTCCTGAGCTAGTTCACCAGGCTATTATTGCGCAGCGTGCAAACGCCCGAATCATTCGTGCGAATACGAAAGATCGATCTGCTGTGCGTGGTGGTGGACGTAAGCCTTGGAAGCAGAAGGGAACAGGTCGTGCGCGACACGGTTCTCGACGATCACCGATTTGGATTGGTGGTGGTGTGACTTTTGGTCCTAACCTTTTGCGTAACTTTTCAAAGAAGATCAACAAGAAAGCTAAGCGAAAGGCGTTGGCAATGATGCTAACTGATAAGGTTGCAGACGATAGGTTCATTGCACTTGATACGTTTGACATGGCTGAGGCAAAGACAAAGGTTGTTGCAGAGATGCGACAGAAGTTGCCAGGAGCAAAGAATACGGCTCTTATTGTTACTGTAAAGGGTGACGAATCTATGATTCGTGGAGCACAGAATCTTCAGCGAACCGAAACGATCGGTGCAGAAAGCTTGAATGTTCGTGATCTTGCTCGTTACCAGTACATCATTGCTTCAAAGGCAGCGATTGAAAAAATGGTTTCACACTTCGCATAGATATGGGAATTTTCAATAAGAAAACTGAAAAAAACGAAGCTCGACCTCCTAAGGTAGAGCAGGTAGCTAAAAAGCCAGCAGCCAAAAAGGTTGCGAAGAAGGCTTCGGTTACAAAAAAGACAGCAAAAAAGAAGAACGACTCTTCACTTGAGGCGCTTGCAAAAGCTCATGAAGTTTTGCTTGGACCTCTTGTTACGGAAAAGACTGCAATGTTGTCTGACAAGAACATTCTAGTGTTGCGTGTTGCAACGGGCGCAAATCGTGTCGCTATCCGTAACGCGATTAACGCACTTTACAATGTTGTCCCAACAAAAGTGAATGTGATGAATGTTCGTGGAAAGCGCAAGCGTTTTGGAAAAACTATGGGAAAACGTAGCGACTGGAAGAAAGCGATCATCACACTACCTGAAGGATCACACATTGATATCTTTGAAGGAGTATAATATGGGTATCCGAGTACACAAACCAACAACACCTGGACGACGTAAGTCGAGTGTCCAAACGTTTGATGATGTTACTACGTCAAAGCCTCACAAGAAGCTTCTTAAGCATAAGAAGCAGATGGCTGGACGAAGTCACGGAAAAATCGCTGTTCGTCACCGTGGAGGTGGAGCAAAGCGACATGTTCGTCAGATTGACTGGAAATTCGATAAAATCGACGTACCAGCAACAGTAAAGACGATCGAATATGATCCGAACCGTGGTGCACGTGTTGCACTAATCTCATACGCTGATGGTGAGAAACGATATATCTTGTCACCGCAGGGATTGGAAGTCGGAATGAAGATCGTTACTTCAAAGGAAAAAGGAGATCCTCAAGTAGGATGTAGATTCCCACTTGATAAGATCCCTCTTGGAATGAACATTTACAACATTGAGTTACAGCCTGGCCGAGGTGGTCAGATTGTGCGAGGAGCTGGAACAAGCGCATCACTTTTGGCGGTTGAAGGGAAGTGGGCAACATTACGCCTACCTTCTGGTGAGATGCGACGTGTGCTTGCAACTTGTATGGCCTCAATCGGTTCAACATCAAATCCTGACTGGCGATTGATTCGCTGGGGAAAGGCTGGTCGCTCACGACATCGTGGAAAGAGACCAACAGTTCGAGGAAAGGCGATGAACCCTGTAGACCACCCTCATGGTGGTGGAGAAGGTCGCAACTCAATTGGTCTACGACGTGGTCCTAAGACTTATGTCGGAAAACTGGCTCGTGGTGTTAAGACCCGCCGAAAGCGTAAGTCAGACAAGATGATTATCAGCCGCCGTAAAAAGCGAAAGTAGCCTATGTCTAGAAGCCTAAAAAAAGGACCATACATTTACCCTTCATTGGAAAAGAAGGTTGCTGCAGCGACTCCAGGTACAAAGATTAAGACCTGGTCACGTTCATCAACAATCTCTCCAAAGATGGTTGGATTGATCATATCTGTGCATAACGGATTGAAATTCATCGATGTTAAAATCGTTGAGAACATGGTTGGACATAAACTTGGTGAGTTCGCACTAACACGAAAATTTGTTCGTCACGGTGGAAAAGGAGGTAAATAAAAAGTATGAACGTTAAAGCAACAGCAAAATATATTCGAGTATCTCCACGCAAGGCGCGTCTTGTGGTTGATTTGGTGCGCGGTATGGAGGTCGAGATGGCTCGTCACCAACTGTTGTTTTCAAAGAAGAACGCCGCTGAACCGGTTTTGAAAGCATTGAACTCAGCAATGGCAAACGCAAAAAATAACAACAAGCTTGATACTACTGGATTTGTTATTACTGCAGCGACCGTTGATGATGGACCAACATTCTATCGTCACCGCCCACGTGCGCATGGTCGTTCAGCTCCGATCCGAAAGCGAATGTCTCACATTATGATTGAGGTTGGAGCTCCGGAAGGAGAGGGTGTAAAAGAGGTAGAAAAGGCTGAAAAGCCAGCAGAGAAAAAAGCAGCTAAGAAGTCTGTTGCCAAAAAGGCTCCAGTACAGAAAACAACGAAGAAATAACCTATGGGACGAAAGATACATCCAAAAGTGTTCCGTTTGGCTACGATTTACTCGTGGGATTCCAAATGGTTTGGTAACCGCAATAATTACATTAGTAATTTGCGAGCCGATGTTGGAATTCGTGAGTATTTGATGACTCGTTTGAAAGAGGCAAGTGTTGATCATATCGAAATTGATCGTAACGCTGAGAAGATCACGATCGCTATTTTCACGGCTAAGCCTGGAGTTGTGATTGGACGTTCTGGTGCTGGAATCAATGACCTGAAGAAGGAGCTTAAAAAGCGCTTCTATCGTGGTACACGAACGAATATCATCATCAATGTTCAGGAAATCAAGAACCCTTCACTATCTGCACGTGTTGTAGCTCAAGGGGTAGCTCAAGAGATCGAACGTCGTTTGCCATTCCGTCGCTCAATGAAGATGGCGCGTGAACGCGTTATGAAATCTGGTGCGAAAGGTGTAAAGATTCAGGTTTCTGGACGTCTTAACGGTGCAGATATTGCTCGTAAGGAAATTGTTCACGATGGATCAATCCCATTGCATAACCTTCGTGCAGACGTGAGTTATGCTCGTGTTCCTGCAAGAACTATCTACGGAGCAATTGGAATTAAAGTCTGGATCTACAGAGGTGAAGTGTTCGAAGAGAGTGCTTCTGATAAAAAAGGTAGCTCAATTGAGAAACCAAAACCACGAAAGCGTAACTAGTACTGTATGTTGTTGCCTAAGAAAATGAAATTTCGAAAGTGGCATAAACGTCGCACAAAAGGAGATCGCATTGCGACTTCTAAGACGACGATATGTTTTGGTACTTACGGATTAAAGGCGATGACGGAATCATGGATTACGTCACGTCAGATTGAGGCAGCGCGTCGTGCGATGACTCGTTACGTAAAGCGTGGTGGTAAGATTTGGATCCGTATTTTCCCCGATCACCCTATTACAAGTCACGGTGCTGAAGCTCCGATGGGTAAGGGTAAAGGTGGAGTTGATTACTTCATGACACCTGTACGTGCTGGAACTGTCATGTTTGAAATAGACGGTGTAACGGAAGAGCAGGCTCGAGAGGCTTTCCGCCTTGCGATGCACAAGCTTCCGCTTAAAACGAAGTTCATAAAGCGCATCTAGCCTATGTTGTTTAAAGATTTGAACAAAAAGAGCGTTACCGAGCTCGGAAAGATGCTTTCAGAAGAAAAGGCGAAGCTTTATGATTTGCGATTAAAGATTTCCGTCAATCAGCTCAAGGAAGTTAGACAGGTTCGTGTTACTCGTAAGCGCATTGCGCAACTTATGACACGTATCTCACAGCTTTCAAACGCCGAAGCACCTGCTAAGGTTACTGAATAAACTATATGTCTGATCAGAAGAAACAATCTAAACGCCGACGACTGATTGGTGTCGTAGTGTCCGATAAAATGGACAAGACGGTTGTTGTTCGTGTTGATAACACTGTGGTGCACTCAAAGTACCTAAAGCGTTTCACGAAGAGCAAGAAGTTTAAGGCTCATGATCCGGAAAATCAGGCAAAAACTGGTGATAAGGTTACGATTGAAGAAACTCGCCCAATTTCAAAGGGAAAGACATGGCGTATTGTAACTAAGCAATCATAGTATGCTACAACATCGATCAATGATGCTTTCTGCCGATAACACCGGGGCCAAAAAAATGCAGGTCATCCGTGTTCTTGGTGGTTACAAGAAACGTTATGCACGTATTGGAGACGTTGTTACTGCTGTTGTTAAGGAAGCTGTTCCACACAGTAATGTGAAGAAGAGTGACATCGTACACGTTGTTATTGTTCGTTCGAATAAGGAAATGCGTCGAAAGGACGGTTCTTACATTCGTTTCAGCGAAAATGCCGGCGTAATTATCAACCGTGAAAACAAGGAACCAAAAGGAACACGTATCTTTGGACCGGTTCCACGTGAGCTCCGAGAAGCGGGGTATCCGAAAATTGTTTCACTAGCACCTGAAGTACTTTAGTATGAAGATAAAAGCTGGAGACAATGTACGTGTAACCGCTGGTAAAGATAAGGGTAAAACCGGTAAGGTTTTACAGGTCTTTCCAAAGGTTGGTAAAATTGTCGTTGAAAATGTAAACAAGGCTGTTAAGCACCTGAAGAAAAAAGGTGGTCAGCCAGGACAGCGTGTTGAATTCACAGCACCTATCAATGCATCCAATGTCCGAGTAGTCGGAAAGACTGGAGAGGGACGTGTTGGATACAAGTTTATCGACAAAGACGGAAAGCGTACAAAAGTCCGTATTCTAAAAACCAAAAAAGGTACTGAAGATTTAGACGTTTAATATGCCGATGTTGAAAGAAACATATAAATCGACTGTGCTAGCTGCTCTAAAGGAGCAGTACGGTCACAAGAATGACTTGCAAGCCGCTCATATCGAGAAGGTTACGTTAAACGTAGGCCTCTCAAGTAAGCGTGATGCAAAGTTCATCGAAGTGATCGAAGATACGCTTACACGTATTTCAGGACAGAAGCCTGTTCGTACAAAAGCACGAAAGTCTATCGCTGGATTCAAGATCCGAGAAGATCTTGTCGTTGGATGTATGGTGACTCTTCGTGGTGAGCGAATGTGGGAGTTTATTGACCGATTGGTGAATGTGGCTTTTCCTCGTATCCGCGACTTCCGTGGAATTAGTGAAAAGTCCATTGATCGAAGCGGAAACTTCAACTATGGATTCAAAGAACACACGGCCTTTCCGGAGATCAATGCTAACGAGGTCGAATCACTTCACGGTTTACAGGTTGTTATAACCACAACAACAAATTCTCGTGAGGAAGGACTGACCCTATTTAAGGGGCTCGGTTTCCCATTCACGAAATAATTTCGTATGGCGACAACAAATCAAATCGCTAAGTCAAAGAAGACGCCTAAGTTTATGAGCCGACAGGTCAATCGCTGTTGGAAGTGCGGTCGTAACCGTTACTTCATGAGAGCATTTGGCTTGTGCCGAATCTGTTTCCGAGAGTTGGCAAACAAAGGCGAAATTCCAGGTATTCGAAAAGCAAGTTGGTAGTATGATGACAGATCCAATATCAGACATGCTGACCAGAATCCGTAATGCGGGTATGGTCAAGAAAACAACAGTCGACATCCCAATGTCGAAGGTAAAGTTTGCTTTGGCAAAAATCTTCGAGAAAGAGGGGTACGTCGGAGTAGTTGAGCTCGTTGAAGAAGCGAAACGATCGCTGATTCGCGTTGTGCTTAATTATGAAGATGGAAGAAATAAGATTAGCTCGATAAAACGAGTTAGTACACCTGGACGCCGTGTCTATGTGAAAACAGACTCTTTGCCACGCGTGCAATCTGGTCTTGGTATGGCTGTAATTTCCACACCAAATGGCTTGATGACTAATCGTGAGGCACGAAAGCGCCGTTTAGGCGGAGAAGTAATTTGCGAAATTTTCTAGTATGTCTCGTATTGGAAAGACACTTATTCCCGTTCCTGAAGGAGTGATTGTTACCATCGACGGTGGTGATGTTGCTATCAAAGGACCAAAGGGTGAGCTATCAATGAAGCTTGTCTCTGGTGTTGTTGCAGAACAACGAAAAACGGATGAGGGAGCAGATGTTCTCGCAGTTACTATTGAAACTGAAGAGCAGTCAGCTATGTGGGGGACTACCCGTGCATTGCTTACTAACATGATTGCTGGTGTGACAACTGGTTGGTCTAAGTCTTTAGAACTCAATGGAGTTGGATTCAAGATGGAAGTTAAGGGATCGTTGTTGAAAATGCGATTAGGATTTTCACACGAAATTGAATACAACCTTCCAGAGGGTATCGTTGCAACAATTGAAAACAATATTTTGACTATTTCCGGTATCGATCGACAGCGTGTTGGTCAAACATCGGCAGAGATTCGGGCGTTTAAGAAGCCGGAACCATACAAGGGTAAAGGTTTCCGATACACCGATGAAGTCATCCGCCGAAAGGCAGGTAAGGCTGCAAAGACCGAATAGTATATGTCTGATAAAATGAAAGATAAAAACGAGCGCTTGAAGCGACGGGCAAAGCGAGTGCGAATGAAGGTACAGGGTACAGCAGAGCGACCTCGCTTGTCTGTGCACCGTTCTTTGCGTCATATTTCAGTTCAGATGATTGATGACGTTGCCGGAAAAACACTTGTAGCTACATCTGACAGCCATGTTGACGCTGCCGGAAAGAAGCCTGTAGAGGTAGCGGCACTTGTTGGGGCTGATATTGCTAAGAAAGCACAAGCTGCTGGAGTAACGGTGGTTGTGTTTGATCGCGGTCCATACCTTTATCATGGTCGTGTTAAGGCTCTTGCCGAAGCTGCTCGTGAAGGAGGTTTGAAGTTTTAGTATATGAATAACGATCAACAAAATAGCTCTAATAAAGGTCAGATGCGTAAGCCACGTGGTCGTGGTCGACGCCGAGATCAGAAGCGAGAACCACGAGAGTTCGAGCAGAAGATTTTGGAGTTGGCTCGAGTTACACGTGTTACAAAGGGTGGAAAGCGAATGCGATTCCGAACTTGTTTGATTATTGGTGACCGTAAAGGGCGTGTTGGTATGGGCGTTGCCAAAGGGGCTGACGTTGCTATGTCAATTGAAAAAGCGTTCCGAAAGGCAAAAAAGAACTTGGTTCACATCCCTTTGATCGAAGAGACTGTTCCACACGAGGTTCGTATGAAGTTCGGAGCTGCTAAGATCATCTTGAAGCCTGCTCCAAAGGGTACAGGACTTAAGTCTGGTGGAGCTGTACGTATGGTGCTAGAGCTTGGTGGAGTTCCAAACGCTGTTACTAAGATTCTTGGATCAAGTAACAAGATCAACAATGCAAAAGCAACATTTGCTGCATTGCGAACTCTTAAGAGTGTTAAAGAGGTAGAGGCAAAGAAAGGTACTGGGAAGAAAAAGGATGAAAAGAAAGAGGTACCAAAGAAAACTGAAACCAAAGAAAAACAAGCTGCATAGCCTATGTCAATTTCATTGGACAACCTAACTCCATCAAAGGGTAGAGCGAAAGGAAAAAAACGCCTTGGTCGTGGTTTGGCATCTCGCGGGACTACCTCTGGTCGTGGTCAAAAAGGTCAGAAGTCTCGTTCTGGATCATCTGGATTCAAGCGCCGTGGACTTCGACGTTTGATTCTTTCTACGCCTAAATTGCGTGGATTCAAATCACCACATGTAGAAGCTGAAACGGTAAATGTTGGTGTTATTGCTGAAAATTATATTAAAGATGAGGTGGTTTCACCTCGAACGCTTAAGCAAAAGGGACTTATCCCAACTATCCTCAAGGGGGCTAAGATTTTGGGAGAAGGGGAGATCTCAATTACTGTTTCCGTAAAAGGATGTTCAGTATCAAAGTCAGCCGCTGAGAAGATTACTGCCGCAGGTGGTACAATCGAAGCATAATATGTGGGAAAAATTCCTAAGCATTTGGCGAATTAAAGAGCTACGTAACAGTTTGCTATTTCTAATGGCGATGATTACTGTTTTTCGTGTAGCAGCTCATATTACGGTTCCTGGAATTGATCCGACGGGTCTTGCGACTTTCCTGGATTCAAATCAGTTCCTTGGACTCCTTAATGTATTTTCCGGTGGAACGCTTGAGAGCTTCTCACTAGTTGCTATCGGTGTAGCTCCATACATTACGGCATCAATTACTTTTCAGTTGTTGGGAATGATTTTCCCGCAGGTTGAAGAGATGCAAAAGGAAGCTACTGGACGTGAAAAAATCAATCGATGGACGCGATATGCTACGGCTCCTCTCGCACTTGTGCAAGGATACGGGCTTATTACTATTATCCAACAGCAGGGAGGTCACTTGTCTACAGGATTTGATCTGGGTGGATTTTCCCTCCTGGCAGCACTTCTATCAATGATGGCTGGAACAATGTTCCTTATGTGGCTCGGTGAACTTATCTCTGAAAAGGGTGTAGGAAACGGAATCTCTGTTATCATTTTGGCTGGAATTATCTCTGGACTTCCTACTGTTGTTCAGCAGATCATCGCTACTTATACTTCTGCGGAGCTATTCAACGTAATTATGTACGTAGCTCTGACACTCGTTACAGTGGTTGCGGTGGTTGTGATTAATGAGGGTCAGCGAAACGTTCCTGTTCAGTATGCTCGTGGAATTCGTGGTGGTACTAGTCAAAAGGTACAGTCACATCTGCCATTGCGAGTGAATATGGGTGGAATGATTCCGATCATCTTCGCTATTTCAATTATTGTATTCCCACCACTTCTAGCTCAGTTCTTCGCAGATGCTCGCTCAGAGATAGTGCAGAAGGCTGCTAACTGGGTGATCGTTATCTTTGCTGATAACCTGTTCTACGGAGTAGTGTTCTTCCTACTAGTATTTTCTTTCACATTCTTCTACGCAGCTATCATTTTCCGGCCTGACCAGGTTGCCGAGAATCTGCAGAAGCAGGGTGGATTCATTCCAGGTGTTCGACCGGGTGAGCAGACTCAGAGCTATTTGGAATGGTTGCGAAACCGTATTCTGCTTGGTGGAGCGCTGTTCCTGTCGATTATCGCTGTTCTTCCACTCTTTGTGCAGGCAGCTACTGGAAGCCCGAATCTAGCAGTTGGAGGAGCGTCAATCTTGATCGTAGTTGCTGTGTTAATCGATATGGTGAAACAGATCGAAGCTCAGGTTGCAATGCGAAATTACGAGATTTAGTTAAAATTTCCAAATAAAAAGACTCGCCATAAGGCGGGTCTTTTAGTTGCAGAAAAGGGTAATCAACGGTACTCTAGACACGGTATGAGTGAAAAACAAAAACTAACTGAATATCAAATTCGCGAACTCACTGGGCGTGTTTCTTATGTCTCTGGCGCAAAAAGAGACCTCGTGAGCGCTGCTCTGAGGGTTCTACAAGAGAAACATAGTGGATTAAGTGAAGCTCATACAAAAGAGATGTTACGAGATCTTGCAAACGCCGGACTGATTAGTGACGGAGCTGTAAAGAGTCTATTATCAAAGATATTTTAAATATGCATAAGATCTTAATTCTAGGACCACAGGGAAGCGGAAAAGGAACACAGGCAAATATCCTCGCAGACAAATTAGGGATTCCAGCACTCTCAATGGGACAGCTTCTTCGAGAAGTTAAAAGTGGTGGCTCTGAACTCGGAAAAACAATTGGTGGCATCATCGATCGTGGTGAGTTGGTTCCTGATGAAACGGCTCTGGAAGTGTTGAAGCAAAGACTCGACCAGGAAGATGCAAAGGACGGATATATTTTAGATGGGTATCCAAGAAATGCGGCGCAGAACGAGACGTACAAAACCTTTGATCAGCCAACGGCTATGTTGATCATCACCGTTCCACGAGAGGAGTCAGTGAACCGTATTTTGGAGCGAGCTAAGGTGGAACAACGTGTGGATGATACGCCTGAGGCTATCAACAGACGTTTAGATATTTACGAGGGTGAAACAAAGCCGATCATTGATTCTTATCGTGACAGTGGCGTCGTGCATGATATTGATGGTATTGGTACGATCGAAGAAATTTCAGAAAATATTAACAACGCCCTAGGACTTTAGATATGGCCTTGATTAAAACAGAGGATGAAATAGAGATAATGCGCCAAGGTGGTGCATTGCTTTCGCGTGCCTTGCAAGCTGCGGTAGACGTAGCAAAACCTGGTGTGACTATGCGTCATTTGGATGAGATAGCAACCAGCGTAATTGAAGAAGGGGGAGGTACGCCATCTTTTAAGGGGTATAAGGGTGGGGGTGATATCCCATTCCCATCAACTGTTTGTATATCAAAAAATGATGAGGTGGTTCACGGTGTCGGCAGCCGAGATATTGTTCTCGAAGATGGAGACATTTTGGGGCTAGATATTGGTTGTTGGTACAAGGATCTGTGTACAGATATGGCTGTTACAATTCCTATCGGGAATATTTCAAAGGAACGTATGGCGCTATTGCGCGCAACGCGTGATTCTATGTATGCCGGTGTCGAAAATGCCAAGGCTGGTAATATGATCTCAGATATTTCAGGAGCTGTGGAGGACGCCATCGATATGAAGACTTATGGAATCGTTCGCGCGCTTGTTGGTCACGGTGTTGGCCATAAGGTTCATGAAAAGCCACATGTTCCGAACTTCAGAGGTGGGTCATTTCCAAAGGTGAAAATCAAAGAGGGGATGTGTTTGGCTATTGAGCCGATGCTTACAACGGGAACTCATGAGATTGAAACAGCGGATGACGGTTGGACCATCGTTACAGAGGATGGTTCAGATGCTGGTCATTTCGAGGTAACTCTTGCGGTAACCAAGAATGGTCCCGAGATTCTAACACCACAACCCGAAGTTGGAATTTAAAGTTAGATGAAAAGATGGCTTATTTTAGCCATTTTTTTATTCGTGATAGAATATATCTGTAAAAGATTACCATCAAAATATGAAAAAAGATGTCTTATCAGTTATCGGAGTAGTAGCGATCCTTATCCTGCTCGCAGCCTACTTCGCATTTTCGAAATCAGCTCCACAAATCGGTTATAAGCCGGTAGATCTTGATGGGGGTTCGATCCTTGTTGAAGATCAGGATGCTACAGAAACGGTAACTCTCGATGCAGAACTTTCAGAGCCGGGTTGGATTACTGTTCACTTTTCTATGAGCGGAGCTCCAGCGGAAGTCGTTGGTGTGTCTGAGTATCTTGAGGCTGGCGCTTATGACGATATGGTAATCAATCTAGATGAAGAGATGACAAAGGGGTGGCGCTACATTACACTTCTACATGTTGATAATGGTGATCAAGTTTTCGACATTGAAGATGACCTGCCAGTGTCCGTAAATGGTGAGGTAGTTCGGCCATCATTCGTTTCTTTTCCGAGTGAGATAAGCGATGAGATAACGGTTGAATAGTATGCGAATAATGGGTGTTGATTATGGACGAGCAAAGATTGGTTTTGCTCTTGGTGATAAACAAAGCAGGGTCGCTGCACCTCTTGAGGTTGTTTATGTTGCTGACGGTCAGTCACCATCGGATGTAGTTGAAAAAATGGTTGCACAAGAAGAGCCTGAGTTGCTAGTTGTCGGTGTGCCGTTAGCTGTCGGTTCATTTCATTCTGGCGACCAGCTAAAAGAAATTCGAGCATTTATTGATGATCTCGCTGATCGTCTTTCTATTGAAATTCACGAGATAGATGAGAGTCACACTTCCCGTGAAGCTCAACGTTTACAAAAAGAAGAAGGTGCACTTGCAGATGAGGATTCTTTAGCTGCCATGATTTTGCTTCAGGCTTGGATTGATGAAAATAAATGAGCTGGTCTACGCTTAAAACTAAAGCTATTGTAATCACCTCGCAACCTATTCGCGAGGTTGATCGTTTGTATCGTGCACTCACTCCGGAATACGGAAAGGTGTCATTCATGGGGCGGGGGGCACGTAAATCAAAGGCAAAACTAGCGGCACATCTCGAACCGTTCGCTGTTGTCGATTTAGAAATTGTCAGAGGCCGCAGAAGTATGACTGTTATTTCCGTTGAACGGGAAGAGTCATTTTCAAATGTTGCAAACGTTGTTGAGCATAGACTGTTTGCCCAGTCGATGATGAGAATTATAGATAGGCACACACACGTGGAAGATCCTGATCGAGACTTGTACGAGGATTTATATGCGTGGTTAAAATTTTTGGATAACGTAGAGGCTTTTTCAACATGGCGCTACAGATTTTTGCTCAGTGCGTTCACATTAAGATTCATGGAGCGACTGGGCTATAAGGTGGAGTTGCGGAATTGCCTTAGTTGCCAAGAGCAGATCATGCCGCTTTCTTTTCGCTGGCATACGGGTAAGGGAGGACTGGTTTGTACCGACTGCGTGAAAGACGAAAAACAGGAGTGGATAGATACGAAGTCTGTTACCCAGGAGATGGTGATGTTGCTTCGCATGGCTCGCGAAAATCAGTTCAATGACCTCTTGGCGGCTAGATTGCCATTAGATCATCTTCGACAAATGCTCGACATTACTCATGAACTAATGCAATATCACGTACCTTTTGCTTCAGAAATACCCTTTTGGCAAGGGGTTTTGACACTTGATTCCGTACCTACAAACGTGTAATATACACCCCATATGAAACGAATATTGACATCAGAGACACCAAATCACGCAGAGGAGACTGTTATGGTTGCTGGTTGGATCCATGCCAGACGAGACATGGGGAAAGTAAAGTTTTTTGACCTTCGAGATAAGGATGGTCTTTTACAGATTGTTGCTGTGCCTTCTGAACTTGGCGAGTTTGCTGAGGTTGCCGGAAAGCTTCGTAATGAATGGGTTGTACAGATTGAGGGTGTTGTACAGAAGCGTAGCGAGAAGCAGATAAATCCAGACATGCTAAGCGGAACAGTTGAAATTCTAGCTACAAAGATTACGGTTTTAAATGAATCAAAGACACCTCCGTTTGAGATCGATAAAGACACTATCGGTGTGAATGAAGAAGTTCGTTTGAAATATCGTTACTTGGACTTGCGTTCAGATCGTTTGAACAAAAACATGAAGATGCGATCCGAGATGGTACGCGGAGTTCGAGATCATCTTTACACAAAGGGATTTACCGAAATTGAAACACCATATCTTACAAAGGCTACAGCAGAAGGGTCACGTGACTTTATTGTGCCGGCTCGTTTGCAGCCAGGAAAGTTCTTTGCTCTTCCACAAAGCCCACAACAGTACAAGCAGTTGTTGATGGTTGGTGGTTTTGAACGTTATTTCCAGATTGCGCGTTGCTTCCGTGACGAAGACCCTCGAGCAGATCGTGGATTTGAGCATAGTCAGATTGACTTGGAGATGAGTTTTGTGGAGCAGGCTGATGTCATGGAGCTAGTTGAGGCTATGATGATTGAGGTTGCAGAAGGAATGGGAATGAAGATCAAGGAGAAGCCTTTCCCACGATTTACGTACGCGGAGGCTATGGAGAAGTTTGGAGCAGATAAGTTTGACCTTCGAACAGAGGAAGAGAAAGAAGCTGGCGACGTATTGGCATATTCTTGGGTGGTAGACTTTCCTTTCTTTGAGAAAGCTGCAGATGGACAATGGACGTTTACACATAATCCGTTCTCAAATCCTCTGCCAGAGTGGAGAGAAGACCATCTTGCCGGTACGAACATTGAAAAGATTTTGACCTCTCAGTACGACCTTGTTTGTAATGGATATGAGGCCGGCGGAGGAAGTATTCGTGCGCATGAGCCGGAAGTTTTGAAGGCTACGTACAAGAATATGGGCTATACAGAAGAAGAGACTGTGGAGTCCGTTGGGCATATGATAGAAGCCTTTGAGTACGGCGCTCCGCCTCATGGAGGTATTGCACTTGGTGTTGAGCGGACATTGATGACTATGACTGGCGAGGAGTCTCTACGTGAGACACAGGCCTTCCCAATGACTGGTCGAGCCACGACATCAATCATGGATGCACCGTCTGAAGTAACTGGAGCTTCACTTCAAGAAGCACATATCAAGCTAGATATCTAAAAAAGTAAAAAACCGGGCGCTGTGCTCGGTTTTTTGTTTGCATCATTCGACAGTAACACTCTTTGCAAGGTTGCGAGGTTTGTCAGGGTCATAGCCTTGAAGAAGCGACATTTCATATGCGAATAGCTGCGTTGGGATTGCCGTGAGAAGTGGTGAGAGCATTTCATGTGTGCTTGGAATGTGGATAACGTCGTCAACAAGCTCTACGATATCGGTATTACCAATGTCCGTAATTGCAATAACGGGTCCTTTGCGCGCTTTAATTTCTGCAATGTTTGAAAGCGTCTTTTCGTACACTTCATCGCGTGGGCATATTACAATGCTTGGAAACCTCTCATCGATAAGGGCGAGCGGCCCATGTTTCAATTCACCGGCACTATATCCTTCAGCATGAATCAAGCTAATCTCTTTTAGCTTTAGAGCTCCCTCATATGCGATAGGGGCTTGGTATGTTCGACCCAGGAAGAATGCGTTTTGCATCCATTGATATTTATCTGCCAACGCTTTTATTTGCGGGCGAAGTTTTAAAATACTTTCTATCTTGTCTGGTATAAGTTCCAACTCTTTTGCGATTTTGATTGCTTCTGTTTCTTCGAGGTTACGGTCACGTCCAAAAAAGAGAGTGAGCATTGCGAGTGCTGTAACCTGTGTTATAAACGCCTTAGTTGAAGCTACGCCGATCTCAGAGCCCGCTCTTGTATATATTCCAGCATCTGTTTCGCGAGCGATTGTTGACCCCGGAACATTAACTATTCCAAGCGTGAGGGCCCCTTGTGTTTTCGCCTCGCGTATTGCAGCGAGTGTATCGGCGGTTTCACCAGACTGGGTGATCGCAAGTACCGCAGTGTGTCTATTTATAACTGGGTGGCGATAGCGGAATTCGCTTGCGAGCTCAACCTCGACGGGAATGCCTGCGTAGTGCTCGAGCATGTATTCACCGACGCATCCTGCGTAGTACGCCGTGCCGCAGGCAACGATAATCAGACGATCTATTTCTCGGAGGCGTTCGCGAACATCCTCCAAGCCACCAAAGTGGGCAATACCTTTCTGCGCGATCAGTCTGCCGCGCATCGTATCCTCTACTACCTTGGGCTGTTCCATCATCTCCTTGAGCATGAAGTGGGCGTAGCGTTTCTTGGACGCAACGGATGTATCCCAGCTGATAGTGTGATGTTGCTTTGAGATGTTCTCGGATTCTTTTGTCCATATGATGGGTTCGTTATTGGGTTGTAGGAGTGCGCGTTCCCCGTCATCCAAATAAATCACATCATCCACCCAGTCCGCCATCGCTGTCGCATCTGAACAAACAAACCGATCTCCATCTCGTCTGCCAAGCACGATAGGACTACCCATACGCGCTACAAATAAGGTGCCAGGACTACTTTTAATCATCGCCACAATTCCATACGCGCCAGTGAGCTGTCCTAATAATTGCTCAAACGCATCTTGTAGGGAGTCAGTGTCGGCGATGGTCTCTTCGAGTAAGTGAGATATAACTTCGCTGTCTGTCTGAGATTTAAATACGTGGCCCCGTAGCGTTAGTGCACGACGGAGAACTAAGTGGTTCTCGATTATCCCGTTGTGAATGATGGCAATGTCACCTGAACAGTCACGGTGGGGATGGGCGTTGGCTTCTGAGGGAACCCCATGTGTTGCCCAGCGAGTGTGCGCAATACCGCAAGAACCGTCGGGTGTATTTTTCACTAGAGTTTTTTCGAGCTCACAGATCGGGCCTTGTGCACGTACAATATTTATTTCTTTGTTTAACACGCCGATGCCTGCAGAGTCGTATCCTCGATATTCTAATCGCTTAAGCCCTGCGAGCAGAAAAGGGGAGGCTTCCTGTGTTCCGGTATAACCAATGATTCCACACATAGACTTTATGAAGTAGTTTGTAAGACGTTGTTTATTTGTAGTGGTACGGTGACTTGTGACTACGTTGAGTAGTATATGAGCCGCGGAAATTCTGACAAACATTTTTCGTCAGTTTCTGTGGATAGCTAAAATCAGCCTTTAAAACAGATAGAATTCCATGTTATCTATGTCAGCTTTTTGCCTGCAGTATAGTGTTTTGATGATCTTATAGTTTTCGTGAGTGGAAGGACGAAATGTGTTAAAATGTAGGGGTTATGGAGTTTTCAGTTAAGCAAGATGCGTTTTCAGGCCCACTTGGGCTTCTTTTGGAATTGCTAGACAAGAGAGAGCTTGAGATTACAGATGTTGCTCTTGCCGACATTGCTGACGAATATTTATTGCGTTTAGAATCGGCCGACGTTCTTCCAGAGGAGCTGGCTGATTTTTTGTTAATCGCTTCTCGACTTATTTATTTGAAAAGTCGTGAGTTGATGCCTTATCTTCGCATGGATGAAGAGGAGGAAGAGATTGGCGAGCTCGAGGAGCAGTTGAGATTGTATCGTTTGTTTGTTAATGCGGCAGAGAAGATCAATGAACAGTTTTCAAATACAGAACGTTCCTTTGAGCGGCCCTTCACTCGTATTAAAATTGATCAGAAACCAGCATTTGCACCGGCAGAAAATCTGACATCAGATAATCTACGTACAGCATTTGCAGGATTGCTAAAACGTCTTCAACCGTTCTTTACTTTGCAACAGGTTTCAATGGAGCGTGTGAAGTCTGTGGAGGAGCGTATTTCAGAATTAACGACAGTACTTCAATCTCGTGCTTCGATGAAGTTTCAAGATGTGGTGTCTGGCGCTAAGCGAAAGATGGATGTGGTCGTAAGCTTTCTTGCGTTGCTCGAGTTGGCACGGCGACAGCATGTGTCTGTGCGGCAGTCGGGGCAGGATGTCTTAATTGAAAGGATGTAGAGTTTGATAGATATATCTGAATCGTTTACGTAGTCGTATAAAATTATTATGGAAAATCTTGCAGCAAAAATCGAAGCTATATTATTCCTTCGCACAAAGCCAATGACGTTTAAGGCTATTGCGCGTATTTTGTCTGTTAAAAGCGAGCAGGTTCAGGAGTCGGTAGAGACTTTGATGAAACTCAGAAATGTAGATGCGTCTGGTATCCACATATTATCTACTGTAGATGGCGTAGCTCTTGTTACAAATCCAATATTCGGAGAAGAGTTAAAGACTCAAACGAAAGATGAGATGAAGTCTGAGCTCACACGACCTCAGCTTGAGACCTTAACGATCATTGCATACCGCGGCCCTATTACAAAGGCAGAAGTAGAGCATATCCGAGGTGTTAATTGCTCTCTGATTATTAGAAATCTTTTGATGCGCGGTTTGATTGATGAACGTGATGATGACATTAAGCTACTTCCAGTGTTCTCATTAACAACAGACATGCTCCGTCATCTCGGAATTCATAAGGCTGATGAGTTGCCGGACTTTGAAGATCTTCACAAGCATTCCAAGATCGATCAGATGCTTCATTCGCTCGATGGATAGTGGCTATGATTTTCAAGGCGATCACACAACTTGTTTTTGCAACAACTTTAGTTAACTTGTTTCCAGTTGATGCGGGCTATTATCAGTGGCAGGCGGATGCTGCCGTTGATATAGATCGACCCGCGTGGAGTTCGCAAGAGTTACGCCTTGCTATGGAGGTTTTGCCTGAGGCGCAGGCAAGATACGATGCACCTGTTAAAGTTGATACAGATTCTTTCGGTATTGTAACGTCGGCGCGGAGTGCGTTGGTGGTAGACCGCGACAGTGGTGCGATATTATTCGCTAAACAACCTGACCAGCTTCGAGCGATCGGCAGTGTTACAAAGTTGATGAGTGCTCTGGTATTTTTGGACACGGAGCCTGACTTATCGCAATACGTTACACTTGATCCAAAGCAAGATTACGTAGGGGGAGGGCGACATTACGTTGCTTTCTATGAGCCGGTTTTACTGGAAGATGTGTTAGCTGCCAGTCTTGTAGGGTCAGATAATACTGCAACACAATCATTAGCTCGATTTTCAGGATTGGATATAGAGGATTTCATTGCTCGCATGAACGAAAAAGCGGTGGAGCTTGAGATGACGAATTCCATGTTTGCAGATCCTACAGGGGTTGATCCTGATAATCTGTCGACCGCTCGTGATTTGGTAACTCTACTTGAGGTGGCTGACGAGAATGAGATTATAAAGTCGTTTATGCAGTCGTCGAGCACTACTCTTTCGCAAAGCGGTAACAGTATTACGGTTAATAATACGAATGTGTTACTAACAAGCTTCCTGAATAATGGGAACTATGATGTACTGGGTGGGAAGACGGGGTTTTTGCCAGAAGCAGGGTATGTTCTTGCAACAACCGTGCAGGAGGGTGATCATGCTGTCCATGTGATCGTAATGGGGGCTGAAAGCAAGGACGCTCGCGCAGATGAAGCAAAGGGATTGGCAGCCTGGGCATTTAAAACTTTTAGTTGGGACGAGTAACTTTATATGATTGAGTCTGTAATATTATTTCTAAGTGAGGTTCCGCGACCGATCGCCACGATGATCTTGGCTGCCATGCCTATTTTTGAATTGCGGCTTGCGATTCCTGTAGCGGCGCATGTTTGGCTGCTGCAACCGCTCGAGGCATTCGGGTACGCCGTGATTGGAAACCTTGTTCCACTTGTTCCATTATATTTCGGACTAGACGCCTTGCATGGATTGGCGACGAAACATTGGCCGTGGTTTGGGCGTATTATGGAGCTTTCAATCCAGAGAGCGAAGGGAAAAGTAAAACATAAATACGCCCGTTATGGGGCGTTTGCATTATTTCTCTTTACGGCATTACCGCTTCCTATGACCGGCCTGTGGACTGCTACTCTGGCAGCTGTAGCATTGAAAGTACCTTTTCGTTATGCGATACGGGGTATTATTCCTGGTGTGATAACTGCCGGTATCATTGTGAGTATATTGAGTGTAAGCGCCGATGTTTATTTTTAGCGGGAACTAGCCGTTAACAAGCGGGAGAAGGATAAAAATAATAACAGCAGCTTGTCCTGCAAGGGCGTATGTAAGTTTTACATCGCCGTATTTTTTTGTAAAAAAGTCGTGGAAGAAAAAGTGAAATCTAAAGAAAGGTTTTAGTATTCTCCAGTGAGTCAGGTCTTGTAATCCGATTAGAAGGTCAGGGAGTACAGATCCTGCGACAGCCAGGGAGAATGCAAATAGTTGTGCTGACGGAATAATGTTTGAAAGGGTGAGGACAAGGTATAGAGCGATAGCTCCATCGATTGATGCATACGCCACGGGTCCTTTTTTGTGGAGTAGTCGGAATGAGTCAGACATTTTACTGTCACCATGTGGAATCATGTCTACCAGGAAGTGAGATGCAAATCCAAGAAGAAACCCGATGATGGGGTTTCCGACAGATGAGCCAATAGCAGCGCCAATTGCAGTATGTGTGGTCAAAGTCATAGTGTGCGGGAGTATAGCATAGTTTTGCAAAAAGCAAGGAACGCCCCCTAGTGGAGGCGCTCTGACGGAGTCGAGCTTTCGAGTCAGCTCATTGCTGTTGCGAATGTGCCGAGCATTTTCGCGAGGTCCTCGATGTTGTCGTAGACGCCGGTCTTGATATCCTCTTTGCAGGACTCAGGAATGGTATCAAGCGTAGTGTGCGCTTCATCCAGACGCCATTGACCTTTCGTTGGCTCAAGGCGCCAGGTGACATGCCAGACGAGTTTCCGGTTGTCGTGGTAGTAGATCCGGAAGAAGGCGGTGGGGTCACCTCTCGTTTCTTCATGGCAGAGGGAGGGGGCGACGATGCAGGCCGTCACATACGCTTCAAACCTCTTATCGTTATTTTTGAAACTGCTTCTTGCAGTCACGATCAGCCACTGGCCACCTCGCGGACGGATTGGAGAGTGTTCTATGTAGTGGCTATTGGGGTTGTAGTTTTCACAGCCGGAGCCTTTATGGGTGACGTTCGGAGCGCTCACCTTCTGAATTGCCTGTGCCAAGCTAGTTGCATGGGCGAGGATGAGATCGGGCATACAGTCTCCGGAGTGGGGTGTCTCGACAGGAATCAAATGCCGAGGAGTGAACTTATACTATTTAATGGGTTTTGTCAATACAAAAACACACCTGTTTCAGGTGTGTTTTTGGTGGCTGGAGAGAGACTTGAACTCTCGACCTCAGGCTTATGAGTCCCGCGCTCTAACCAACTGAGCTACCCAGCCAACTTGTCATTTTGGGCTATTTTCGACTCAAGGGGCCCGACACGCTTCGTCTACGTACATTGAGTACGTTTCCTTGCGTGCCACCCTTTCATCGAAACTATACCAAACTGACTGCGTTGTAATCGCAACCGATCTAGATATACTGTCTTCCTCTTTATTGAGAAGTAGTAAGTATATGAATTCAGTGGTGCCGCGAGAGGGACTTGAACCCTCACAATGTTGCCATCACGGGATTTTGAGTCCCGCGCGTCTACCAGTTCCGCCATCGCGGCAAACTTGTTTTGCGATGCGAATATTACCAGATTACTGCAGGTTAGTCAACGGTGCGCTCAAAGGACGTTTGCTTGACATAAACCCATATTTTACCTATTATGCGCCCGCGGGGTAGAGCAGTCAGGTAGCTCGTCGGGCTCATAACCCGAAGGTCGTGGGTTCAAATCCTACCCCCGCAACCAGGCCGTCGGACGGCCTAAAGCCGTTCGGGCAACCAAAAAGACCCACTGACATTACGTCGTGGGTCTTTTGCTGTGAAGGCCTGAGACCCGTTTGACGGGTCCAAAAGCGACGTCCGACGTCGCTAATGCTAGGATGTATATGTATGTATTTTGTTTACGTTTTATTTTGTTCAGATGATCAGCTGTATATCGGTTACTCTACAAATCTTAAAGATCGGTTAAGGGCTCACGAATCAGGCTCTGTAAAATCTACAAAGCACAGATTGCCTGCGAAAATATTCTATTATGAAAATTATAAGAATAAGAATGATGCAATGGCTCGTGAAGTCTATTTGAAGAGTGGAGGTGGACACAGAGAATTTAAGCGACAGCATCAACATGAATTAAAGAGACTTGGATACAAACACTTATAGAATTTAGAAACGCAGAATTCATGATTTTGAACCGTGCTGATATACTTTGCGTATATGAAAAAGAATAAATTTTGTCAGAGTTGCGGGATGCCATTTAGTGGTGATCCTAAGGGAGGGGGATCTGAAAAAGATGGGGCGAAGAGTGATATGTACTGCTCGTACTGTTTTAAAGACGGACCATTTTTAAGCCCTGAAATTACAGACCCAAAACAAATGCAAATACTCTGTATTGAAAAAATGAAAGAGAAAGGTATGAATGGTATTCTTGCCTGGATTTTAACGCGAGGTATCCCAAGGTTGGAGCGCTGGAAGTAGTTGCTTCAAGGTTTATTTGGAGATTTCTATTTTTATTGTTTATTGATGCACGAATCCCCGCAAAGACCAGGGGTCGATACGGGGCAGTCTGTTTGCCGAGGAGTTGGCGGTGGTTTCATGCGACGTCGCCGGGTATGGACGTGCCGTCGCTGAACTTGAGCTGCGGTCGAAGCAAAATGCCGATTTGGAGCCAGCTTTCGTCCGGACGCATTTCGCTTCCAATTTTCTGAGCGATGCCACCTTGAATGGTCCAATTTGTGTCGGCTGATGATGTGGACCTAGGCATATCTGTGACTACCTCTACTTCTTCTGACACTACCTTCAGTACGAGCACGGCTGCGCGGAACATGATCACGGACGCCTCTCGCCGCCTGCTGTATGTGTCGCGAGTGAGTCCTGTCATCGTAGCTTCATAGATCTGATCTACGAGCCATACGGCAAACTTCCTCCCAGGCTTGTCTTTCGGCAACCGTGTGCTGTGATCGGAGGCGAGGTAGGAGTGTAGGATTCGCGCGTTGCGAGGGATGCGTAGCGGGAGCCCCAGGCTCTCTGCTTGGGTGTATGCTTTCTCCCACTCTGCAATCGCGGCGTCGAATCCTGATCGATGGATTACTGATCGCGCCCAGGCATCGTCGACTGTCAGTCCATTGGGAACGGAGAGTGCTGGAGTACCTGCGCTGACAGCTTCCGTATGTTGTGGATCATCAGCTAGTGAAAGGCGCTCAATGGTTGTGAGCCAGGCGCGGCCATCTTTACCGACGAGCCTTTTCATCACGGCAGCAAGTAGCGCTGCGGCCTCTTCAAGGGTAACGGCATCAGATGGATCTTGTGTCATTGCAGGCTCCTCTTTGTAGGGTAATTCGATTTGCTGCGCGTGTATTGTTTGCCGAAGATACGACTGTAGATACTATCATAAATCGCTCAAAACGTCAACCAATGCAGATGTTTTTTTAAATGTAAATTCCCACCCCCCGTTAGACGAGGTGTGGGAATTGACGGCTGTGCTCAAGGACCACTCGGTCGCATGGCTACAGGCGTAATGCTCAGTTTGATTTTTTCTCGAAGAGTCCGGTAAGCCAGAGGAAGCCGGCGGATTCCGTTACCGAAAGGATCTCCATCGTCTTGGATTCCCGAATTTCTCGGGCCAGGTCATGTGCTGCTCTGAAGTACATGGGGCGGATCGCTCCATTGCCATCAAGAAGGTGCTGTGTGGCCACATCCTGATCGTTCCCCTTGTCGATACGGGTCATGTGAGACACCAACAAGATGCGGGGAATTCCGAGGTCCCACAGTTCGCTTTCATGCTGACGCCTGAAGATTGAACCAAAGCGCAGCCTATTGCGACTGTGAAGGGCTTCTGCCATCTCTGTCATGACATCGAAGACCAGTTCCGCTCTGTCTTTGGTCGCGAAGAAGTCTGGCTCCAGCTCCTGCGTCGTCGCCAATCGCATCACTTCATGCGCTAGACGCTGTCGCAATTCGGAGGCCCAGGTTCCATCCATGTCCTTGGCTTTTGCAGACCGGATGATCTGCATCTGCTTGAGGACGAAGCTCAGGAACGTGAGAAGCGCTTTGCGGTCGCGCTTCTCGCTCTCTGTCAGGCGGTCGTTCCGACCCTTGAGCCGTGCGCTTTCGCCTTCTGCCTCACTCTTCTCTTCTTTGAGCACCGCATTCGCGGCCTCGAGGTCATGGACCTTCGTTTGGAGAGCTCTCTCATGCTCGATTGCATCGTCTCTTTGTTGTGTGAGGACTCTGACCGTAGTTTTTTCCATGGCGAGATCGACAACTATTTTCTGGAGATCGACCTCCTTGATCTTGAACTCTTTGCGTAGGTCCCGCAGCGCATGCCACTGAGACACGATAACGTATCCCAAGGTAAGGCTACCGACTACGCCAAAGATATTAAACCAGTCACCCTTTGCCGCAGCGATCATAATGCCGAGGTTCGACATGACGAACATGAAGGCGAGGGAGGACAGGCGAAACTTGCTGGACCCTTCGTTCGTGGACTCTTCGTTTTCGGACTCTTTTCCGTCTGACATGGTCTTCTTCTCTCCTCATCTTAAACTCACCAGGAACGGCGAGACATATTCCCTAACACGAATAGGCTAATTTACCCCACACCCACCACTATAGGCAGATGATTTTCGCGATCGGCTAAATATGCAGATAAAGGCGTTAAATCACCACAAAATGATGAGAAAACGTCTTTATCTGACGCACAAGAATATCACAAAAATGGCCTTTTGTCAATGTATACAGGTCATCTTGAACATCCGCAATCAACCGTGTTACCCTGTGCCGGTATGGATTACAATAAAGAGTCGCTTAAGCGTCATGCGGAGAATAAGGGGAAGATTGAACTTGGATTAAAAGTACCTTTGGAGAATCGTGATGATCTTTCAACTTACTATACGCCGGGCGTTGCAGAGCCTTGCCGTGAGATCGCAAAGGACGTGCAGAATGTTTGGAAATATACGCCACGAGGTAACTGGGTTGCTGTTGTAACTGATGGTTCTTCTGTTTTGGGGCTTGGAAATATTGGACCCGAAGCTGCGTACCCGGTAATGGAAGGGAAGGCTGTGCTATTTAAGACTTTTGCTAACGTGGATGCTTTTCCGATCTGCCTTGCAACGCAAGACGTAGATGAGATTGTTGAAACGGTTGTTCGATTAGCACCGAGCTTTGGTGGGATTAATTTAGAAGATATTGCTGCTCCTCGGTGTTTTGAGATTGAGCGGCGTCTTCGGGAACGACTGGATATACCAGTTTTTCACGACGACCAACATGGTACTGCAATCGTTACGGTTGCAGGCCTTATCAACGCACTCAAGGTTACAAATAGAACGTTTGATGGATTGAAGGTTGTTATGAGTGGGGCTGGAGCCGCAGGCACTGCAATTGCGAAGTTACTTTCATCTCAAGGTGTTGCAGACATTGTTATGTGTGATTCAAAAGGAATTATTTCACCAGATCGTGACAATCTAAACGGTGCAAAGAAAGATCTGCTCAGTTTTACCAACCCTAATGAGAAAGGTGGAACTTTAGCTGATGCGCTCGAAGGTGCTGATGTATTCATTGGAGTGAGTGTTGGTGGAATCGTTTCATCGGAGATGGTGAAATCTATGGCAAAAGATGCAATCGTGTTTGCTATGGCTAATCCTGATCCAGAGATTATGCCGCAAGATGCGCTTGATGCTGGAGCTGCAGTTGTAGCATCTGGTCGATCAGACTTTCCAAACCAAATAAATAATGTGCTCGCTTTCCCTGGAGTATTTCGAGGTGCATTTGACGCAAAGGCCAAAGAAATCACGGAAGATATGAAACTGGCGGCAGCGCAGGCATTGGCGGGGGTGGTTAAGGAGCCTCATCCTACAAATATTATTCCAGATGCGTTTGATCCTATGGTTGTAAAGAGCGTTTCAAGCGCGGTCGCAAGGGTGGCTAAGAAATGATATACTGAGGCCGTTATGGCTCATATAGTTTCAATCGTAAATCAGAAGGGTGGTGTTGGTAAGTCAACGACTGCCGTCAATCTTGCCTCATACTTGGCCCATTTCGGGAAGTATGTTTTGTTGGTTGACCTTGATCCACAGGGTAATGCCTCAAGTGGACTTAACGTTGTCAGTCATGAGGTGCAAGGGACGTATCATGCCCTATCTGGAAACGGTAAGGCTAAGGATATTATTTTACCAACGGCACACGAGGGGCTATTTTTACTAGCAGGTGGTCCAGACCTCGCAGGTGCATCGGTAGAGCTTGTAAGTGAGATGGGACGTGAGCGAAAATTGCACGAAGCACTTCTTGAGGTGCGCAATGACTACGATTACATCATTATCGACAATCCACCAACGCTCGGACTTTTGACTGTTAATGGTTTGGTGGCTGCTGACAGCGTACTTATTCCAGTGCAGGCTGAGTACTACTCGCTTGAAGGGCTCGGGCAACTTATGCAGACGGTCGATATGGTTCGCCAGTCGATCAAGCCGGAGTTGGAAATTATGGGAGCAGTCATTACTATGTTTGATACGCGTACAAAACTTTCTCGTCAGGTCTTGGAAGAGCTGTACGCACATTTTCCAGAAAAGATTTTCAGATCCGTTATTCCACGAAGTGTTCGACTTGCTGAGGCTCCAAGTTATGGTCAGTCTATTTTGCAATTTGATCCAACGTGTAAGGCTGGACGTGCATATGAGCGGCTAGCAAAGGAGTTTTTGATGCGGGAAGACACACCGATCGCTATTACACAAAAAGATACTGTTGTTTAGAATATTAATATGGCAAAGGCAAAAGGAGGATTAGGTCGTGGTTTAAGTTCGTTGATTCCGCCGAAGATTGCGCCAATAGTTGGAACGCAGGAGGCGGTTGTGGCAGCGACCCCTGAATCCGAGATCAAAATAGATATGATCGTGGAGAATCCACATCAGCCGCGTACTTATTTTGCGCCGGCGGATTTAGAGGATTTGGTCGGTTCGATTAAAGAACACGGAATTCTGCAGCCACTTTTAGT
Source organism: Candidatus Uhrbacteria bacterium (assembly GCA_018664485.1). Lineage (GTDB taxonomy): Bacteria > Patescibacteriota > Patescibacteriia > UBA9934 > UBA9934 > JABJOE01. Next base: position 48,731 of record JABJOE010000006.1, on the reverse strand, counting down.
TACCAAGAAGGACGATGGGAACTATGAGCTTATTGCAGGTGAGCGTCGTTTGCGTAGTGCTCGACTGCTTGGTTTACAAACTGTGCCGGCAGTTGTTCGTGCAGATGTTTCAGAACAGCAAAAGTTGGAGTTGGCATTGATTGAGAATATCCAGCGTGCTGATCTTAATGCCGTTGAAGAAGCTCAGGCATATAATTCTTTTGTTGAATTGTTTTCTCTAACGCAGGAGCAGGTTGCACAAAGAATCGGGAAGAGTCGTTCATATGTTGCAAATATCATTCGTCTTTTAGATTTGGAGACTGAGATCCAGCAAGCTTTGATGGAGGGTAAGATCACTCGATCGCATGCAAGGACATTGCTTTCAGAGGTCGATCAGGTAAGGCGGCTGGAGATGTTCCGCCAGATGCTTGCCGGGAAGCTTACCGTTCGTCAGGCAGAGGCTAAGGCATCGGGTGCACGGCCAGGGTCCAAGAAGCGGCCACAAGATGCGAATATAAGAGCTATTGAGGATGAACTCCGAGATGCACTTGAAACAAAGGTAGAGCTAAAAATGTCAGGTACTTCTGGAAAGATGGTGATCCACTTTTATTCTAAAGACGATCTAAGGAATTTGGTTAAGCGCTTGATTGATTAGTTTGGATCTAGCCCCTACGATTTATATAAAACAATAACGTGTCTCCAAGTGAGGCACGTTTTTGCTTCTGAGTATGTAACGCTATCGTTTTGATCGGTCTTTGAAAGAGGCTAGGAATGAACGCTTGTTCTTTTTAACTGCATCTTTAATTTTTGATCGAGCGTGATGTGTTTTTACAAATTTAAGCCAATCTGCACTTGGCCCCTTACGGTTTTTGTCGACAATTATCTCACACATGTCTCCTGACTTAAGAGGGGATCCAAGGTTTACTACTTGGTGGTTAATTTTTGCTGTAGACGCTTTGTTTCCGATATCTGTATGAATTGCGTAGGCAAAATCGATTGGTGTTGAGTTTTCTGGTAGGTCGAACACATCTCCGTTTGGAGAGAAGACGAAAATACGGTCGTGGAACATGTCGAGCTTAAGTTCATCAAGCCGATCCATGAAGTCAGTTTCATTAAGCTCTTTTTGAATACGAACCAAATCATTCATCCAGCGAACTTTCTTATCTTTGCTCTTGAATTCTTTGTATCTCCAGTGGGCTGCAATACCGTACTCAGCCTCTTCGTGCATTTCCGTTGTACGAATTTGGAATTCCAAAATAGATCCATCTTCATCAAACACCGTTGTGTGAAGGGATTGATAACCATTTGGTTTTGGTTGTGCAATATAATCTTTGATACGTCCTGAAAGCGGCGTATACATGCTGTGGAGGATCCCAAGCGCCCCGTAGCACTCGCTTACATCGTTTACAATGATGCGAAGAGCCATGAGGTCGTACACCTTATTGATGTCTTTGTCGTACTTCTTTAATTTCTTGTAAAGACTGTGGCAGAACTTAATTCGCCCATGAACATTGGCGAGTCTTAATCCGTTATCACGAAGCGCATCTTCAACGTCACGAAGGGCACGCTCCATCGCAGGTCCGGCTTTCTTAACGCTCTGCTCTAGAAGGTGTTTTGTCCAGTTGTACTCTTTTGGGCTCAGGTAGCGGAATGCGTAATCTTCAAACAGCCCGCGGTATTCTCCCATTCCAAGACGGTTAGCGATTGGTGCGTAGATTTCCATGACCTCACGCGCGATTCGAATTCGTTTGCTTTCGGGAATAACATAGAGGGTTTCCATGTTGTGCATCCGGTCGGCGAATTTAATGAAGATAACTCGCACGTCTTGCGCCATTGCAAGGAACATCTTCCGCAAGTTTTCCACATATCGCTCAAGTCCCGTGTAGCGAACATGCCCCAATTTCGTAACACCATTTACCATGGTGGCAACTTCGTCACCAAAAGCATGCTGAATCTCCTCAACTGTTACATCTGTATCTTCTGGAACGTCATGGAGAAGACCTGCAGCTACAACCTCTATAGGCAACTGCATGTCTACTAATTTCATCGCAACTGCAAACGGATGGATGACATATGGCTCACCGGTTTTTCTCATCTGACCTTTGTGAGCGGCCTTTGCCATTTCAAACGCTCGTTTCGTAAAAACAACATCTTCGTCCGTGTATGGACCAGAGTTTTTGAGCTTTTGCGCAAGCGGTAGGAAATCTAGCGTTTCAGGCATACTAATAGAGTAACCCTAAGGACATTCTCGGACAAGTTTTTAGGGTATGGCATGGGGTACTGAGAGATTGTCGAGGTGGGCAAGATCAGATAGAATGTATGTATATGGTAGAAGGATCTGAAGACGGTACAATTGAAGCGGTGAAAAAAATTGAGGGTGGTAGAGAGCAACCTGAGGTTAGCGCTGGCGAGCTTGCTGAGCAAGAGAAGCAAATAAGTGAACAGCTTGCTGTGCTTGGAGAGGAGGTCGCCGCATCGAAAGCTGTTGATTTAGTTGTGGTAAGAAAAATAAAAGGAAAAATTGTTGAAAACTGGGGCAATCCTCCTTCTCATGAAGACCTTATGAAAGGTGTTTACGAGGATACGAGAAGCTCAGACGAATTGGATGAGAAAGATAGAATTGGCGAGGCTCGCGAGGCAGAGTTTGTTAAGCTTGACGCGCAAGAAGAGCAGGAAGAGGGGGCGGATAGTAACCAGGATGTAGCTGACGTGATGGCTCAAGATTCTGATCGTGGTTCTAATGTTCAAGAGGCTCATCGTAAAGATTCTGTTAAGGGTTTGCGAGAGGATGAAGGTCATGTAGCCGTAGCACAACGAGAAGAGAATAGAGCTCCTGCGGGATCGGAAGATCCTCCCGTAAGGATTACTGGTAGGAATAAAGGTGTTGATGCCACTCCGGAACCTAGCGCTAGTATAGAAAATATCGAGACGGGCGCAGATGTTGTGATCGACAGTGTTTTGGGATCGGGGACTAGTGGAGCTAAGGAGGGTATTGTAGTTGAAGGTGGCGGGGCTGGCGCGGACGTCGCAAGTGAGGTTCTTGGCGCGGGAGTCGTTGAGGTAGCGGCAGCTTCAGGTACAGCTGAGATAGTCGCCGAAGCAGTTAGCGCGGGAGCTGATTTAGCTGCAAAAATTGAGAGTATGAATGAAATATCGAATCCTAGTGGCGAGCCGGTTGATTCTGGCGTTGAATCGTCAGTACCTACGGGAGGCGAAGCGGCTTCTGACATTGCCGAGGCGGTTACTAGTGGCACTGAAGTGTCGGTAGGTAATGGCGAGTTTTCAAATGATGACATCCTTGACGATGAGGGCGATGATATTGAAGGTGGGGAAACATCAAATGACGATATATTGGATGATATAGATGAAGGAACTGATCCCTCACCTAGCGAGGAGATTAATGATGATATTTTAGATGGTGAGGAAGGTGGGTTATCTCAGGATTCTCTTGATGACGAAGATTATGAGACAATGGATGATATCGAGGGTGGTGATGACACAATAGACGACATAGATGAAGATGAACCATCGACCGGTTCGGGCGATGTGGCCGTTGCTAGCACTTCCACTAATTCGAGTGGGAACGATATCCTTGATCAATGGAATGCGTTGGAAGTAAATACCAGCCCTGATAACGAGCAAGAGGCACTTGACCGGATAGAGGCGTTAGAGAGGAATAGTGAGAAACCCGTTGCTAAGCCTGAGGCCGAGAGTTTCTCACTTGATGAACAAGATCTTGCAGATGATTGGGAAGCATTGACCAGTGATGAGGAGCCTGAGGTGCCTTCATATTTACAATCTCCTGATGGTACGTCCGGAGGGGATATTCCTTTGGCGCTTGGACTTGATGAGGTTGCACCCGGTGTTATTGAGAGGGGTGGTGAACGTTCACTTTTTAACCCAGATGATGAAGATAGCAAATTTGAATTAAAGATGATGGAGTTGACCGATCGTAAGGAGGCTCGTGGTATTGACGCTGATAGACTTCAAAATTTCAGAGAGAGGATGCGTGGATTAAGTAAAGAGGATCGTGATGCGGCATTGGAAAAAGAGAGTAATGATGAGAATATTCGTGAACTTGGAGATATTACGGGACCTAAACGGCTTGAGGCTCTTGGCGTTATGGCGGTTGCTATGATGATTGAGTCGGGTATGTCGGAGGATGATGCAGAGTCATGGATGGAATCTCGTAGGGATTTATATGAGCAAGATCCGCGAGGCGCAATTAAGCAGTTGGAAGCGTCTATTCATTATGATAAATTAAAAAAACTAAATGAATCAGGTGAAGAGACGGCTGTTAAGGCTGTAGGTAGGATTCCGGCGGTAGCTACAGTTGGTTTAGCGGGTTCAGGATTTGTTCTCAAGAGCGGTGTTAAAGGGGCAAGAGTAGGTTTGAGTGCTGCCTATAATTCTGTAAAAATTGGATTGAACTCTACTAGAATGGCTGCTAAGTCCATGTGGAATTTCTTGAAAGAAGGCGCTCTGGAGCTTGTAGGTCAACAAGATAAAAGTATTACAGCTGTTTCAAAGGGTAATGAAGAAATAGATAAAAACTGGGGCAATGTACAGGAAGATATTGCTGATATAGGTGCTGATCTGTTGGGCGGTGCCACCGACATTGGCGCTGATCTGTTGGGTAGCGTATCTGGTGAAGGTAAGGAGGCGAAAGAGATACGCGATGACGGTAAGGGGGCGAAAGAGTCACGCGATGACGCTCGTAATGCGAGATGGGGTAAGAAGCCTAAGAAGAAACCGGTAAAGAAAGTTGATAAAAAACCTGCAAAAAAGAAGAAGGCCGCTTAGGCCTTCTTCTTTTTCTTTGCTGTAGATTTTTTCTTTGTAGTTTTCTTCTTTAGTGGTTTGGCTTTCGGTTCTCCTTTTTTAGCACCACCTTTCTTTGCTTGCCGCTCACGTTTTTTGATAAGCATTTCAGTCGCCATCTCAAGTGTGACCGTCATGGGGTCAATCTTTTTTGAGATAGATGCGTTTGTTTTTCCGTCAGTTACGTACGGGCCAAAACGACCGTTTTTAACGACGATTGGTTCGCCACTCACGGTATCTGCTCCAAGTTCAGCCAAAGGTTTCATCATCTCCGCTTTCTTTTTTGCAGTTTCGATAATGAGCTCTCGTGCTTCTTTTTCATCGAGACTAAATAGCTGGGGTTCTTCGATTGATGCATTTGTTTTCCCGGCTTTCAGATATGGTCCGTAAGGTCCGGTTTGTGCAGTGATTGGTGTACCATCTTCCAATTGTCCGACAGTACGTGGAAGGGTAAAGAGTTTTAGAACTTCTTCAAGCTTCACGGTCTCCATATCCATGTCTTTCATGAGAGAGGCCATCTTCGGCTTGTTGATCTTTTCTTTTCTATCTTCCTCAGACCATTCTCCAAGTTGAACGTATGGACCGAAACGTCCGGTTTTTACAACGATCATTTTTCCTGATTCAGGGTCGGCTCCAAGCTCACGTTCTTTTACAACGTCAGCATATGTAATTTCTTTTGTTTTGCTTTGTAGGTTTTTGTGGAATGGTCCGTAGAATGCTTCGAGCGTTGGAACACGGTGAACGGTTCCCTCAGCAATTTCATCGAGCGTTCGTTCCATTGTTGCAGTAAATTCCAGGTTTACGATATTTGGAAAGTGCTCCACTAAAAGATCTGTCACGATATATGCCGTGTCAGTAGGGAAGAGCTTTTTATTGTCATCACGATCTACGTAACCACGATCAATCACCGTACTGATTGTTGGGGCGTAGGTAGACGGCCGACCAATACCATGCTCTTCAAGTACTTTGACAAGTGTCGCGTCTGAATAGCGACCTGGTGGCTGTGTGAAGTGCTGCTCTGGCGTAATAGACTGAGCTTTTACATCATCACCTTTTTTAAGCTCTGGCAGGATGGTTTCCTTTGCGCTCTTATAGATCTTCATGAATCCGTCGAACACGATAACGCTACCATTTGCTCGGAAGTTATATGTCTTTGCAAGAAGGTCGATTGCAGTACTTTCGAGCTTTGCTGGAGGGAATTGTGTTGCGAGCGTTCGGCGCCAAATAAGGTTGTAAAGTTTCCACTGACCAGCTTCAAGCTCAGCTTGTAGTTTGTCCGGATGCAAGCTTGGGTCTGTTGGGCGGATAGCTTCATGAGCTTCCTGTGCCCCTTTCTTTTTTGTTTTGTATGTTTGCGCACCGGTTGCGTAGTTATCTCCAAAAGTTGCTTTGATGTAGCTCTGTGCTTCGCCTAGGAATTTGTCAGCTAGGTTCAAAGAGTCGGTACGCATGTAAGTGATGCGACCTGTTTCATATAGTTTCTGCGCTAGCGTCATTGTTTGTTTTGCAGAGAAACCAAGTTTGTTGTTCGCTTCCTGCTGAAGGGAAGATGTTGTGAGAGGTTTAGGTGGTTTTCGAGATGCCTGCTTTTTTGTGATTGCATCAACTGTAAAACTAGCACCTTTAAGGTCGTCAATTATCTTTGCCGCAGCAGCTTCAGTCCCGATTGAAAGTTTCTTCAACTTTTCACCATCGACAGCATTAAGCTTTCCTTCCATGACAGCCGTACCTGTCTCAAATAGTCCTTCTATAGTCCAGTACTCATCTTGGTCAAAAGCATTTCGTTCACGTTCACGTTCTACAACAAGGCGTACACATACAGATTGCACACGACCAGCAGAAAGACCACGACGTACCTTGCTCCATAGGAATGGAGACAACTCGTATCCAACGAGACGGTCTAGGATGCGGCGAGTTTGCTGGGCTTCAACAACAGGCATCGCCAGCCCCTTAGCTTCTGTCAGTGCGTGCTCAATCGCGTGCTTTGTAATTTCGTGGAATGTGATGCGCTTAATGTCTTCTGTTTTGATTTTCAAAATCTCAGCAATATGCCAAGCGATCGCTTCTCCTTCCCGGTCTTCATCAGTCGCTAGATAGATTTCGTCTACTCCTTTTGCGGCTCGTTTTAGATCAGCTACTCGTTTCTTCTTATTGTCTGGAACAACGTATGTAGGCTCAAATTTGTTATCCATGTCTACTCCCATCTCCTTTCGAGGAAGATCACGAATATGCCCAAAAGAAGAAGTTACCTCGTAATCTGACCCGAGGAACTTTTTGATTGTTTTGGCCTTGGTAGGCGACTCTACAATAAGGAGACGTTTCATATCGGGCGTATTTGGCTCAATTCAGCACTTTTAGGATTATGGGGCGCATAATGCAGTAGACCCTATATAGTTGTCAAACGCTGAGATTATGGCCTTGATGTCTGGTGTTTTAAAATATCACTTTCTGAAATCCAGTATTGACGCAGTTCTCCACATAGATATAGGGATCCAGTGATTACTAATGTTTCTCCCTTTTTTGTAGATTTGAGAGCTTCACCAAGAGCTTCGAACGGCTCAAGGTATGAACCCGCTCGTTTTCTCTTTCCAACGAGTTTAATAAGTTCAAACGGATTCGCGACTTTTCGGAACCCTGTTGTGAAACGGGTTGTTGTGACGCGGTCTGCTACCTTCGCTAGCTGTTCGATCATTGGCTTACATTCCTTTGTTCCGGTGCATGCAAAAAGAACATGGATCGGTCCTTCGATTTTTTCGAGTTGTTTAACGAGCGCCTTTACCTTCACGGGGGAGTGGGCGCCGTCTATTATAACGCGTGGGCTATCTTGAATTGTCTCATATCGACAAGGCGGGAGCATGAGAGAAGAAAATGCTTTTTGTATTGTGTCTTGGGGGATACCGATTTCTTCTGCCGCTGACATTGCGATCGCTGCATTGTGCTGCTGGTGTGCGCCAAAACTTTCTGGCAGTAGATTTTGATAAGGGGGGTGAACGAAGAATAGCGCTGCTGAGTGTTTGATCGCTTCTTTCATGAAAACCTTACGAATAGCTGGCCGCATTTCTCCACAGAAAACTACACCGTTCTTTTTTATGATTCCAGCTTTTGCTCGCGCAATATGTGTGAGTGAGTTGCCTAAAATATGAGTATGATCTTTGCCGATATTTGTAATGATAGCAACGCGAGGGGTGGAAATGACATTGGTAGCATCAAAACGTCCGCCGCAACCAGTTTCAAGTACGCACCATTTTATTTTGTTCGAAGCAAATGCGTATAGTGCTATTGCTGTGGATAGTTCAAAGAATGAAAGCGGTACCGGTTCTTTTTTTAAGAATGTTGTGTATAGATCTAAAACGTTATTGATGGCTTCCGTTAGTGTGTCTGGACTTATTAATTTGTCGCCAACTGAGAAGCGTTCCAGGTATGTGGTTGTATGTGGGGAGATGTAGCTTCCGACAGTCTGTCCGCTTGTATGTAGGATTGAGCGAAGCATAGAGGTGACAGATCCTTTTCCGCTTGTACCGGCAACATGGATGATCTGCATCTTTTCGTCTGGTGCGCCTATATGGTCTAAAAAGGCACGCATGCGTTTGAGCGATGCGCGTAGTTCTTTTGGTGAGTCTGTATAAGGCTTTAAGACCAGGTTGTTGAGCGAAAGAAGCCGCTCGTAGGCTGCTTGGTAGGGATCCATAACTTCTTAAACGTATCATTTACCAGTTCATTTTATCACAAAGTTGCCTCCGCCGATATCTTTAATATGTCCAGCTATTTCAAGGCTTGTGAGTAGTACGGCTATAACGTTAATTGGGCTATTATTCGCGCGTGCAATATCGTCGATATGTGTAGGTTTGTCTGAAAGAGTGTTTAGGATTGTGTTTTCCGGCGCGGATAGGTTTGGCACCTGTGATGGTTTTTTGTCTGATACTTCGACTCCTAGTATTCGTAATATGTCTTTTGCACATGTAACTGGGAAGGCGCCGTCTTTTAGTAAGTTGTTGGTTCCTTTTGATGTCTGGGAGGTAATTGGGCCCGGTACTGCAAAAACATCACGATTTTGTTGCATTGCCATGCGTGCTGTAATAAGTGATCCACTTCGCTCGGCCGCTTCTATGATTAGAGTACCTTGGCATATTCCGGATATAACTCGATTACGTTTTGGAAAGTTTGATTTGTGACCAGGTTCTTTTGGTTGAAACTCGCTTATGATCGCGCCGTTTGATTTTATTATGTTGTCACGAAGTTTCTGTTCTCGGTAAGTGCATTTAAAATCTATACCAAACCCAAGGACTGCGACTGTTGTTCCACCTGCGTCCATTGTAGCTTTGTGGGCTGCCTGATCGATTCCATATGCAAGACCGCTCACAATAACGACGCCGGCTCGAGCCAGAGCACCTACGAGTGATCTAGTAGCTTCTTTGCCGTAGGGGCTTGCTTTGCGAGACCCGACGACTGCAAGATGTGGTCGTTTTATATCGGGCATTACGCCTTTCGTCATTAATGTCGGAGGCGGGTCGAATATTTCTTTTAAAAGGGCTGGGTATGTATTGTCATTAAGGTTAACTGTTTTAAACTTTTTTTCTGAGTTCATACTATGAGGGTGTTTGAAATAAAAAATACAGCTGGGTAGCTGTAGGGAGGACTTAATAAATTTTTACTGTATGTTAATTGTATCATGGAGAAAAACTGACTCGCTGGCTTTGTGTCAAGGGTGGTGACGTTTATGCAAAAGAAAAAACCGCCACTTAGGCGGCTTTCTCTAGAAGCATTGCTGTCGCTTCATCAATTGGCAACTGTTCTTTTTCTTTCTTTGATAGCTTTCCAAGTACGTGATCTTCGAGTGGTACATGTTCGGCAGCGGCGCCTATTCCTACTCGCAGTCTTCCAAAATCTTGAGTGCCGAGTACTGAGATGATCGACTTCATTCCGTTATGCCCTCCGGCTGACCCGGTGTCTCGCCATCGGAGCTTTCCGAGGTCTATATCAACGTCATCGTACACGACGACAATGTCTGATGGATCAACTTTATATTTCTTAGCTAACTTTCCGGTAGCTTGACCGGACAGATTCATGAACGCTTGCGGCTTTGCGAGGATCACTTTTTGTCCGTCGATATTTCCCTCAGTGACCAGTGCGTTTATAAGAAACTTTTTTGACCAATTCCATCCTAACTGTTGTGCGAGCGCATCAACAACCATGAACCCCGCGTTATGTCGCGTGTTCTCGTATTTTTTTCCAGGGTTACCGATTCCCACGATAAGTGCCGGCATGTCGTTTTGGTTTATTTGATTCAATTGGTGCCGTGGTTGTGTGTGACTTCTTCTTTGCAATAATTTTAATACGAATTGGCGTTCCGTCAAAGGAGTAGAACTTACGAAGAAGGTTTTCCAAGAATCGTAAGTATGAAATGTTCAGAGTGTCTACTCGTTTCTGGTTGATGCGAAGTTCAAACGATGGGGGATTCACATGAGCCTGAACGAATGACTTGACCTGTGGATGGGCAACTCCCTTTCCTCGACTAGGCTTGTGTCGTGAGATAGCTCGACTGATAAATGTTTTTGCCTCCAAGTTGTTAAGCTGTGTGAATCGGTTTTGGAAAACAGTGTCGATTACGTCAAATACGTGTGGAACTCGTTTACCAGTGTGGGCACTTGTGAAAACGATCGGAGCCCATGAAAGCATTGGGAGTTGAGCGCGCAAGTTTTCTTCGTAGTCGTTGATTGTGTTTGTTTCTTTGTCCGGAATTACGTCCCATTTGTTTGCGATGATGATCGCACTTGCTCCAGATGCCTGAACCATTCCTGCAAGGTGCCGATCCTGTGTAGAGATTTTCTTTGCTACGTCTACAACGAACAGAATTACGTCTGCCTTTTTAGCTGCACGTTTAGATCGTTCAACTCCTGAAATTTCTAGCTTTGATTTTCCTTTGTAGATCCGACCCATCTTTCTTATACCAGCAGTATCAACGAGGATGTAGTCACGACCGTCGACGGATACATGTGTGTCGTTAGGCTCACGAGTTGTGTGGGCTTTTGCAGATGTAATGAAACGAGTTTCTCCAAGTGCCGCATTTAAAAGTGAAGACTTACCAACATTCGGTCGTCCGATCACAGCTACTCGCGTCGCGGCAACGTCTGAAATGGATACGGGCGGCTTGTTGATTTTATTCAACTCGCTATAAACTTCATCCAATAAATCTCCGGTACCTGTTCCACGAGATGCAGAAACTGCGAGGGGCACTCCAAGTGGCCAGCTATGCCATTCCTTTTCGTTTACTGAACGGATAATCTCCAAGTTATCTGCTTTGTTTCCAACAACGATAATTGGCTGTTTTGCTTCCATCAATTCCTTTGCAAGCAAGCGATCTTCCGGAAGTAGTCCAGTCTGCAAGTCCACAACAAAAAGTAACAGGTCAGCTTGCTCAATAGCAAGGCGTGCCTGTTTTGCGATCTGCTCTTCAACTTCGTCGACAGCTTCGCGGTCGAGTCCACCTGTATCGATTATCCGAGTCACTTCCGCTCGCCAGATACAATCTGCCTCATAGCGATCACGGGTCGTTCCAGGAATATTGGATACGAGAGATTTCTTTTCCTCAATCAATTTGTTGAAGAGGGTAGACTTACCAACGTTAGTTCGACCAACGATGACTACCTTTGGAGGTGTTACGTGCATAGAATTTTCGCCAGATTAGTGGCTGGTTATACGTTTTGCGATTTTAGTCCAACCTTAGTCGAATAGACTAAAAGATGTTGGTAAATGGCGTATCTATCGTAATACAAGATTTTCGGCATTTTGCCCTAAAATGATCAAAAAGTCAACCTCCTCGTCTTCGATTTGGTCTTCGTCACTAATAACTGTCAATTCGCGTGGCACAACTTCATCTGAGAAGGCCCAACCTGACGCGGTCATCGATACGTCTGCTTCAAGGAATTCTTTTAAAATAGCTAGTTCTGCATCCTTTTCACCACCTGAAAGGTCGTAAATGATGGTAGTTTCGTATTCTTTGCTGTCAGCGTTTCCAATTGAGACAACTTCAAATGATGTACCGGTTAGCATTTGTGATGCTTGAAAGGCGAGCCCAGAGACTGCAGTACCATTTTGGATTTCTACACGTGCTGTTTCTAGCTCCGGTGTCACTTCGATAACTGGACTAGACTGTGAATCTGCTTCAAATATATTGTTTGCAACTTCTTCGAGCCCAGACCAATCATCCTGTTTTGGTAGAAGAACGTATGAGCCGTTTATCGTTGTCGAATATAGTGGACTATCTGGTCCGGAGTCCAGAACGCTCAAGTGAACATTTTCAAGTTCGATGTCTGGCGCGTAACGAGCGAGCTTAATCATTTCCCAGAATGACATGTTGGTAGTCACGTTATCTTGGAAAGTTTCAATCACGCGATCTAATCGTCCGGGGTTAAGTAGTGTTGAAGTTGAAAGAACCTGGTCTTTTACCGAGAGAAGAATTTTCTGCTGACGTGCTGCGCGTGCAAAGTCAGATCCTTCGCCATTAGTTCCATGTCGTGATCGTGAAAACATTAGTGCAGTCTCTCCGTCCATATGTGTCCAGCCCTGCTCGAAGCTTACGGTCTTTACTAGGTAGTCATCAGTTGGGTATGTATAGTCTGTGAAAGCTGTTTCTACGTAGACATCGACTCCGTCAACGGCATCGATCAAGTCAACGAATCCATCAAAGTCGACTTTGACGTAGTAATGAACTTCTTGATTGAGAAGATCTTCGATTATGGTAGATAGCCATTCTGGTCCCTGTCCTTTTTCTTCGAGTTCACCGTAGGCGTTCGCTGAGTTGATTTTGCGATATCCGTATCCTGGGATTGGAACGGCGAGGTCGCGGGGGATTGATAGCATCGCAACGTCGCTTGTTGACGGTTGCAAACTTGAGAAAATAATAGTGTCAGTTAGCTCCGGTCCGGCATGTCCTGATCCACCGATACCTAAAAGAAGTAGGTTGATGCGATCATCATTTTCACCGATAAGACCTTTTTCGTCAGAGCCAACAAGGTTTCGAAATGAAGAGAATAAGGAAAATCCTTCGACTTCGTTTGGAGTTGTTTCTACGTTTGAAGAGAGGTTGTAAGAAAAGACCACACCCACGATAGCAATCAGACCCAGTGCTGTGCCGACGATTTTCATCGTTGAGCGCAGACGACGGGCCTTTTTTCGCGATGGGGCAAGGTCGTACTTCTTCTTTAAAAAATCTACTGAATGTTCTTCCATAAGACGATTGTATACTACAGTTTTTGCATGGGTTTGTGAAGTACGGTGTTTTTATACTTTTTGAGCTTAAGTGCACAAACGACCCCGAGTTACGGGGCCGCCAAGTCGAGGCGCTGTTTTGGCGCGTAAAACATATTTTATTGTGGCTTAGATCAAATAGGTAGGGTTCGGGAATACGGCAAATTAGAAATAGTGAATGGGGTTGTTTTTTTACGTATTTACTGGCTTTTTTCTGTTGCTTTTTTCTTATTTTCGTGTATAGTAGGCGCATCTAGAGGTCAAGTATTGTCATTGAATTATGAATAAGGAAGAGAAGATCCCCTTTGTATATAAGATATTCGGTGCCACGCTTGGAGCGGTGGTAATGTTTCTTTTGGAAGTAGTACAGATTGTGATTATTGCGGCAGCGATTATCATTCCTGTACGCTTTTTTCTTGTACAGCCATTTATCGTAAAGGGAGCTTCAATGGAGCCAAACTTTTTCGAGAATGAATATTTGATCGTTGACGAGATCTCTTACAGATTTAACGATGCCAATCGCGGAGATGTCGTTGTATTCCGGCCACCAACAGGAGTTAACGATCATTACATCAAGCGCATAATTGGTCTTCCAGGTGAGACGGTAGAAATAAAAGATGGAGTGATTAGTGTTTTCAATGATGAGTATCCAAATGGTGTAGAGCTTCGAGAGGATTACATTGAGGACTACACGTCAGGCCATCAACGTGTGACACTGAGCTTGAATGAGTATTTCGTTCTTGGCGACAATCGTGATGAAAGTTTGGACTCGCGAAAATTCGGAGCGGTTAACGAGGATCTGATTGTCGGAAAAGTGTGGATTCGCGGATTGCCGTTTGATCGGATTGGAACGATAGACTTGCCATATTATTCTTACAATGACTAGGAGATCAAGATAAGTTAGGAGAGAGTCTCAAGAAATATAAACAATTACTATGCCCCCAAAGAAAGCAGCAAAAAAGGTAGAAGAGGAGGTACCGAAAAAGAAGATTAAAGTGCCACAGCTCTTGCGAGGGTTCCGTGACATTATGCCTGAAGAGGAGTTGTACTGGGCGCGCATCGAGGAAGTTATCACTCGAATTGCACAGGACTACAGCTTCAACCGTATTCGTCTTCCGATTTTGGAGCAGACTAGTTTGTTTGAACGTTCTGTTGGAAAGGGAACTGATATCATTGATAAAGAAATGTTTTCTTTCGTTGATCAGAGCAATAACAAAGTTGTTCTTCGGCCAGAGGCAACGGCGTCTGTTGCACGTGCATATATTGAGCACGGAATGATTGATCGTCCACAGCCAGTAAAGATGTGGTACGAAGGGCCAATGTTCAGACACGATCGCCCACAGGCCGGTCGCTACAGACAGTTTTGGCAGTTTGGATTGGAGGCTGTTGGTTCAAAGGAACCGATCATTGATGCACAGATTATCATCATGTGTCACCAGATTCTAAAAGAGCTTGGTTTGGAAGTTGTGTTCCAGATTAACTCTATTGGTACACCTGAGATCCGTCGTGAATATGAAATGGAGTTGGTTGCGTACTTCAAGCAGTTCCGAAAGCAGCTTTCTGACATTGATAAGAAGCGACTTACAAAGAATCCACTTCGACTTCTTGATTCTAAGGCGGAGGGAATGGATGAGTTGAAGATTGACGCTCCTCAGATTGTCGATTGGTTGGATGACAATTCAAAAGAACACTTCATGAAGGTGCTTGAGTACTTGGATGAAATGGAGGTGCCATATGAGCTTAATCCGTTCTTGGTGCGTGGACTCGATTATTACAACAAAACAGTATTTGAGATTTTGCCAACGAAGTTTGAAGGAAAGAATGCGAACGCCATCGGTGGTGGTGGACGTTATGACGGTTTGATTGAACTTCTAGGTGGACGTGAAGGGACTCCTGCGATGGGAATGGCGATGGGAATCGAGAGAATCGTTCTTGCCATGAAGCACCAGGAGGTTGAGTTGCCTAATACACGACAGGTACAAGTTTTCTTCTGTCAGTTAGGTGATGCTGCGCGTCGAACGGGTCTTCGTGTATTTGATAACTTTAGAACACAAGGGATTCCGATTGCAGAAGCATTTGGAAAGGGGTCGCTAAAAGCTCAGCTCGAGCTTGCTGATAAGCAGGGTGCTCGTGTTGCCTTGATCCTTGGTCAGAAAGAGGTTCTAGACGGTACGATTATTATCCGCGATATGGAGTCAGGTGGTCAGGAGATTGTGGATTCGGCCAAGGTAGTAGAGATAGTAAAAAAGATGTTGAAATAAGGGCTGCTCATTTGGACTATCTCGTTGTTCTAGGGCCCCTATGGTTCGTCACCGTACAGTTAGTACGGCTTCTCACCATTTTCCCTACGCCTAGAGCTAGTCTCAAATGAGTACACCCTTCGAAACGAGCGAATAGATCCCAAAGTGGGATTTTTTTGTTCTGGGAGTAGTGTGGGTGGTATTGCAGAAAAGCCGCAAATACAATGGTTATACGTTGACGCGCATGCTTTTTTGTGTTAAAAAGATTTCTCGCTTGGGGCATGTAGCTCTCTGCGGCTGGGGTCGTTTTTACGTTTAGACCCTTCTTGTTTGCCGGTAGGTCGATGAGAAAAGGAAATTCGGCTAGCAGGCTGGATATTCGGAACAGTGTTCATGGAGGGATATGACAGTGAATATTCATTCTTTGTTCGTTGAGAAAGGTCATGAGCTGGAGGCGATGATCAAGGATCCAGATGAACGCCTTGCTGCGCTCAATCTCTGGTTGTCAGATCGTGGTCTCAAGCCGCGTGAAAGTATTGGTGGGAATGATGGCGAGCAGTTGATTCTCGGCATCTACCATGTCGATGAACGTACACCTAGGTTTCACCGGACTATCTACTGTGCGGTGTGCCTGAAGGATGGTCGCATCATAGAACTGCCGATGCGTTACAACGCAAACGGCGCTGTGAGTGACGGTGCGGTGTTCGTTGTCATTATCGAGCATAGAGGGGTGCAGTACCTGGCACTAGTCAAGGAGTGGCGTCATAGTGTTGGTGATTGGGTCACGGGACTTCCTCGTGGCTTCACTGAAGATGAAGATGTTCAGTATTCGAGCGGAGGTAGCTCGTTAGGCTCGCTTGAAGACCTGAGAGTACCTGGAGTAAGGGTGCTTCTTCGCGAGATGTCTGAGGAGATTGGCGATGATGCGGTTGTAGGTATCCGCTCCGTAGCTTCTCTTGGAAAGGTTTTTCAGAACACGGGAACAGATAGTGCGGCGCCGGATATCTTTCTGGTGAGCGTAGTATTCCCGCCGGAACAAGATATGCCTAGTCTCGGTCGCTATGATGGAGAGGTTGATCACAAGTCTCGCCTCGTTCCTATCGCCGATGTGCCCGGAATGATCGGTTCAACTTTGTGTGATATGCACACGCTTACAGCTCTGTTGCTTGCAGATCGCTATCTGCGAAGTCTTTCAGTACAGAATGTAGCTATTCTAGTCTGAGGCAACTCATGCCGCTCGGTTCCATCGTGGACTGAGTGGCGTTTCGCATTTAAAGTAAAAACCACCAGCGTTAGCCGGCGGTTTTTTTGTTTGTCTTCGTTGTTGTGGTTTAGAAGTTGTCGTCGAGAGAGCTTACGGAGTCTAACGCATCATCGACGTCATAATCGGATGCGTCGTCCACATCATCTCCAAAGGAATAGTTTCCAAAGAATGCATCTGAGATATCATCAATCTTTGTATTCCAGTCTGATCCGTAAAGGTCAGTTGCAACATCTTCGCTTGTAATTCCACGAAGCACACCACCTTGCTCCACAACGTACACCGTGTTTACAGTCAGGAACTTAACCATCTTGGTTCCTGGATGATAAGTAACATTTGGTCCGAGACTAATTGAAGACATGAATTCGTCTGTTACAACGATCACATCATCGAAGTCTTCGTACCAAGTGAAGTAAACTTTTTCGTTTGTAAATGCGTGACGCATTTCGTCTGATCCGTAGTAGTAAACAGCTTTACATGGATCGTCTGCAGCTTCGCCACCTTCACACTGCATCTTAATAAGTGTGCTTGTATCTGCTGACTCTTCAACGTCTCCACTATCATCAGAGTCCCCGCTATCGCCGGAATCTCCTGAGCCACTGTCACCCGAACCAGAACCTGATCCGCTATCTTCACTTACGGTGATTGTCCAGGTAGATCCAACCGAGATGTTTCCAACAGTGTCGTCACATGCAACGTATGCACTGTAATCACCGGTAGAAGTGAATGTCTGGCTTAGTGAGTATGTGCTTCCGCTTGCACTCATGCTTCCGCTCGATACTGAATCGATGTACAAGGCACAACCGTCGATAGTTGATAGTGAGTCTGTAACTGTTGCAGATACACTAACCGCTGTGTCGACAGTAGCTTCCGTTGGACTCTCGCTTGTAATAGATGGACCTGACTGATCAACTACAACCGTTTCTGTACTGATCGCGCTTTCGTTGCCGGCATCATCTTTAGCGCTCACTCCAAGTTCGTAGCTTCCTTCAGCGAGGCCTGTGAATTCGTAGCTACCGGAAAGAAATACAATTGGTGAATCTACATATACACCGTCTAGGTATACAAGATACTCGTCAATGCTTGTTTCATCGTCTGAAGTTGTATGCCAGCTCAAGGTAATGTCAGTTTCAGCGGTTGGGGAGGTTGGGTCTACGCCAATAATAGCGGGCGCTGTTGGTGCGTTTGTATCCGTAGTTACTACGACGCCTCCGCCTGAATCGAGTCCGGCGAGGTACATCTTGTCTTCAAAAACTGTACCGGCAATCATCTGGTATAAAGACAAGGTACTGAAAGTTACTGTGTCGAAACTTGCACCAGCGTCTGTCGTTTCCATGAGAATATTTTCCCCCACGATGTAGAAGTGGTCATCATCTTCATCGTCGCCAACAATATAGTATAGGTGCTCAGAGGTACCAGATGTGGCAGCTGACCACGTTGACCCACCGTCCGTAGTTGCAAGAAGTGTTCCAGTTGTTCCAACTACCCAACCTGTCAAATCATCATCTTGGAAATATACATCGAATAAGTTATTTCCAACGCCGCTTGTTTGTGCTCCGAATAATCCTGCGAATGCTCCGTTGTTATTGATAGTTCCAGATGATCCGACCATCCATGATTCACCAACACCAACATGCATACCGTGAAAACTGTTTGATGAGGTCGCAAGAGCCGTTGACCAACTTTGACCACCGTCAATCGTTGTGATTAATATTCCACTGCTTCCGGCTGCATATCCTTTGTTACCACGGAATTCAACAGCCAATAAGTCAGCTGTAGTCGGAGATGTTTGGCTTTGCCACGAGTCTCCGCTATCTATTGATGTATAAATTTCTCCACCCCCTCCGACAGCAACTATTCCGTAGTCACTTTCCGCTACGTCGTAGAGGCTTTCGGTTGTTATATTTTGCAAATCCCAATCATCTCCATTTGTTGAAGTTGCAATGGCACCTGTGTATCCAACTGCATAGATAGTATCGTCATCTGAAGTTATCCCGTAATATACGAAATTTGTACCGTCAGAATAGGTGTCATACCAGGAGTCTGAGCCTGCAATGGCAAGCGCCTGACTGAAGGGTGCGAGTATAAAAGCTGCAAATAGCAGCGAAATTGATGAAATACGAAGCGTCATAGAAAGTAATTAAAACTTGATAATAGGTAGAGTATACACATACTAGCTGCTAATACTACAAATTTATAAATAATCTAGGGTTTTTGGCTTGACATAATTATTGCAATTAGCTATTATCTTGGCACAAATTCTATGTCTGATATATACGTAAAAAGAAAGAAAGGTGAGAGTTTTGAAGCGGCATTCCGCCGATGGACTCGTCGCTACCAACGAAGCGGAAAACGCTTTACTTTGCAGTCTGGTCGATTTCATAAGACCAAGGATGCAAGTAACAAGCGTAAAGCTTCTAAGCTTCGATCGCTCAAAAAAGCGGAGAAGCGTGAATGGCTCGTTCGTATCGGTAAGCTTGTAGAGGACAAGCGCCGAGGACGTCGTCGTTAAAAACAAATGAGGCCTAACGGCCTCGTTTTGTTTTTAGACCTCTACAGACGCCCATGTTCTGCATTCATTGTATGATTTGGCTACAACAAACTCCAACCTCGTCGGTATAGTTCTACTATGCCTCCTCGGTCGTCATTCGTTTCGCTCAAACATCCATATGAAATGAATGCAGAACATGTGCGTATGTAGAGGTCTGGTCGTATAAGGACTCGATCCGTAAACCTGTTTTAAATTTATCTTCCCTTCACTCATTAAAGTTAACGCAAAATACGGTTACTTGTAAGGACTATGCCCACGCATCGCTTTATTTTCTGCAGAGCCTTGGCCACATGTTACTTGACCCGCAGTCGATCAACTCTTACCATTAGAGGTGTACTATAACCATTGCAATATGAGTTTATTTAAAGATATTCAAGCCGACCTAGTTGTCGCGATGAAAGCTAAGGACACGCAGACGCTTAGCATACTTCGCATGCTGATGGCTTCTTTGAAGAATCAGGTGATTGAGTTTAAGCGCGAGCTCGAAGATGCGGATGTGATTTCCGTTGTGCGTTCTGATGTTAAAAAGATGAACGATGCTCTTGGGGAGTTTGTAAAAGGGGAGCGTGAGGATTTAGCTGCGGCAGCTCGCGTAGAGATTGAAGTTTTAAAGAAGTACTTGCCACCCGAGATGAGTGACGAGGATTTGGAGGCTGCTGTGCAAAAAGTTGTGGATGAAATGGAAGATGGGGACGCCGGTGGAATGGGGAAAGCAATGGGAGCTGTAATGAAGGAATTAAAAGGTAACGTTGACGGTAATCGTGTTCGCGAGATTGTTGCGCGGTTAATTGCACCGAAGGAATAAATATGGGGGTTGGCTCACCGGGATTTTCAGAAAGAGGTTTTCGTGTAAAACCAGATGGGAGTGAGGATATTAGAGACTTCTCTCATGCTCGTGTTGAGATGAAGGCTGTAGTGGATAGGATCGCTGAGTTACTCGATATTCTAAAACGGCAAAAAGAAAAACCTTTAGAGTGGAGGGATGGTATTGAGCCGGATACTATTACGGATATACGAGCAGTCATAAAGGAAATACAGGATATTGTAGATGAGCCTGGAGTAAGCGATTTATATAAAGACAAAATGAGTGAGAGGGCTATACGCATGTATTCATTGTTAGAGAGGGCAATGAAGGATCCTGTTTTTGCAAACGCCAAAACAGAATTCAATCTTTTGTCAAAAAGGTTGAAGGAACTGGAGGTATATGAGGACGTCCTTGATAGGGCTGCTGTTATGTCCGGTTTAGTTCAGGGGAGCGATCAGGCTCTTCCGGCAATTATGAATCCAAAAGTTTTGAAAGAGTTGGGAATAGTAGATGGCTCACCTGAGGATAGTATCGACGCATGATTGCACTCAATACACAATTCATATTACTCATCTCCGGCATGGTTGGTGCTGGAAAAACTACGGTCGGTAGGAAGCTTAAGGAAAAGCTTTCGCGTGTAGCTGTCTTTGATATGGATGATATTAAGTGGCAGATTTCAGACTTTGTACGTGGCGACGGCGATAACGCTATCGTTCGTGATGGTGTGCGATCACTTACCAGAAATTACTGTAAGCATGGAATAAGTATCGTTCTTCCACAAACGTTGAGGCCCGAAGAACCTGCACAGTTTCGAAAGATCGCAGAAGAGTTTGGCTATAAGTTTTTGCATATTGAACTATTCACCGACGATGAGACGGCGATGAGACGTGTCCTCGCGCGTCAGAAAAGTAGCCCGAATCCACCAAGTCCTCGCTCTCGTGTGGAACGTAACATCGCGTGGTATCACGAACATAGAGTCGATGACTCTTCAGTCGAAAGAATTGATACAAGTAATTTGTCTATCGATGAAGTTGTCGAGATGGTTGAGAGAAGGCTAACTGAGTTTGTTTAAAAAGTTTTGAAATAAATATGAAAAAAATGATTTTAGCAATCGGCGTTCTAGCTTTTATTCTCATTATCGGGCTAGCTGTTTATTACTCGGACAATAAATCTGGGGATGTTGTGTTGTCTGGGGAAGGTGAGTGCTTAGCAGAATCAATTACACAAGACTCTTTCGACCGTTACGAGCAGACATTAATTACGGCGCGGGAAATTAGTGGTACCGATCTGGCGCCGTTAAATATTTTAAATGATTGGACACTCGGCGATGAGCAAGTACTGTGGCAGGATTCGACGGGGGAAATTTTCGTTGATGAGCAGATGTTTGGTGATGTTTCAGTTCATAGTGCTACTGGTTTTGGTGAAGGGGAAGATGAAGTTGTAATTACGACAGCGACTCAAGAGTTGCTCGAAAAAGTTTCTCCAAGCGAGATTGTTGACGCTTTGCTGCGTACGCAAATCATAGGACTGTACGCTCACCTAGATGGTAGTGCGTGTTTGGTAGCGGAAGAGACGGTAGACGGTTTGTACATTGCAACGTATGAAGGTGTGCACTCGTACTGCACGAATGAATGTGTTGACGACGAGTTTTCTTTTGCCGTGAGAGTAAATACGGTTTCTGGCGAGATTACATTGCAGCTTAACTAGTATGGCGAACTGGAAAGATAAGTTCCGCATGATAGCGTCGGTGTATCTTCTTCTCATTAATGACAAGGACGAAGTTTTGCTACTTAGACGACATAACACCGGATTTAAAGATGGTGAACTTGGACTTCCTGCAGGACATGTAGACGGAGGTGAGAGGATGGTTGACGCAATGTGCCGAGAAGCAAAAGAAGAAGCGGGGCTTAATTTAGATCCAAAGAATTTAAAGTTGGCACACACGATGCATCGTCAATGCGATGATCACGAGCGTGTTGATTTCTTTTTCATGTGCAAAGAGTTGGAGGGGGAGCCTACAAACGCCGAGCCGCATAAGTGTAGTGAGCTCGTTTGGGCTCCGCTAGACAATATCCCTGACGACGTTATCGATTATTACAAATATATGTTTACGCTCGTAAATAAGAACGAGCCATACAGCGACATTGGTTGGAAGGATTCAGAAATTGATTACAGCTATTAAACGTTCAACACCCCCCGACCAGTGGTAGGGAGGTGTTACGAGGTGTACGCAGTCTAGGGTGTCGGTAGTTCGCGCCGTTTTACCCATTTGCCGCGAATCATGGACATGGCATCGGACGCTGTAGAGAAGCAGAGAAAGATGAGGGCCACTCCAAGGAATGATGTGAAGAAGATTGGAAGAGGTTGCAGGTCTTGTGGAGGGGTGTGAACAAAATCTACGACGCCTACAGCTAGATAGCCGGTCGTCATGATCACGCAGCCGATGGTAATCAGCAGCCGACCTACAAAATCGCGGATTGCGGAGGTGGAGGAACAAAGCGACAACACAATCCCGAAAGCTGAGATCATCACGCCGCTATACATAGAGATCATTGCGATTGCTGCTGTGGTCAATTTGGACTCCAATTAAAGTTCTGCGTGGACCATAGTGCAATATTGCCTTTTTGTCAACCCTAGAGATCAAGCTGTGCAGTAATTTCTGGGAGAAGTTGCTGTTGTTTTGTATACTAAAAACATATGAAAAAAATACATATCGTTAACACGGCGGTTTTCACTTCCGTGGCAGCGCTACACGCAATGCGTTTAGCGTTTCAGGCGCCAGCTACTATTGGTGCATTCGAAGTTGAGTTATGGATTTCAGCTGTAGCACTCGTTGGTACAGCGGCGCTTGCGCTTTTAAACTGGCAGGCAGTTGGAAAACATAGCAAGTCGGATCTTCTATGGTTCTTCTTTGTACTCGTGTTGCTTGACGCGGCGATCGGACTTTATTCATGGATCGCTGAAATTTCGTACTGGGGAATTAGCGGAGATTCATTCCTTTGGTTCGTGTTGATCGACCTTGTAATCGCTGGAATTATTCATGGCGCTGTTCGAAAGCGAACAAAATAGTTTTTAAAAAATCTATATATTCTCACCCGTCTGATCTGTGTGGTTGGACGGGTGTTGAGTTTATTCCACACCCCGTTCGCGTTCATACTCGCGTTCCTTTATAATGTAGGTGCGAGGGAACAACTTCGTACAACCTATATAGCAACATGCATGTGAATCAAATAACGATGCGTTTATCAAAAGCGCTTGTTCTCCTATTCGGGATCACTCTGGTCACCGGTATTTTTGCGTTTATTCCGAGCGCTGTTCTTGCGCAATCGTCGGAGCTCGCTGTAGCCGGAGGTGCGTCAGGTCTTAGTACCGCAAGCCTGCCAGAAGTTATAGGGACGTTAGTAAGTGTATTCTTGAGTGCACTTGGAATCGTTCTTCTGATCATTATCATCTACGCTGGTTTCCTTTGGATGACAGCCGGTGGTGATGCTGACAAAGTTGAAAAAGCAAAGAAGTGGATGATCAACGGAGTTGTCGGACTTGTGATAGTTATGGCATCTTATGCGATCACAGCTTTTATCATTAGCGCGCTTACGGGTGCATTGATCGGTGGAGGTGGCGGAAGCGGTTCTGGAAGCGGAAGTGATAGCTCGGCATCAATCGAGCGAAGTTCTGGATCTCTTGGGCAGGGTGGAATCCGCGACCACTTCCCAGCGCGCAATGCGACTGGTGCTGCGAGAAATATCAATATTCTAGTTACGTTTAAGAGTGCGATGGACATTGAGGGGCTTATCGATGGCTACGACACCAACGGTACACCGGATGATACGAGTGACGATACGGTTGCGACAACATTAAATACAGACAACATTTTGATTTATCGATCTGAGGACGGAGAAGAAGGTATCCTGACATCTGAAGAAGTGAGCGTGACGTTTACGGAAGATCTAAAGACGTTTAGCTTCTCACCAGAGGATTATCTTGGATCTTCAACAGAAGATACTTCGTACACGGTATTCATTTCGGAGGATGTTGGAGATAAGGATGGCGACCAGGTGGTAAACACTGGCGGGTATGAGTGGTCATTCGAAGTTGGAACTGAAATTGACCTAACGCCGCCATATGTTGTGAGCGTGTCGCCTGAAGCAGGTGACGAGTATGACAGAAACATTGTTGTGCAAATTACATTCTCAGAAGCTGTGGATCCGACAGTGTCAACCGGAACTCGTGAGAGTGGTAGTGGATTTAGCAATATCCAAACGCATATTGGTGACTCAGTTCCGCTAACTGGTGAGTACGCTATTTCAAATGGTTACAAAACTGTTACGTACACTACCGACGATGAATGTGGAGAAAACTCGTGTGGTGAACTCATTTATTGTTTGCCTGGACTTGAAGATATTACGGTCGATGTTATTGCCGCTACCGTTGACGAAGATGCGGCGCCGCAGGCCGAGACACCATATGACGGAATCGTTGATGTATCAGCAAATGCATTGGACGGTGACGGTGATGGTGAAGCTGGAGACGACTATGACTGGTCATTTTCAACATCTGACGACGTAAATTTGGAAGCGCCGGAGATTGAATCAATTGGTCCAGATATTTTAGAGGAGAATGTCGAGTTGGATCAGGAGATTACGGTTTTGTTTGACTCCATCATGATGAGTAACACAATGTCGAGTGAATATATTGTCGCGACACCAAACCCGTCACACGAAATGTGGTACGTAGTTAGCACTGACTCAATCGATGAGTACGGCGATGAAGTTGTATCGTCCGAGCAGACTGCAGTTGCAACTCAGGCAGGTATCCGGCACGGAGTATTCCTCGCTTCCACCGACGATGCACTTACGGGTGAGAGTTGTGCTGTAGACGGTGATTGTGAGTCGGGCGAGGCATGTAATACTGATCTGCAGTGTTACACCGACGGAACTAGCTATCTTTACTCAGTGGATGTAACGGAAGGAGTGAGGAATCAATATCAAAACTGTTACGTTCCAGGAGAAGGGCCGGATGATTCGGGTGGTTCTTGTGGAACGAGTGACACAGAACCTTTCTGTTGTAACGGTGAGGCTCAATCAACTGACTGTTCCTACTTCAGTAGTTAGCTTAAATGTAATTTTCATTCCAACTCCTCCCTAATATCATGATCTCAAAACTTCGTAATTTATTCGCGGCCTTTGCCATCTTGTTTATAATGACGGGAGGGCTTTTGGCTATACCGCAGGTAACGCATGCACAACAGGACTCATTAGATGAGTTAGGCGATGCGTCAGGGCTTGCAACCCAATCTCTGGAAGTTACCATTGCAAATATAATCCGAATTTTCTTAGGAACGCTCGGAATCATTGCGGTGCTCATTATTATATGGGGTGGATTTGTTTGGATGACAGCCGGTGGTGATGCGAGTAAGGTTGAAAGCGCTAAAAAGATATTGCTCAATGGTATTGTCGGACTTACCATTATAATGCTTTCATTTGCGATCACATCCTTTATATTGGGGTCTATTTTGGAAGCTGGAAGTGGTGGATCGGGATCAGGTTCTGGCAGTGATAGCGGTAGCGATAGCTGTTTGGGAGGATGTTCTGGATCGAGCGTTACTTCTTTTGCAGTTACCGACTTCTCGCCAGAAGGCGAGGTTGTTATTAGAAATATTCAAGTTCAAATTACTTTCTCTCGATCAGTTGATGAAGATACGGTCGCAGGTAACGTTACAATTACAAATGATGAAACTGGCGAAGAGGTAGATGGAACATTGAGCGTTACGTCTAACAAGATTACGTTTGTACCAGACGCAGCATGCCCTGAGCCAAACGATGATCGATACTGTTTCGACGAAAATACTGCATTCACGGTTGAGGTTGGTGATGACATTGAAAGTACTTCAGGAAGCTCACTCGTATGTTCGGATGATAGTTGTACTTCAAGCTTCACAAGTGGTGAATTAGTAGACACTGAAGATCCTGAAGTTGAACTCACATATCCAGACAGCGGTGAACGTATTTCAATAGATTCATCTACTCTTGTTCAGGTTACAGCGACAGATGACAGCGAGGTTGCAACCGCTGACTTCTACGATGATGAAGAGGTACTGTTTGATAGTGTTCCGGCTGAAGGTGATGATTTGTCGGACGTAACTATTGAAACGACATACTCTACAGAAGATTTAGAGGCTGGAACAAGATATACGCTTGAAGTGACTGCGACGGATATTGCAGGAAACACAGATACTGACTCAATCAGCATTTTGGCAACTGCAGCTCACTGTTTCAACGATACAGAGGATGAAGACGAAGAGGGTGAGGATTGTGGAGGTGAGGATTGCGGGTCTTGTGACGGTTCAAGTTGTGAAGAAGATAGCGATTGTGAGTCGGGTACATGTTTGGAAGGAACTTGTGTGTCCTATCCAGAAATTGAAAGCGTGTCACCTGATAACGGAATTGAAGGAACATTCGTTACTATCTCTGGTGACGGATTCGGTAGTGTTGAAGGTACTGTATATTTTGACGATGGAGCCGGCTCAACTGTTGAGGCTACGATTCCTTCATGTGGAGACGGTTGGAGTGATGATGAAGTGATTGTTGAGGTGCCAGAAGGTGCTGGAGACGGTCCAATTACAATCGTAACTCGCAATGACTACGAGGAAACAACTGACGACGATAACGGTGCTATCATTGATGACTTTGACGTGAATACTACCGTTCGTCCTAATTTGTGTGATATTTCGCCGAACGAGGCTGAAGTGAATGATGCATTTGCGATCGAGGGAACGAATTTCGGAGATTCGCAGAGTGATTCAGTTATTACTTTTACAGCTGAAGATGAGGATGAGACTGAGGCTGGTTCTTACACGTCATGGTCCGCAACTGATGTAGCTGCAACGGTTCCGTCTGTTACTGTGAATGATTATTATGACGTTTCAATTACGGTTGACGGAGTTGAATCTAATACTGTCAGTTTTGGAGTGGAAGATACGGATGATGACTCACCAATCATTTCCGCAATCGATCCGGAAGAGGGAGGTATCGGACAATACGTAACCATTTCAGGTTCTGGATTTGGAACTTCCGTTGGAAGTGTTTGGTTTGAACATCCAACGTTAGGTGCAGCACAGGGAAGTATTGAGTTCCCGGACGCATGTTCTGAAAGTTTTTGGAGTGCTTCTGAGATCGTCATTATCGTTCCGGAAGAATTTTCAAATGAAGACGACGTGGAGGCTGGGGATTATGAGTTGTATATTGAAAAGCGGAGCGGCGGTGAGTCCGATGCTGTAGATTTTGAAGTAACAGAAGATGATCCAACCCCTGGTATTTGTGCTATTGATCCAGACGACGGCGAGTCTGGAGACACAGTAACTATCTATGGAGACAATTTCGGATCAAGCACAGGGTCAATTGAATTCTACGACGGTTCAAGCGCGAGCGTTGAGGATGACGATTGGTCAAACGACGAAATAGTTACATCTGTTCCGTCAGATGCGGTAACAGGTCCAGTTTTTATAACGAATAATGAAGGGGAGGATAGTAACTCTTCAAATTTTGAGATTGGTGCTGATGATGAGGAAGACGAAGAGGCTACTGTGGACGGTGGTTATAGTTGGTATTTTGGAACAGGATCAATCCCTGAGACGCCAGGAATCGTAGTTGAGTGTTCTGATGATGATATTTCAGCTGTTCCAAACGAGAGATTTACAGATGAGGTATGTGTTGACGCTGTGATTCGCGCAACGTTTACGGAGCTTATGGACGAAGACTTCCTCACATCTGAATATATTACGGTGGAAGAGTGTGCGGATTCTTCATGTGAAGACGTCTCTACATTCACAATGGACGCCCCAACTATTACATCAAGCTCAACAGCTACGTCTTTCACTATTGATCACAGTGGCTTTTCAACCGAGACACGGTACTTAGTAACCGTTTCAAGCGATGTTGAATCAGAAGAAGGTGTGCAGATGGATAGCGATGTTACCTGGGAGTTCCTAACAGATGACAGCTCAGCCGATTGTGAAATTGAGCGAGTTATCGTGAGCCCTAGTTCTGAATTGCTTGAGGAGCAGGGTGAAACAACTGAATATGAAGCGCTTCCTGTTGCTGATTGTCAGGTGTTAAGTGGTGCTACATATGCATGGACATGGAGTTTAGACACATCTTCATACGCGTCACTTACGGAAGGAATCTGTGATGATACAAGTTTGAACGACTCCTGTGCTGTAGCGGAAGCTCTTGCGGAAGGGGAGAGTGTTGTAAATGCCATTGAAGACGATAGCGGAATTGGTGATGACGCTGATCTTGAGATTGACTACAGAGATCCGTATGTAACAAGCTACTATCCGAACTGTAATACTGCTTGTGTTAACAGTGGGATCGGTGCATCTTTCAATATCGACATGGACAGCTCAATTCAGGACACAGGTATGGTGACCATGTACGAGTGTTCTAATGAGTTGTGTGTCGGACTGACTCAGGTAGACGTCACTGCTGGCTGTACATCGTCTGAGTGTGAGGAATTTGTACTTACAATTACTGAATCTGGATGGGACGCCCAGCTGACAGCTGATACATATTTCCGTGTGATTATTTCCGGAGACGTTGAGTCTAGTAGTGGGGTTGCTCTAACTGACACTAACTACGGTGATGATTTCTCTTGGGTATTTTCAACAAAAGATGATGAGTCTCTGTGTACTGTTGATCGGCTCGAAGTTTCACCTGAGAATTATACAGCCGAGGCAATTGGTGAAACTGTTGAATATTTTGTACAGCCATATGGTCAGCAGGATGAATGTTCATCCACTGGTCAGCAGTTATCTGCTTATAGCTATGACTATGAATGGTCAGTTCCTATTGATGACGTTGATGTTGCAGAGTGGACTGAAATAAACTCCTCACTATTTGATGTTGATTTAGACGGTATAGCGCCTGGTTGTACCGAGTCGTGTCTTGCTGGTGGTTCCGAGGTCTACACTGCAATTTGTGGAGATGGTGATATTGAAACTGGAGAAGACTGTGATGACGGAAACGTTACAAACGGAGACGGATGCTCTTCAGAGTGTTTAGCGGAAGGAACTAATAGCTGTTCATTTACCTGTGCTTCAAGCGGTGACTCATGTTCAGACGATGAAGATTGTGCCGAGACATGTGAAATCGCGGATGATTCAGAGGAAGGTGTGTGTTCTGTGAGTGGAGATGTTTGTGCTATTGATGCAGACTGTACCTACGCTGACACATGTGATGCCGTTGGATCTGGTTGTTGTGGAGATGGCGTTGTAGACGTGGACTCCTCATATGCGGGAGAAGAGTGTGATGACAGTAATATTACCGACGGAGATGGATGTTCTTCATCTTGTATCAACGAAGGGTCTGCAGCTGCGGGCGCTACTTGTGGAAACGGAAGCGTTGGTCATTCCGACAGTGTTGGTGGTGAGGATTGCGATGACGGAGGTACTTCATCTGGTGATGGTTGTTCTGCAATTTGTTTAAATGAAGGCTCTACAGCACTTACGTCAGTCGCTGCCGAGTGTGGAGATGGAGTAATTGATACACCTTACGAAACCTGCGATGACTGGGGAGTTGAAGACGAAGACGGTTGTTCATCAATATGTTTGCGTGAAGGTGCAGATGGAGATTATGGAGATTGTGGAGATAACGCCGTTGACCAAGGGGCATATGGTGAGGGAGAGGATTGTGACGGAACAGAAGGGTGTAGTGATGAATGTCTTTGGGAGGGTGCATCAACCTCATATGCAAGTCCGTCAGTCTGTGGAGACGGTGAGGCTGGTACCGGAGAGTTCGAATCATGTGAAGATCCTACTTATGACGCAACTGGAGGTGACGGTATAATCGATCCTCTTCAGCTTGTTGAGATCATGACATCTGCTGCCGAGCAGGTTGATACAGATAGCCGATTGGCAGAAACTTTGATTGAAGTTACGTATGAGGACGTTTCAGACAGCACTGCGCTTTATCTTTCATGTGTAGCGGAAGTTGATAGTGATTGTGAAAGTGATTACGGACCTGCGGACAACTCATGTTGTATGGCGCGTCCAGAGGTAAGCCTTTATCCAAACGGATCAGACGCTTGCCGTAACGCTGCAATTTACGGATTGTTCAGTGAAAAGATGGACTTAGGAAGTTTCTTCTATACCGATTTGGATGATGGTGAGGATATACAGAACATGTATCTTGTTCTAGATATAGGTTCCGGTTCTTGTCCGGAAACACATACATCTATTGCACATGCCGAAACTGCAACTGTTGGAAATAGCTGGCTCGCGCGTGCATTCTTCCGTGTTGGTGCTCTATTTGGAACTGGAGTTGTACAAGCTCAGTCAAGCGGAGATTGTGCAGTTGAAATTACGAGCGTATCTCAAAGCCTAGAGGAGAGCGGAGATTACAAGGTTTTATTCCATTACGATACTGTCCTTGAAGCTCTTTCTGACTACACAATATATGTAGTTGGTGATGATTTGTCTGACACTGATGTAGATAAGGAGGGCGCGTTGTCATTCTATGGAGTGGAAATGGAAAGTGATCATGTTGATTTCACAACATATGATGAACTTTGTTTGATGGATGTAGTTGAGGTAACCGACTCAGACGAAGATAGTCCTGGGGTTTATACGCAGGTTTCAGAAGATCATGACTACACGGCTGCCGGTTTCTCTTATCAGACTGGAATCAAACAGCAAATTGAACCTATTAGCAGCGTCTATGATTGGACGTGGTCTACTTGGAGTTCTGATGACGCCGGTGAGGAGATTCTAGCGCAGCAAAGTGAGAGTTCAAGCACTGACGGAACGGCTGACTCCAACTATGCGGCGGCCGGTGAAAACGGAGAGGTGAATATCACCGCTACTGCAACTATTACTGTTGATGTACAGTCAGAGACTGAAGGCGAGTCTCATAGTGGAACGACATCTGCTACAGCTATGGTTTGTGAAAATCCATGGCCAGCAATTACTGACTTCCCATTCATTGATGACAGTACTGGTACTGGAAATGGTGCAAGAGCTGGTATCGGTTGGATGAACTTCTCCACATACTATTGTATGGACAGTGGAGCTGAAACAGAAGATGATGATCTCCCAGAGGTTGATGTTGTTCTGACAGAAGACACTGAAACTGATGATGTCATTAAAGAGTACTTCTTCCGTCTACTTGCTGACGGCGAGTCAACGGGAGACGCTATCGGAATTCGTATTGCTTCAAACTCAGAGTACCTAAGCCCAATGGCGTGGTACACGGAGCAAGGTTTTGCTGGTTCACCTTCAGAAATTGCAGTAGCTGGCGGATATAAGGCGGTTCAAGATGGGCGTACTACTTATGTGTCGTTCCCGAACAGGACATCTTCTGTGTTGTATTCGGATATGTTTGTTATCTCTTACAACTCGGGGGCTTCATCTGAGACTGTTGAAGTCTACAATCAGTTGATTTCAAACCTTGAATTTAATACTAACTTTGATGATACGGCATTGTGCATGGACTCAGGTGGTTCATATACGGATGACACATGTGTATCTGACCAGGATTGTGATTGGGCGAATAGTGAGAGATGTGACGATCAGGCTGCAAAGGTCATGCGTGACATGACTCGTTTGACTGACCTTACTGATCTCGCGGCAATGATCGAAGACTACGGAGATGTAAACGGATATTGTTCCGACACAACTTCTCAAACATGTACAAGTGATAGTCAATGCCCAGATTCAGAAGAATGTGTTCCTGCAACGCCTCAGCTTGAGTCTGGAACGTTTGTGGCTTCATTAAGTTCTTCCGCGTGGAGCTCTTGGAATGAACAGCTCCGATCTGAACTTGGAGAAGAGCCTCCTTCAGATCCGCTAAACGCATATGTGAACTGTGGAGAAGATGGTCATTACACTGATTACGATGCAGATACATGTGTGAATCAGACTAACGGAGAATATCTCTGTCCTAACCGTGAGACTAATGTTTACCACTACCGCGCTTATGGTAAGGGTGGATATTACATGGGTGCTGAGTTGGAATTCCACGGAACTCCGTGGACAGAAGATCTTGATCAGGACACATCTGACAGCTACAACTTCCAGGTTTATGCAAAGACTGGAAGTGGTGACGGTTTCGCATCGCCATCGTATTTCTGTGCAAATACAAGGTGGGGTGATGAGACGATCTGTGGAGATGGCGTCATAGGTGGTACTGAGATTTGTGAAATCGGACAGGAGATGGACGCTGCTACTTGTGACTCTGATGCTTCGGTTGACTCAGACGGAGACGGAGACGCTACAAATGATATTGACGGTTCAATCTCGCAGACATGTGCAAGTGACTGTTTGGGCGGTGAAGATCTAGACGGCGCAACATGCGAAGCGTTTGAGTGTGGAAACGGAGTGATTGATACTGGTGAAACATGTGACGACGGTTCATATAACGGAAGATATGGATTCTGTGACAATGACTGTACTTATGCTTCTACATTTAGTTGTGGAGATGGGTCGCTTGCAGGTGGAGAGCTTTGTGACTGTGGATCAAGCTCAGTGTCAGGATTAAACTACGGAGGTTCAGCATGTACTGACTTAAACTCAACATACAATTCAAACCCTAATAGCAGTTGTGCCTGGGATTGTTCAGGAGCCGCTTCATTCTGTGGAGACGGAGAAGTTGATGATGGTGAGGGAGAGGTATGTGATGGAAATAGTGACTCATGGGATGGTGAATTATGTGTAGGTGGTACTGACGAAGGTGCTGCTTGTGAAGACGATGCCGACTGCGACAGCGCGGTATGTGGAGATAGTTCTTCGTCATGGTCTGAGGCATGTGAGATAACAACAGTATGTTTGGCCGGTACTGAAAGTCTGATCGGTTATCCGTGTACTTCTAACTCATATTGTGGAACGGACGACGGAGTATGCTCAACTTCAACATTCCCAACAACTAGAACTATCACTTGTGCCGATGACGGTGAAGGTGGTGAGACTTGTGGATGGAATAGTCCTTGGTCTACAACGGCATTCTGGCAGGGTGTTAGCTGTGTGGCATCATCCGATTGTGGAGATGGAGTTGTTGATGATGGTGAGGAGTGTGACGACGGAAACGATGACTCTACAGATGACTGTACTACCGAGTGTCAGTTAAATGTTTGTGGAGATGGATATCTTTATGATGGCGAAGAGCAATGTGATGAAGGGTCAGATAATGGAGTGGTTTGCGATTCTCAATACGACTCAACATGTTCTTACTGTAACGATTCATGTGTTCAAGTAACGTACTCCGGAGCATTTTGTGGAGATACAATAATAGAAGATGAAGAAGTTTGTGATGGAACCGACCTACCTTATTGGTACGCTCAGTTGGACGGATCGTTATATCCCGAGGGTAACGTGTATGGAATGTGTGATCGAGAAGACGAAGGTGCTGTAATCGTGGGGCCTGACAGTTTGGCATATTATGGATGTTCCAATGTGGGTGTCTGTAATGGTGGTGATAATAATGGGCTGATGTGCCTTAATGATAGTGGCTGCGAAGACGACGACGGAGATGGCGAATGTATTCTTCCGAGTTGTGCAGATGGTTGCGAGTCTACTTGTCCGTTTACCTACGAGAACGACCAACTCTTGATGAAGACTAACGAGCTGGGCGCAAGACGAAGTAATGAAATCGAAATGATTTCATACGATGCTGATGTCAGTGGAACATTGCTTACTTACGGAAACTCAGCGACTGTCTATTTCCCAGCGTGTACTGTAGCTACAAGGTTAACTGCCGACGTTGATTACGAATTCGATATTCCAGACACAAAGATTATCTTCTCAACGGATATGTCTGGATCAATGGCATACGTCTGGGATGGTACTTGTGCTGACGACGGTACAAGCTGTCATTATGACTCAACATGTGAAGAGGATGAGTCTGTTGAATGTGAAGGTGAAACTCGAATGGATACGACGATCGACTCTCTACAGACTTCGGTTGACGGAATCTTTGAAGGTCTCGGTAGTGGCGTAGAAATTGGGTTCATTGGATTCACCAACTATATGGAAGACTCTGATTGTGATCCAGATACGGAGACGTGTGGAGCGGTTGAGGAAGTTGAATATACATACGCTTCAAATGTCGACGATGGCTTCTTCTATGATGCAGACAATAGCGTATATGCACAGTCTGAGGTCGCTTCATACATTGCACGCAGTGGTACTTATACTTACTACGGACTTAAGGCTGCTCAGACAGCGTTTACTACTTATTCTAGCACCGATGATCGTCAAATTGTTGTATTGATGACGGATGGTTTATGGAGTTGTGAGAGTTGTGGTGCGTCACAGATCGACCCGGCACTCATGGCATGTCAGCTAAAGGATGACGGGGTCGAGATTTACACAGTCGCCCTATATTCAGGGTCTGACAGTGAAGTGTCGCCAGTAGAAGATGCATTCTGCGATGATTATCGAACGGAGGATGGTTGGATGGACGAGGAGGAGTGGATGGATTCCTTGTGTGGAAACGGAGTAGTCGATGATGTTGCAGATGAACAGTGTGATGATGGAAATGATGTAGACGAAGATGATTGTACCAACGAGTGTACCTCTCCGGTTTGTGGAGATGGAGTAATTAATGGCGAAGAGGAGTGTGATTCAGGCGGAACGGAAACTGCAGACTGTAATTATGACGAAGAAGCTGATGAAGATGATCATCCTGCTACCGACTGTCAGGAATCCGAGTGTGGTGACGAATATACAAATACTGCAGACGGTGAAACTTGTGATGGTGATACCGGCTCAGATATATCTAGCTGTAGTAGTAGCTGCGTTATTTCATGGGAGTGTTGTTCGGGATACTATGGCGTGTCTACGTATGACTGTTATGCTGAAGGGGGTGTAGCTGACATAACGACATGCGGTGGCTGTGATGCTACATGTAACCCAGGTAGTGGTTCCGGTACGTCTTCATGTAATAATGATGGGAGTTGTGATGTGGGAGAGACATACGCGGACTGTCCGTTCGACTGTCCAGCAGAGACGTTATACTCTCCATGGATTTCACCTGTACGTATCTCCTGGAATATCAAGGAATGGAAAGTTATGTCTATAGCTGAGTCTGTCGCCGACTTCGCGCTTGAATTAGTCGAGATCCCAGTAGCGCGTGCGGCTACATCTGAAACTTGTGCCGCTGATTATGTTGATCTTGATTTGATCGATCAAATGGCATGTTGGTCTTCTGGTAACCCGAATGATGACAATGATGTTGACTATGCTCATAACGGTTCATCAGCCGATGAGTTGGAGGAGATCTATGAAGAGATTGTAAATTCAATCGTATCGATTCGTTTCACGTACGTAATTGACGGTGAGGCTGTAAGTGGAAACGTTACAGAGGGGGACGACGTAGAGATTCCGTGGCCCGCAGGGTTTGCGTGTGACGGCGAGAACTCACAGGAGATTCCAATTCGAATTTCATTTGATGACAATGATAGCGGTGGAACGGTCTCGCTTGATGATATGAGATTCAGGTATTGCGAACCGTAATGGACTATGTATTTGGACCATTTTCAACTTATCCATTCTGCGCTAAAGCTACGAAGGACAGGCGGTCCCCGGTTAGTTTTACTAGGGTATCTGCACAGGTGAAATTGATCTAAAATACATACGTCCAAAAAGTTTGCTAGCAGTTCAATAACGAGACTATAAGTTGAGTAAATACATCACATGGAATCAAAAGATCAACAATTTTATGAACTTGATGCATCTGGACAGCCAGTTGCGCCGGTAGAGGTATCGGGAACGGGTGAGTCGCAACCTCCAGTTCATAGACCTTTGGTCCGGTACATTGTTGTAATTCTTATATTGATACTAGTTGCATTGTTGGCAGTTTGGGGTGTTCGCGCACTTCTCGGGTCAAGCGTACAAGAGATGACGAACGATGAGATTTCAGAGGTATACGAATTGATTAAGGCAGACCTTAAGGAATGCGAGGAGGAAGAGGATGAACAGTATTGTGTAGATCATGTTTGGACGGACATCGCTCGAGAACTCATGGAGCCGTCTGTGTGTCTTGAGTCCGCGAGTGATGATGCTGCAGAGAATTGTATTCTATTTATCGCGAAAGAAACTGACGATACGGATGTGTGTCAGTTATTAGAAGGTGAGTCTCAAGATGATTGTTTCGATTCAGTTTCGTTTGAGTCGATCGTTGATTCGCTTGAGTATGATGACTGCAGTAAAATGAATGACGAGAGTGTGGTTGGTCGCTGTCAGCTAGCTATAAGCGCTAACGCAGCTTCATCCGGAAATTGTAATAAGAGCGGAGTAGATGTCACACTGTGTAATGACCAAAATGATCTGGAAGAAGCTGTAATTGTTGGTAATATAACTGCTTGCAATTGGCTGGCTACATCTTCTGCAATTGAGTCATGTAAGGACATGTTTTCATCAATCGATGAAGACGGTGACGGACTGAATTTACTTCAAGAAGGTGAGGCCGGCACGAGCGATGATATGGTTGATACAGATTCAGATGGTCTGACTGACTATGATGAATTGCGCGATTATGAGACTGATCCAACGAATGCTGACACAGATGGTGACGGTTACTCCGATGGAGACGAAGTCGCTGGTGGGTTTGATCCTTTGGCCGAAGCGGAAGTCGAGTAGTGTTAATGTAAATAGTTACTGTTATTGTTAATTATGTTCGATGACCAGACACCAAAACCAGGAGCGGCACCTCAACCACCCGTTGAAGATATGTTTGATGCTCCGGTGAATTTGCCAGTAGCGGCCGCAGCACCTGCGCCAACCCCGGCACCGGCGCCAGTACCTACTCCCGTGCCAACTCCGGCACCAGCTCCCGTGGCACAGGCACCAACGGGCGCGCCAGTACCAGTCCCACCGTCCGCAGGTGGGTCCCCGGTAGCACCACCAATGATGCCAAAACGTAAGTCAGGGTTTGGTAAGATTCTATTAATCGTTATTGTTGCTCTTGTAATTATTAGTGTTGCAGGGTGGCTTGCGTATGCATTGATTTTTGGCCCATCTACAATCGATGATGAGATTATCGATGAAGAAACAGTAGAGGTAGTAGATGACGAAGTGGTTGCCGATGAGGTGGTAGATGACGAAGTTGTGGACGATGAGGTTATTGAAGATGAAGATCCGGAGGAAGAAACCGAGGAAGTAGATTCCGATGGTGACGGTCTAACGGACGCAGAAGAAATCGTAGCGGGTACCGACCCTTCCGAGTTAGATACAGACAAAGACGGACTTGGAGATCGTGAAGAGGTTCAGGTTTACGGAACAGATCCTCTTGAAGCTGATACAGATGGAGATGGATATTTAGATGGTCAAGAAGTAGCAGGTGGATTTAATCCAAATGGTGACGGAAAACTGTTCGAGATTCCTGATCAACCATAGACGTTTTTTATGAAGAAGTCTGGTAAAAACATGAAACCTGAAGAGCTAGCAAAGCAGGAGAAAGAGCGCAAGTCGCTTCTTTCAGATGTTGAAATTCATGTAATGCCAGCATCATTCGCGCAGAAGAAGGCGACGGTGAAAGAACTTCCAAAGCCAGCACCTAAGCCTGTGCCGAAGCCGAAACCAGTTCCAAAACCGAAACCTGCACCAAAGCCTGTGCCAAAAAAGAAAAGCAAGGCACCTTTCATTATTTTGGGTGTTGGAATAGTTCTGATCACTGTACTTGCTGTGGTTGGGTATTTTGTAGTGCAATCTCTAAACGTAGAAGAAGAGGAGGTGACAGACGACATCGATGGAGATGGAATTATTGACAGTGAAGATAACTGTCCAGAAGATGCAAACGCCAGCCAATCTGATATAGACGACGATGATAAGGGTGACGTATGCGATTCAAAAGATGATCGCCCAGAAGATGTTGTAGAGCCGGGACCTGGCGTTGATACCGACAGTGATGGCCTTACAGATGTTGAGGAAGATCTGTACGGTACAGATGATCGAAACCCAGATTCAGACGGTGATTCATTCCTAGATGGTAATGAAGTTTTCCATCGTTACAGTCCATTGAGCACTTCAGGGGCAACGCTTTTGGACACCGGAGCCGTGGAAGAGTTTGTGTCTTCAGACGAAGTATTTAGATTTACGCATCCAACCGGCTGGGATGTGAGCGAAGCGGTAGATCCAGCCGAAGGAGTACAAGAAGTAGTCGTTAGCACAAATACAAATGCAAGCTTTTCTATAGTTATAACGCCTGCAATCGAAACGTCTTTCCCAATGTCAATTGAACTCCTTACAAAGGAGGGCTATGTGGTCTATATGAGTAGCGATGAGCGGACATCGGTCGTGGTTACTGACAGTTTCTTCTATTCTTTCACGTATGATTTGGATGATGAGGTTACCGTTGACTTCCTCCAGACATTCCAGATGCTAATCAATAGTTTTTACATTATCGCTTTGTGATAACGCTCGATGTGAATCAGGAGGCTTTAACTTCTGATCAGCAATTGGCAGAAGGTAGATTTGATAACATTGTTCGTTTGGTGAACGATTCACAAAAAGCGGACGGAGTTATCGCTTTGCGATTTGTCGATGAACGTGAGATACATAAATTAAACCGGATGTATCGAGGGAAGGACTCAGTTACAGACGTGCTTTCGTTTTCCTATATGCATGACCCGGGAGAGCTTCTGGGTGACGTTGCAATTTGCTACGCACAAGCGGAAAGGCAGGCGCCAAACGGAGCAAGCGACGAAGTGTCCATGCTCATCGTTCACGGTATATTGCATGTGTTGGGATACGATCATGAGGTGTCAGAAGATGCGGAGAAGATGTTTCAAATTCAAGATGATATTGTCGATAAAGTTCTAGTAGTATGATTTCAATAAAGCAGTTTAGAAGAAGTTTGAGTCACGCTATCCGTGGACTTAAAAATGTTGCACGACACGAGCAGAGTTTTAGACTGCAATTGGCAGGACTGATCGTAGTTGTAATACTTATCTTTCTACTGGACCTCGCTACTTGGGAGCAAGTCATACTCATCCTACTTTCAGCATCCGTATTAATAATGGAGGTTGTAAACAGTATCGTAGAGCGAATTACAGACGGATTAAAGCCTCGATTGAATCCCATGGTAAAGGAAGTGAAGGATATGATGGCTGGAGCCGTTTTACTTACATCTATAACATCAGTTATCATTGGGTTAATGATTTTACTGCCAGCCTTGGCGGAACTGTTCGTATAAGGCAATGTCGGCTATACTATTACTATGTCAGATGATTTAATCGCCGGTCTTGACCTGGGTTCATCCCATATTCGTGTCGTTGTAGGTCAGGCAGTCCCTTCAGATGAGGGTAAGGCACAATTACATATCATTGGTGCGGTTTCTGTACCGTCGGAGGGGATCCATAAAGGTAGTATTTCCAGCATGGAAGATGCTGTTTCTTCGATTTCAAAGGCTTTAGAGCGTGCTGAGCGCATGACAGGAGTTGCAGTCAACAGTGCTTGGACGTCTATCGCAGGGCATCATATTTTTGTTCAAGAGAGTAGGGGTGTGGTTGGAGTCGGCCGTGGAGATGGTGAGATTAAGGAAGAGGACGTTGAGCGTGCTATTGAGGCCGCCCGTACTGTTGCAACACCCTCAAACTACGAAATACTCCATGTTATCCCTAAAAGCTTCACAGTGGACGGTCAGCAGGGTATTAAAGACCCTGTAGGCATGAATGGGATCCGTTTAGAGGTTGATGCAGTTATTATCCAGACACTGTCGTCTCACATTAAGAATCTTACAAAAAGTGTATACAGGACAGGTTTGAATATCGACGACTTGGTGTTCACGCCACTTGCTACTGCCGAGGCAGTGCTCACAAACCGGCAAAAGGAGTTGGGAGTATGCGTGATTGATATCGGAGCTTCTACCACTACCATGGCGGTTTTCGAGGAGGGAGATATTCTCCATACGGCTGTTCTGCCAGTTGGAGGTGATCACATTACAAATGATATTGCTATCGGGTTGAAAACTTCACTTGAGGTTGCGGAGGATATTAAGATGCGGATTGGAAATGCATCGCCAGATGATGTCGATCGTAAAGATGTGTTCACGCTACAGGACTTTGGTTCGTCTGAGGAAGACCCTGTAAAAGCTCGCTTTGTCTCAGAGGTTATTGAGGCGCGAGTTGAAGAGTTGTTTGAGGCGGTGGACGATGAATTGCGTAAGATTGATCGATCTGGAATGCTTCCTGTCGGTATCGTACTTACTGGAGCTACGATGAATTTACAGGGCGTATCAAGCGTTGCGAAACGGGTTTTGCGTCTTCCAGCTACTATCGGACAGACGGTTGGTGTAAGTAGCGTTATAGATGAGGTTAAGGATCCAAGCTACGCAACTGCCGTTGGATTGGCTATTTGGGGTTACAGCATTCGTGGTTCACAGCGACGAGGACTAAGTTTCCTTAAATGGGATGGTTTCGGGCAGGTTGGGGAGCAGATCCGAACATGGTTGAAATCGTTAGTGCCATAAGCTCTCAGATTTTCCCTGGCTATGTTTCTCAGAATAGAGAACGGTTGATGACACCGTTCTTTTTTGATTCCGACTGAACAACGGTAAACGCATTGCTGCCGCTGTCGTATTTCCCTTAACCACAGCGAAGGGTAATAAAATTCAGAAACGCTCCGAGCAAGTCTAAGGTCACGGTTTGGCGGAGTAATTGAATAGCAGAACCTATCCGTCGAAACCATTGGTAATCGACGGACACCGGGTTCTGCAGATTGTGAAGACCGACCTACCCCTAGACAGCACAGGCTCAGGAGAAAGGCGTTTCTGAATTATTACCTGTAGCTACTTATCCACGTTTAGTTTTAATAGATCCTAAGATGTGGTAAATTGAGAGTACAAAAATTGTTCTAGAGTTAGCTAAATTGAACACAATAAGTGTTCAACACGAATGGGGGAAAATAAATTTTGTATACGCATATGGCACAGGTAAAACCAGACATAGAAACATTCGCCAAGATTAAGGTCTTTGGTATCGGAGGTGGTGGTGGTTCGGCTATCAATAGAATGATTGAAGAGAACCTAAGGGGCGTTGATTTTGTGGCAGTGAATACCGATGTCCAGGCTCTTCACCAGAACCTAGCAAAGTCTAAGCTAGCTATTGGTAAAACTGTAACTCGTGGACTTGGTGCTGGTATGAATCCAGAGCTCGGCCGTCGTGCAGCAGAAGAGAGTGCGAATGATATCCGAAATTCTGTTTCAAATACTGACATGGTTTTCCTCACGGCTGGACTAGGCGGAGGGACTGGATCTGGATCTATCGCTGAAGTTGCAAAGATTGCCCGCGAGTCAGGAGCGCTTACAGTAGCCGTTGTTACCAAGCCATTTTCATTTGAAGGAGCACAGCGCAAGCGTATTGCCGACGATGCATACAACGAGCTTTCAGAGCACGTCGACACAATTATTACTATTCCAAACGATCGTGTACTACAGATCATTGATAAGAAGACCTCTCTTCTAGAGTCCTTCCAAATTATCGATGATGTGTTGCGACAGGGGGTACAGGGAATTTCTGAAATTATCACACTTCCTGGACTGATTAACGTCGACTTTGCTGACGTTAAGGCTATTATGCAAAGTGCCGGATCTGCTCTTATGGGGATCGGTGCGGCTACTGGTGAGAACCGGGCCGTTGAAGCTGCTAAGATCGCCATTGCGAGCCCATTGCTAGAGCTTTCAATCGACGGCGCTAAGGGAATTCTCTTCACTGTAACGGGTAGCTCTGACCTTTCAATGTACGAAGTTGCAGAGGCTGCGAAGGTGATTACTGGTTCCGCTGATGACGACGCTAAGGTGATCTTCGGAGCACATGTTGATGAGAGTATGGAGGATGAAGTCCGCATCACGGTTGTGGCAACCGGATTTGATAATAGAGAACGACGAAGTACTCCTGTGATGGCAGGCGACGTGAGTGTAGCGCCTCAGGGTAGCTGGACACCTGCTGGTGGGCGACCGTTACCAACTGTTGAGAAGAAGGAGTCACCATTTGAACAGCGGCGTGTTCCGGCGCCTTCACCTGTGCCAACGCCCGTACCTGAGGTAAAGCAGGAGCGAAAGACGGTTCGTGTTGGAACGCCTGGAGCACCGGCAAAGGAAGCTGATGAGGAGGATCTGGGGATCCCAGCGTTCATTCGCCGCAAGATGATGTAACGGACTTCTGATTTGGTCTATTTTAGGCTTATGGTTCCCGATCCAGCTAAGCTGGACTAACCATGCACCTAAACTAGTTCCAAATCAGAAGCCTTCAGAGTATTGGCCTCTCCAGTCGTTGATTGGAAGGGTCTTTCTCGTTAAAGCTTGACTGTAGATAAGAGGTCCCAATTTTTATGATAAAATACGTACATGCATTGTCCAATTTGTAGCAGTAAATCTACGCGCGTAGTTGATTCTCGTCTCGCCACTGATGGTATGAGTGTGCGACGTCGACGTGAATGTGAGCGCGATCGTTGTGGTTATCGGTTCTCAACAGCCGAAGAGGTAGAGCTTCTCGATATTTCTATTGTAAAACGTGATGGTCACCGCGAAGCTTATCTTCGAGACAAGCTGGTTTCTGGTTTGAAGAAAGCTTTGGAGAAACGTCCATACACAGATGCGCAGTTTCAAAATCTTGTGCAGAAAATTGAGCGTGATATTCAGAAGCGTCGTAGTGGTGAGCTTACTTCACTGGAGCTTGGAGAGACTTTAATCAAACATCTGAAGCGCTTTGATAAAGTTGCCTATATTCGCTTTGCATCGGTGTACTATTCTTTCGAGGATTTAAAAATGTTCGAAACGGAATTGAACAAGCTTATTAAAAAGCGTCGTCGTACTTCTAAGAAGTCCTAGCCATGTTATACTGAGATCAAGTGTGTGTAGAGTTTACGCATTTTAGATCAGTTCCGGTGCGCGACGAGCACCGGAGTAAACCAACCTAACTTGGTTGATGTCGAGGAGCGCAGTCGCAAGCCGATAATGGTCCAAATGCGTAAGTTCTAGAGTATGCAAGGAGGTCGCCGCACAAAAATTATCGCAACCATCGGTCCATCATCATCTTCGGTTCGTGTGCTTACGCGCATGATAAAAGCCGGAATGAGGGTGGCTCGTTTGAATTTTTCGCATGGAACACATAGTCAGCACAAGTCTCTCATTCGCCACATTCGTAGCGCATCGCATAAAACTGGAGAACAGGTAGCTATCCTGCAGGATCTTCAAGGTCCAAAGATCCGTGTTGGTGAATTGCCAGATGCGGGGATTATGCTTAAGCACGGAGAGAAGATCGTGTTTCGTACTGGCGTTGACGGATATAAGAATAATGAGATTTCAGTTACCTATGACGAATTTCATAAAGATGTAAAAAAGGGTAATCGCATTTTTCTAAATGATGGTCGGCTTGAAGCTACGGTTGAGAGTGTGCGGGGTCGTCGCGTGCATGCCCGAGTGAAAATAGGCGGGCTACTTACCTCACACAAAGGGATCAATATTCCAGATTCAAAAGTTTCTACTCCAGCTTTTACAAAGAAAGATCACGAAGATTTACTATTCGGCCTAGAGCAGGATGTTGATTGGGTTGCACTCTCATTTGTGACGTCGGAAGAGATTATTTTAAAAGTACGTAGGATTATTTCTGCAAAGTGTCGTTCTCTAGGTTCTGTCCCGCCTAAAATTATTGTGAAGATCGAACGTCGAGAAGCAGTTGATGATATTGTTGATATTTTGAGTGTTGCTGACGGGATTATGCTTGCTCGTGGTGATCTTGGTATTGAGATTCCACCAGAAGAGGTTCCAATTATCCAAAAAGAATTTGTCGAGATTTGTAGGCAGGCAGGGAAGCCAGTTGTTGTTGCAACTCACATGCTCGACTCAATGACCGACAGCCCTCGCGCAACACGGGCGGAGATTTCGGACGTTGCAAACGCAGTAATAGATCACGCGGATGGCGTGATGCTGTCAGCGGAGAGTGCTGCAGGCTCATATCCAGATACAGCTGTGCGCACCATGGCGAACGTTATAGACGAAACTGAGGCATCTCGCTTAGACGACATCAACTTCTATCAATGGCACAATATATCTGACCTTGAGACGTCGCTTGCTCAAAGTCTGCATATTATGGCTGAGAATAATCAGATAGATATGATCGTGTCGTCAGCTACTTTTCCGATTGCAAGATACTTAAATATCTTCAGACCAAATGTTCCGATCGTTCTAGCATGTCCAAACAAGAGTGTTAGCAGACAGATGCTTTTACGTGCTGGTGTGTATGGAATCGTCGCAAAAGATGCGCCTGCTACGTTCATTCACAGAGTAGAGGGCATTCTTCGCAAACGAAAACTTGTTTCAAAAAAAGACCGCGTAGCCTATATAGTCGCTACACCGTCTGGTGAGATTCAACTTACAATTCGTTAGTCGAGAATCTCAATGCTGGCGGGCGTGCTCTGTATCCATTGTTGAGCAACGTCACCTAGACCAGCCCAGTCAACTAGTTGTTGCAAAAGAAAGATTACGATAGCGGCAATGACTGTGGTTCCGATAATGAGTCCGACTCCTTTGACGACGCCGGTTCCAAACGAAGATACAGCTCGTTTCCAAAACGGCTTGTAAATATTTGCGTCGAGTTCTCTTCGGATGTACCGAAGCTCAGCGCTAATAGCTTTTAATTGTTTTAGCTCCGGTGATTCTGCCTTTTTCACCGCAGTCTTTTTCCTCCCA
Source organism: Candidatus Uhrbacteria bacterium (assembly GCA_018664485.1). Taxonomy (GTDB): domain Bacteria; phylum Patescibacteriota; class Patescibacteriia; order UBA9934; family UBA9934; genus JABJOE01. The sequence continues at coordinate 4,153 of JABJOE010000006.1, read as the reverse complement.
GACATATTGATTACAAGTATATCATAAAGCCCCGCTTCCGCGAGGCTTTATTTGGTGTGGTTGAATCATGGTTGTGAGTTGTTGACTGCAAGTTTTGCGAATGGACTTAGGCTTTCTTTATGTAAATCTGTAATCTTGAACCACTCGGCGCCTAGGGAGTCTTCTTCGCTCATCTCTGATATTATTTTCCCAGAAAATTTCGTGACCTTATAGATGAGACCAATATGATACATAGAAATATCACCACGCTTATCTCTGAAATCTACTGTGGTTGTAAGGTTGCTGTCCCACTCGACTTTACTCGCTTCAAGCCCTGTCTCTTCATTGATCTCTCGTATTAAGGCTTCTGCAATATCTTCACCGTGCTCCAGGCTTCCACCGGGAAGATCAAACATGCCTTTATATGGACCTCTCGCTTTCTTGATTAGAAGTACTTGATCACCTTTTTTGATAATCCCGTACGTCCCTATATGTGTTTTATTTTGCATAGGATGATTTTATCACAAGACCTCGAGCGGGTTCGAGGTTTGGAAGGTTATGGAGCCGATGGAATTGATTATACAATTAAATACGAAACCGCCCACAGAGCTGGACCTAGTGGGTCGGCTCGTATAGGCGGGGAGGTTGTGGCGTGTCAGTGTTTTGCAGCGAGAGGCTCCCTCCGTATTAGGGTGCCAGTGCTATAACCGCCGAACACAGAGATAGTGAAGAAGACCAAAATCATTATTGACTGGATGAGCATCTCGTTGTACTTGCTCATGAGATCAATTCCAAGCTCATGGATGCCGAGTGTATGGAACCACATCGCTTCCATGAGACCGTCGATGAAGGTCATGAAGTTCATTGCATTGAGATCTAGCTCAGCCCCGACGATCTTGTATAGGCAGAGAAAGGATGCGATGAAGATGAGCGTAGTGATAGCGCCATCCTTTTTTCGCCACCACCCATGCGAAGCGCTACCGAAGGCGTTCAGGAAAGCAGTTAGCAAGAAATATGCAGTAGCCGTAGATGTCATGAGGACTCCATGAAGATTTGCGATAACAATAGACCATGAAATTGTTGTTTTGTCAACCCGTTGGTCTAGCATTCGTCGTTACGAATCCTAAGGGTTCTCGTACATGCGACGGTATATTGCCTCGCTCTCGAGAATAAATTCTCTTCGCTCGGCAGGATCCCGTCCGGCTGGTCTAACTATGTTAGTCCAGATTTGCCGTTGGCAAATTCAGCCACCAAAAAAACCACCTTGCAGTGATTTGTTTGGGGGCAGGGCGTAGTGGGGGTGCTTGGAACTTATTTTGCATCGTATTAGACCCGAGGAGCTAACTTGATGGTTTTCGTAAAATCTTTTCCATTGCTTTTCCTTTTGAAAGTTCGTCGACAAGTTTATCCAGATATCGAATTTCTCGCATTGTTTTTTCCTTAATATTTTCAATGCGAATTCCACAGACCACTCCTTTAATTAATCGACGTGAAGGGTGCATCTTAGGTGCATCTTTAAAGAAAGTTTCAAAGTTTGTTCCCTTCTTGATCTGATTGTTTAATTGCGTCTGACTGTATCCTGTTAGCCAGCAGATGATTCGGTTCAGGTCAGTTTTTGATTGTCCTTTTCTCTTTACTTTTGAAACATAGTGAGGGTACACGCTAGCGAAACTTGTTGTGTATATTTTATGATTTTTCATATCAAGATTATCCTACCAAACCCCCCGTTTTGCGACAGGGATTTTTTGGCGGGCGCAATGGAGCGGGCTGGAGATTATTTTTTACAAACAAAATACAGTCGTTTTGAATGTTTGTTTGGTTTGTTTTCGTTAGCGTCAATAATTGTAACGCTACTAAAGCGCTTCAGAGCAGCTTTAATCTTGGAAATCGGAAAAGATACCTCTTTGATATTCTCTTCGTACATTTCAAAGGAGTTTTTCTTTTTGTGCTCGAAAACCTTTATATTCCAGTTTGCTATACCACGTCCAACATCTTGAACGTCCATTATGAGCACATTTTTTTGAAAGATCTTAACGGACGGCGGGTTGTCTGAATGTCTTTGTAGCTTTAGGAGGGTATTCATGTCAAAAATAAACACACCGTTGTCTTCCAGGTGTCGGTATGCCTGGTTGAATACTTTTTTCCAGTCAGAAAGTTTGAGGAGGTGGTTGATTGAGTCAAAAACACAGAATATTACATCAAATGTTCTCCCAAATGTAAACGTTCTCATGTCTTGGTGGGAAAAGTTGGCTGACGACACTTTTTTGCGAGCAACAGAAAGCATATTGAGCGAAGAGTCCAAGCCATGTAGCTCATACCGCTTATTAAGATGTTTTAGAACACTGCCTGTGCCGCAAGCAAGTTCAAGGATGGACTCACCCTGAGGACAGTGTTTATTTATGAGATGTACAAGTAGTTTTGTACTCTCCGTACGATCACCAACTACTGCATCGTAGTGTTTAGCGAAAAGTCTGTAATCTGACATAGGGTTTTATCCTATCACAAAACCCCCACAAAAAGTGAGGGATTCGTGGCGGATAGGACGGCATACTGTCTCGCTCTCGAGAATAAATTCTCTTCGCTCGGCAGGATCCCGTCCGGCTGGTCTAACTATGTTAGTCCAGATTTGCCAACGATAAGTAGGTCGGGATCGTCATTGTCGAGCGACAATGACGTCGGCTGCGTGCGCTCGGAAGTATCTAGGCTCTTCTAGCTACTTCTCTCGCTATACTCGCCGTTACGAACCCTAAGGGTTCTCATCCCGTCCAATCACAATATAAAAAGACTTTGGCAAAAACCAAAGTCTTTTTATGGCGGACCGGACGGGATTCGAACCCGCGACCTCCGCCGTGACAGGGCGGCGTTCTAACCAGCTGAACTACCGGTCCATAGTTCATATTTCATGCAGTAAAATTCACCGCGAGCAATATATTCCAGCGGCAATACTGTACCAAATCTTCATAAAACACGCAAGAGTGGGTATATACATGGATTTATTGAATTTCAAATAAATTTTGGGTGCAAAGTGACCCCCACCGACCGAAGTCAACAGGGGCCTGAGTCTCGACCAACCGTTCTTCCCGAGTAGGGAATAGGGCTGGTCGAGACCACGTGTAGCTGCTCGTCTACCGAGGGATCTGGACGATCCCGTGGTTGATGATCTTGCCACCGGGGGCAAGCTTGCAGTCCACGGGAGGGTTCTCGTAGGTGCCGGAAGCGTCGACCTTGCAGTCGCTGACCTTGAGCGGATCGCCGTGCATATCCACACAGTCACCGCTGGACGTCACGCCCATTCCGCTGATGGTGTACATGCTGTATGCGTTGTCGATACCTGCGTCGAAGACAGCGACGTCTCCGTTGCAAATGCCGGCATCGCACTTGATCTCGACTCCCGGTTCGTTCCGACACGAGATCGTGTCTTCGCGAGTGGGCTTCTCGACCTGAGCATGCTCGTGTCCATCGACCTGGACTTCTTCGTCACCGTCGCCGGCGAAGAAGAAGTAGCTACCCAGTCCCAGACCTCCAAGGAGGGTGGCGCCGAGTGCCAGGAGGGCGATGATCACAACGATCACGAGTGCGACCCACCACTTGGTGTTGCTCTTGGGATTCACCGTGGGCGGAGGCGGGGGCGGGGCGCCGCGTTCGGCACGATCCACATCCGCTTCCAGATCGTTCAACCGCTGCTCGGCGGCGCGCACTGCCTGGTTGGCTCGATCCAAGTTCTGCTGGGCAGAACGTGCATCTCGCGTCGCCTGGGCGGCTCGCTCTTCCTGTCCGACAGCCCGGGTCGTCGCGGCACTGGCTCGGCGATCCTGACGATCTGCCTCACCCGAACGTGCGGTCGCTCGCCCTTCCAAAGCACGGAGGCTCTGCTGGGCGTCGCGGTTCGCATTTTCCAGACGGGTCGCTTCAGCTCGGACTCGCTGCAGTGCGGCTCGCGCCTCACTGAGCTCGTCCTCGTCAGCATCACCTGCACCGGGGACCGGGGGGTCCAAGGGCGGGGGGCTGACGGGGCCGCTCGAAGGCGGCTGGGCTGCGGGCGGCGGGGGTGCGGTGGGCTGGATCGAAGCCGGACGTGCGGCGGGTGGCGTTGCCGCCACTGGCGTCGGGGTGGAATCGGGCTGTGCCGCGGGTGCGTTGGCCGGAGCCGCCTCACTCGCATCACCACCTTCTT
>JABJOE010000007.1 GCA_018664485.1 Candidatus Uhrbacteria bacterium | reverse complement strand
TCAGAACGTCGTGAGACAGTTCGGTCTCCTATCCACTGCGCGCGTTGAAGACTGAGAAGACTTGCCCCTAGTACGAGAGGACCGGGGTGAACAGACCTCTGGTGTACCAGTTGTCCCGCCCGGGGCATCGCTGGGTAGCTACGTCGGGTTCGGATAACCGCTGAAAGCATCTAAGCGGGAAGTCGACTTCAAGATTAGTCTTCGTTATGAGACACCTGAGAGACTATCAGGTTGATAGGCACTACGTGTAAGCACCGTAAGGTGTTCAGCGGAGGTGTACTAATATGTCCAGCTTTCCACTCTCTGTTACTGTTCAATCAAATTATCAATTGAAAATTTGTTTTGAATCAAAGTAACTAATCTAGCTTGTTTTTATAGCAAGTTTAGACGCAAGAGACTATTACATAATAGGTTCTCGATATTATTTTAGATTTGGCGATGCCTTTTTTGAATGAATCGAGTATATTGTGCAATGTTCTCTATCGAAGATGAAAATCTTCATGATTCTGGTGCCAGTTCCTGAAAGGCCACACCCGTTCCCTTCCCGAACACGGAAGTTAAGCTTTTAGGGCCGATGGTAGTGCAGACGCGCGAGAGTAGGTGGGCGCCAGAATCATGAAGATTTTTTGATACAAAATTTTTAAATCACGTCATCTGTAGCGTTGTGACTGTGGTGCTCGACAACGTACCGTAAGTACGTTTTACTCTGCTCCTCGTCACGCCGCTACATCTAACACAATTTAGTAAATTTACTTATCTCCGACAACATATTGTATATACTCCTTACTTCGATGCCGGATGTCGTAGATACCTCATCCGAACTAATACGTTCGTTTTTACAACCGGATTTGATATAGTTAAGTTATGTTTCCTTGGCTAAAACTTGCAGTGTTATCACTCGCTATCTTGGCTTATATTTTTATAGGAGGGCGTAACTTGAATCAAACGGAAGAAGATGCAGTTCAACTAGTCGACCTGTATGTGATTGAAGAGTTAACAGAGGTGACGATGTCTTGGAAGGATTCTACCGGAGATCTCTATAATAATTTTTCAAACCTAGCATCTTCTAGACCTGATGCAGGGATGGTCTTTGCTACGAATGGTGGGATGTTTCATGTTTCTAAGGATCCGGTTGGGCTGTATGTTGAAAATGGTTTAACCTTTTCGGAACTAAACGTAAGTGAAGGGGAGGGAAATTTTTTCATTGAACCAAACGGCGTTTTCAGTATTTTTAGTGATAGATATTCTATTCTGACAACTGATGAATTTTTGTTAGCGGAGATTGATCCAATTTTTGCAACACAATCTGGGCCAATGTTGATAATTGACGGTCAGATAAATCAAGCCTTCAATGAAAGTTCGGACAATGTCTTTATTAGAAGTGGCGTTTGTTTAGATGGCGAAATATTGAAGTTTGCTATCTCAAATGAAGAGATCTCTTTTTATGACTTTTCTTCATTCTTGCTAGATACGGGGTGTGTAGATGCGCTTTATCTTGATGGGTACATATCGCAAACGTATGCACCGGAAATAAATAGATTTGATGAAGGTTTAGATTATGGTGTTATTATTAGTGTTTTTGAATAAGTTAAAACGATTTTTTGCCGCTATTCTTTTGCTTTGTGTGCTTTTTTTCGCGCCCAGAATGGTTGTCGGCGGCATTTCTTCCAAGAGGATTGTGTCAGAAGGTAATTTTGACATTGCCCTAATCCTAGGGGCGCATGTAGATTCTGATGGATTGCCGACACCCCTTTTAAAAGAACGCTTGGAGGCGGGTATTTTACTTTATGAAAATGGGATGGTTGAAAGGCTAGTTGTATCAAATACTGAAAGTGCTGCTCTAGTTATGATGGAATATTTAACAGAAAGAAATGTGCCAGAGGATTCTATTATCTTAGACACTACGGCTGTCGTGACGACCGATTCATGCGATACCGATAGTCATGAATATTTGATCGATCTGTCAGTAGTTTTTGTATCGCAAGATTTTCATCTTCCTAGAGCAATCTATCAGTGCAACAAGCTGGGTATAGATGGATACGGCTTCCCGGCAGAGTTAAGTGGAAGTATCGATCGTAGTCAGTATTCGTGGGGCACCAAGGTTTCTGTACGGACGCAGAGATTTGTTCGTGAGTCAGGACTTACATGGCTTGCTGTGCTCGGTATTTATAAGTAAAAGGTAGGATGAGTTTTAGAAAGATAAACCCGCTGATGCGAGACATCGGCGGGTTTAGTGCTTGTGATTGTCGTGGGTACGTCGAGACTTGCGTTCGCATCTGGGCGTGAGCTCAGCTACGGTCGCGCATGTCATCAGACGCACCCACGTAAACGAATGGGTGGAGATGTCCTCCAACGTGACTGCGGTGTCACGCAGAGCGGGTCCCGACAGATTAAATGGACGTAAATCTTCGGGCCTGAACTTCATTATCGAGAGAACACGCTTTTCGATGATGCGGAGGACACCAGTCCCTTTGTAATCTCCTAGAACCTAATAATCTAACCATTTATTGACTTTATTGTCGAATCTGGCTACAATTTTTCCGAAGTAATGATATTAGATCTAGTATATGGGTACACGTATTATTGTAATGGCAGCTGGAAAAGGTAAGAGAATGGGGGCAGATGTTGCCAAGCCTCTTGTAGAAATCGCCAGCAGACCGATGATTGAACACCTGCTCGACGGCATTGAAGATTCCGGAATTGATTCGCGACCGATAGTAATAGTCGCACCAGATACGATTGAGGATTTCAACACGATTTGTGCAGACCGTTGTGAGTACAGTGTTCAGGCTGAGCAGCTCGGAACTGGAAATGCAGTTTCATGTGCGCAAGATGCTGCAAACGATGCTGAGAGAATAATAGTACTCAATGGTGACCATCCATTTATTAGTGGAGAGACTCTGAATAAGCTCAATGACCTGCATGCGGAGCACGAGACAGCTATTGCAATGATCACCACCAAGGTTCCGAATTATAAAAAAGATTACACAACATTTAAAACGTGGGGGCGTATTGTGCGGGATTCAACAGGACGTATCCTCGCAATTCGTGAGGCTAAGGATGCAAGCGAGGAGGAATTAGATATCAAAGAAGTAAATCCATCTCTATTCGCTTTTAGTGCTCAGTGGCTTTGGGAACATTTGCCTGAGATCAAAAATAAAAATGCTAGCGGAGAGTATTATTTGACGGACTTGATTGAAATGGCAATCGAAGAAGGCGCTGATATCGTTACAGCTACCGCAGATCCATTTGAGGTTGTCGGCGTGAATTCTCCAGAAGATTTAGCTGCAGCGGAGAAGCTTCTTGGCTAGATATAAAATAAAGAGGGCGCGCTAAGCGCTTCTTTTTATTTTCTGATAAAATAGGTACATATTGGATTCATCTAATAAACACTGATATGCATGAAATACTACAGGCAATTAAGCAATATAGTACTAGGTTGAGGGGTACCGGTGAGATGCTTTGGGGTGCGTCAGTAAAGTTTTTCTTGGGGTTGGTCGCTGTCTCTGTGATCGTTGGTGTCGGTGTTCCATATACGATAATTGTGTTCGGTGGTCTAATTGATGCTCTTGTGGGTGCTCGAGGAATAGGTACCGTCACAGGTGATGCAATATCATCTGGAAGAACATTAATGATTATGGTTGTCATTCTTGTTGTCGGAGCACTGGCTTTACATTCACTGCAGGGAAGGGCAAAGCGTTGGTGTTTACAGATTGCCGAATTGATCGGAGTTACTTTGCTGTTTATTACTGCACTACCCGCTGCAATGATTAGATTGCCTTTACAAGTGATCATCACTTTATTATCTCGCATTTATTATGTTGGACGATGGAGAATTCTACTGATTGTAATTGTCATTTTGGCATTTTTGATGAACGCGCCAGATGTTTTAGACGCAACAGTTCACCAAGATATTACACTCGGATCGTTCATGATATTTATGGGTGCAGATGCTCTTCTGACATTTTGGTCTTTGTTTAAAATGAGCCCGTATACTCGCAAGAGAAAATTGCAAAACGAGAAGCCGGTGGTAGTGGTTTCATAGCTGAAATTTTCTAACAAGATATGCGAGTAATAACAGATTGGCATCTTCATTCTAGATTCTCAAGAGCTTGCTCAAAGAAGCTTACGTTAGAGAATAATGCTTTATGGTGTGAGAAGAAGGGCGTGAACGTCTTAGGGACTGCTGATTTTACTCATCCCACATGGTTTAAGGAACTCGAGGAAGGTCTTGAGGAGGCTGAGCCAGGAATGTATCGCTTGAAGTCTGGTGCATACGCTAAGATGCGCTACATGTTCACGACAGAGCTCTCACAGATGTATCGCCGTGGCGATAAAGGACGACGCGTTCATAATATTGTGATGGCACCCTCACTTGAGTCGGTACGTAAGATTAATAAGTGGTTGTCTGGTCAGGGGTTTAATTTGAAGGCCGATGGCCGACCGATTTTGGGACTTGATTCAGAGGAATTGTACAAACGACTGAAGGATATTGATGATCGAGTCATTATTATTCCGGCACATGCATGGACCCCTTGGTTTGCCATTTTTGGATCGAAGTCCGGGTTCGATTCGATTGAAGAATGTTTTGGAGAGATGTCTGAGTATATTTACGCAATTGAAACTGGATTATCATCTGACCCGTTGATGAACCGCCAGCTTTCGGCTCTTGATAACGTAATGTTAATTTCAAATTCCGACGCTCATTCGCCGCGCAACTTTGGACGTGAAGCAAATGTATTTGAGCTCGAGCCGGATGAAATAAATTTTGATGAGTTCGTACGAATATTGCGAGAGCGTGATACGGATAAATTTAAATACACGATTGAGTTTCATCCCGAGGAAGGAAAGTATTATGCAGATGGATGTTCAGGTTGTGGATTTTGGTGTGAGCCTCGTGAAACTGCGAAGCTTAGCGGTAAATGTAAGATGTGCGGAAAAGGTTTAACAATTGGTGTGTTGTCGAGAGTGCGTGAACTTGCCGATCGAGATATTAAAAAAATTCCTAAGGGACAGGTTCCGTTTAAGTCCATTGTGCCTTTGCAGGAGATCGTGGCAGAGGGGCTCGGCATGAAACTAACAAATGGAAAGAAAGTTCAGGCGATGTATGAGAAAATGATTGCAGATATTGCTGACGAGTTTACAATTTTACTTGATGTCCCGATTGATGAGATTCAAAAAGGCTCTACGCCGGCAATCGCCGAAGCAATTCGACGTATGCGGGCAGGGCAGCTACACATTCGCCCAGGTTATGACGGTGTATTTGGAAAAGTGAAGATTTTTAATGACGATGAAGGACTCCCGGTGTAAAAAGAGTAATTTATTTCAGTGCCTTTAGTCCTTTGTATCCTGCAATGAGAAAACTGACAGATCCTATTGAAAGTAGAGCTCCCATGATAGGTAATAGTGCCTCGGCACTTATCAATTCCATTGCATGCAATAGTTCAAAAACCGCATGGATAGTAACTGAGAACAGTATTCCAACTACCAGATAGTTTATTACCTCTGAAAGTTTACCGCCCTTCATTTTTTGAGCGAATTTAAATAGCATAATTATCGCCACTAAAGATAGTGTGGCGGCAATTGCGTTTGGAAAAATTTCGTACAAAATCATATTAAATATTTAGTTTTATTTTTGGGTTGGCATCTAGCACAGGTTGTGTCGCTTTTATTAATTTGATTCGTGTAGCCTCTCCTCCAAAATCGATAAATCTTGTAACTAACTGTTTTGCAGTTTTTTGTCCGTGACCTGAGTATTTCTTAATTTTAAAGTCGAAATCTACCTCGATTCCAAATTTTGATGCAAGTATCCCTACATACATTTTACCTGTCTGCTTAGCCTCTTCATCAATGATTGCCTGAAGCAACGTTTTGTATGCTGGGTCATTTTTCATGTGTAAATTATATCATGTGAATCTAATTGGAAAGAGCGACTAGAGTTACTGATTTTACTTATAGGTAATCAATGTAAATTTGTCTTTCCTAGGATTTCTTCTGTAACTTCGTTAAGTGGTCGATCGGTGTCAACTGTAACTGCGCCGTTACTTACAATATCTTGATTTACAGAGTCGATTTGTCCAAGAATCATTTCTTGAACTTCCGGATCTTTTCCAAAACCTGTTCCGGTACGAGTTTGCAGTCGTTCGCCAATAGTTTCACGACCTGCCGTTAGTAGAATTACTTTTTTAAAAAGTGGAATGATTTCTTCTATATTGGCGGCGACACCACCACAGAAAATAATCCCTTCTTGATCATTCAGAAAGGTAGTAAGTTTGGTCTTATCGCAAATCCAGTCTGTTCGCTTCACGACAGCAATACTGTTTTTATCGGGACCAGTATACGGCTCTCCCGTTGATCGAACTACTTTTGTAAACATTCCCTCTATTCGTTCTATGTCTACAGCGTTATATCCTAGCCGTTTCAATTCTTTGCAGACCGTTGTTTTTCCTGATGCAGCGATTCCTGTAATGAGTATTGGGTAGTTCATAAGTCTTATTACTAAATTTACAGGTACACGACTATCTCCTGGGAGGAGATGACTGTTTCCAAATGCTATCGTGGATCGTTTTCATGGTTTGCGCGATTTCTTTATTATCAATAACTATCCCCATTACATCTGGTTTAGGCGTGAAGATCATTACTGTATTGTCGTAAATTAGCAGACCTGCTGGAAGCTTCATACCTTTTGGAATAACACGCAGATTTCGAAAACCGGTTTGATATATCGGATCGACATTTTCCACTGTCCACAAACTTTTGCTTTTGATTTTACGCTCTCGAATTTCTCCAATCCAACTGGATAAAAAAGATCGACTTATAGTATCTGTAACATGCTTTATCGAAACCAAAGAGCGTACGACTTTTTCTTTTGATTCAGTTGACTCCATAGCGATTTGTTTGAGTCCTTCTATACCAGTGTAGACACGGACATTTGACTTGTTGGCATTCTTTTTCGGTTTCTCTAGCAGTCCAGCTAGCTGGTCAAGATTGTTTTCGATTGTTTCGAGCTCCATCCGCCTTCTGTGAATCAACTTTGCGAGTTTATCTGCAGACTCCATTATGAAAACTGTTTTGTACTTTGGCCCGGATGTACTTAAGAGCCCCTTATCTTGAAGGGAAGTAAGGGCGTTGTAGGTTAGTTGGCGACCGAGCTTTGCTTTTTGTGATAACGCACGTGCCGTTGATGGTCCGGCGCTTAATCCGGCTAAGTAGACTTCTACTTCACGTTTGTTAAGGCCCAGCCTTTTTAGTAGTTGTTTTCCAGTCATATCTAAGTTGTCAGAAAACCGTTGACAATATTTATCTTGATTTGTGCTGATTTTATACCAAAGTTAGCCAATTTTGTCTATATCTTAGCCCATTTTATCCTCAATGTTGGTATTCTCTTTCTATAAAATTATTACTTATATGTTTGTACCAATAGATTATTTCTTCATAGCTATATATCTTATCCTCGTTGTTGCGATCGGTTATGTAGCTTCCAAGCGTGAAACAGAGGAGAGCTTTTTAATTGCTGACAGAAAGCTAGGTATTTTGTCGGGAATTGCCACGATCAATGCGACTAAGACCGGCGGAATTCTGCTGGCGTATACAGCGTTATTGTATTTTTATGGCATTTCAGCTTTTTGGGTTTTCATTGGAATAGGTTTGGGATATTTTGCATTTATTCCATTTGCTAAAAAGTTACGTAAGATATCTGAGGGAAGATTTTATACTCTTGGGGATTATTTTCGGAAAAAGTTCAGTCCATTATCGGCGAAGCTGGCATCTAGCATCAATATTATTATGATGGTTGGATTTTTTGTGGCAAGTTTAGTTGGTTCTGCGAAGGTAATCAACTTATATACGGGTATCAATTATACGGTGGCAACAATTCTTACGTCTTCTGTGGTTTTGATATATTTGCTTCTTGCAGGTTTCAAGGCTGTAGTTAAGACGGACGTATTGCAGTATGGGGTAATAGTATTCATCCTAGCGTTATTCGCGGGAACGTTAATGATGGGTGGGGGATTTGAGGTTGGAGATATGAACATCGTCTCGGCTGGTGCAAAGACGATCATAGGTTTCTTGTTGATGGGATTTTTGCTTCCGTTTGCGTCACCAGACCTTTGGCAGCGGGTTTATGCAATGAAAGATACCGATACGATGAGCAAGAGCATTTTTTATTCAATCATTATATATGTTGTCGTTGGAGCGATTTTAACGCTCGTCGGTCTTGCGATTAAGTCGGCGTTACCAGGTTTGGACCCTGATACGGCTATAATTGAAGGGTTTACGCAGCTACTACCTGTAGGGTTCGGAGGCTTAGCAGTGATCGTGTTCTTCGGAGCATTCATGTCTTCTATGGATACGTATGCATTTACTGCAGCGTCGTCTTTCGTTCAAGACTATTTGTCGCGCGACTATTCAAAACGGAAGGTTGTAAAATTGACACGTATTTTTATCGCTGTAATGGTCGTAATCTGCACTATCGTAGCACTGCTACTTGCAAGCGTTATTGTTACTACATATTTGTTTGTCGCGTTCGCTGCAGCTCTTGCTGTTCCAGTAATTGCCACCTGGGTACGGCCGAGTATTAAAAGATTAACTATTGAGATAACGCTGGTTGTCGGATTGGTGTTTCTCTTGCTAATTTCAACTCTTGATATTCTTGGTGCGGGGATTGAACCAACGCTAATAGTAAAAGGTATGGCAGGTTCTTTATTGGGGCTATGTATTGGTTCGGTTACATCGATTGTTCGACGTAGTTAGGTATACAAAATTTTCAAACAAAATTCCCGCACGTCCCAAGTTGATTCCTCCTACGGAGTCCTCCTGGAACGGCGGGTATTTTGTTGTTGCGGCACCTCTACAGAATCTTGTACCGGATAAAAGCGATCCTTTCTTCCAAAGACTTCGTCAGATTTCTTCACCGATGCTCATGCATCGCTTTATCAATCTTTCTTCTCTTTGATTGAAATTATCTAACTTTGATCTCGGGACATGATTCCGCAGAGATACCGTTAGCTTAACGCTTTTTACGTTTAGCTGGTTTACGCTTTGCTGCAGTCTTTCGTTTTGCAGGCTTACGCTTAGCAACCTTTCGCTTAGCTGGCTTACGTTTCGCAACTTTGCGTTTCGCAGGCTTTCGCTTAGCTACTTTCTTTTTAGCTGGTTTACGCTTTGCTGCAGTCTTTCGTTTTGCAGGCTTACGCTTAGCAACCTTTCGCTTAGCTGGCTTACGTTTCGCAACTTTGCGTTTCGCAGGCTTTCGCTTAGCTACTTTCTTTTTAGCTGGCTTTCGTTTTTTAGCAGGCATATTTTGTACCCTTTCTAGTGACAATTGAAATGTCATATGTCACGTCGATCACTTTGTCGACAGCAAAGTTTTTTTTGATCGTCGCGCAAATTTTTTTCACTGCATCATGCGCACGTGCGTGCACCATACAACGAAGAAACAAAAATGCTTCTGTTTAAAGTATATCGTTGTTTGTGCAATAAAAAAAACAAAAACGTGAAAGTTATGCACAACAATAAAATTTTCTACTCTACAATTTCTACTCCAACTCCGACGTCTGCCCAATTGTAAACAAATTCAATTTCATCGTAAGGCATATTCACACAACCGTGACTCATTTTATTTCCGAAGTTGTTGTGCCAGTATGCGTAATGTAAATAGTAGTGTGAACGGAAACGCATGTTGTATTTTACATCAGGTAAACTGTAATTACTTGGGTCATCTTCACCGTATGACCACACGTAATCATGCCACAAAAGTTTTGCAGATACTTCAGTTCTACCTTGGGGTGTCGGATAGTAATACTTACCAGTTGATACCAGGGAAGCGAGTACAAGCGCCCCGTCTTCGTATGCATAAAGTGTTTGTTCAGAGAGGTCAACGAGAATATATTGACCTGTTTCATTTTGCGTTTTTTGCTCTGATGTTAGCGTAAAAAGTGTAGGGTCATCATCTTCAATGAATGATGCCACGATACCGTGTTCTGTACTTTCTCCGTCGGTCGTAAGCGAGAGCGCTTTCGCTCCAGTCATTTCGAATAATGCTATGGAAGTTTCGTATCCACCTTGAGTTGTGGCACCAATTTCATCCATTCCATCCTGATCAATATCTCCTGAAAAAACTTGGATACCGTTTCGATAATCATCGAATGCATCTAGTGAAAGAACGAAACGAAGTTGACCGTTTATGAGATCGAGAACTACAACTGTCGGGTTTCCGTAACCGGCTCGGCCAGAAATTATTTCTGCATCTCCGTCTCCGTTTAAGTCAGCGGCTGCAACGGTGATTCCTGTGTTGTCATCAGCACTCCCGGTAAACATTTCAAAAAGTTGTGTACCGTCATTTGAAAAAATACGAACATGCGGACCGCCTGTAATTCCGGGGCCAGTAATTATGTCGTCAAAACCATCGCCGTCTACATCTCCGCAACTAATGTTTACGCCACCCAAAAATGTTTCGTCGTACGCAAAGAATTCGGATTTAAGTTCGCCCCAAGTATTAAATATGCGAACATGCGGACCGCCGCCAAACATTGGAGCTGTAATAATATCCATTTCACTATCATTGTCGACATCGCATACCGCAACATTTACTCCGCGATCAAATGTTTCCTCGTATGCTAGGAACGATCCGATTTCTGTCCCGTCTTGCCGATAGATCATGACGTCAGGGGTAAGGCCGGGTCCGGCACCTATGATAAGTTCCGAAATCCCGTCATTACCAAGGTCAGCTGTAGCTATGCTGCCTGAACCACGATAATCTTCATCAAAAGGCGTGAAAGACCCCGTAATGGCACCATCTGTGGAAAATAGGCGAGCTTGGATCTGATCGCTGTCTTCTTGAGCTGCAAACGTGAAAACTGGCGCAAAAATTAATATAAATGCCAGTAATATAACTTTTTTCATATGACGATATTGTAACATGGAGCCCTATATATCCCTGCCCTTATTGACAGTTTTACGCTATAAACGTATGCTATTGTCGCTTTGAGATACTGTCTCAAGAATGTGGGCCCTTAGCTCAGTTGGCTAGAGCACCTGCTTTGCAAGCAGGGGGTCAAGGGTTCGAATCCCTTAGGGTCCACCATGAAGCATTCTGATCAATTTTGCTGGTCAGGATGTTTTGTTTTGTAGATGGGTTAATAGTACGATTAAACTCCTTTATTATCTCCATGAGCAGTTATGAAAACTAAAACGACCGCCGCCCATTTTGTCGGGCTGGCGGTCGCTTTGCTTTGCGGGCTTGTGGCGCCTAGAAAGCTTCTTCGCAAGTTGCTTGTGCTAACTCTGCATCCGCACGAACTTCTTCATCAAGTACGTATTCTTCAAATCCACCATATGGATCCGACACACTCATACTCCACATTAGCCGACCATCTGAGTCAGCGAGCAGAAGTGGCTGTGAACATGGTCCTGGAGAATCGTCGTTGCTCTGTACTAGTAGAACAAGCCGTCCGTCGTCAACTCCTACAACTCGGATAACAGGTCGAGCTTCCTCAGGAAGTCCTTCGATATCTCCGGCGTCATAAGATCGTCGGAAAATTCGTTCGAAATTATAGTCGTCAGTATTATATTTATAGATTCCGATCATCTGTTGATCATCACCTTCGTCATATGCGCTTGCAGCAAAGTATACTACGTTCTCGTCTGAAGGATCTGGCATTACATAGAAATCAATTTGCTGCCCAGATGTGAGCGAGGAAATTCCAGTCTCTGCACGCTCTGTCAATTCCCAGTCACTTGGACTAATACCGTCAAAATTTGATCCGGTAACTTCTGGTTTTTCGTCAGCTGTATCATCGTTTACAACTTCCTCATTATCAGAAATGTCGTTTGACATCTCCTCTGACTCTTCGTTAAGCCAAGAGAATAGAAGTATAACTACGATAATCGCCAGAATCCCGATTATGAGGTTATGAGTCTTTTTCTTTGACTGCGCTCCGTTTGGCATAGGGTCTGTCATATACTATTTGGTTATCCTATTTGGCGGTCGTTTCCCATCCAAAAAGGCTAAGATATTTTTCGCTGCCACTCTACTCATTGCTTGTCGTGTCTCCACCGTAGCAGATGCAGTATGAGGTGTTAAGACCACGTTGGATAACTTTCGAAGCTGGTAGCTATCTCTCGGATTGCAGTCAGTGAGTGGCTCACATTCATATACATCGAGGCCGGCTCCTCCGATCTCACCTCTTTTTAGTGCTTTTGTAAGCGCGAGTTCGTCGATAACCGGTCCGCGTGAGGTGTTTATGAGAAAAGCGGTCTTCTTCATGGCCTTGAGCTCCTTCGTGCTAATAAGATGTCGAGTTGAGTCTAAGAGCGGTACGTGGAGGCTTACGAAGTCTGCTTCTTTGAGGAGTTGCATCTTCGTTCGATATTTTGCTTTGTACTTTTTCTCCAACGCTTTGTCACGACTGATGTTGTTATAGATAATCTTTACCCCGAAACCGTCGTACATCCGCTTGATGAGACCTTTTCCAATCCGACCAGTTCCGATAACACCGAGAGTTTTCCCCGAGACGTCGGATCCAAGGAGAAGTTTTGGTCCCCATCCATGATATTTTCCGGCTCGAGTAAATTTGTCGGTTTCAACGACTCTGTGAGCAAGCGCAAAGATAAGGGCGATCGCATGTTCAGCTACAGACTCTACGATTTCAGGTCCTGGAGCATTTGTAACTACGATGCCACGTTCTTTTGCAGCTGCCAGGTCTACGTTGTTGAATCCTACAGCATAGTTAGCGATCATTTTAAGCTGAGGCCCTGCTGCATCCATTACTTTTGCGTCGATCTTCTCTGTAAGGATAGACAGTATGATGTCACAGCCACGTACTCGCTTAAGTAATTCCCGTCGAGGAATTTTTGTATCCTTATTATAGATATCGAGCTTTATACTCTTACGCTTTTTTAGCATTTTAATCCCTTCATCAGGAATGTCTCGAGTGATGAAAATTTTAGTCATATTTAGTTGATGTTACTAAAGTCGATTGAAGATGAAACGATGTCCCAGGCAGCGGATTCGGAAGATTCTTCGAGGCCGCTTAGAAGCATCAGGTTAACTATTATAAGTTGGTCTCCGTTATCAAAAACAAGTTCATCGAAGGTTCCCGAGCCGAGAGCGTCAAATGAACCGCTAACTTGATAAAGATCACCGTGCTCATTGCTTAGCTCCACTACTACAACATCGGTATAAAACATCTCGTCTGCATATCGAGCTTCTACAAACGCCAGGAACGATTCGTGATTACTGATAATTGCATCTGAGTCTTGTGAGGTTATTGTAATTGGCGTGTATGGTCCGTCGCACCCTTCACAAAACCACATTGGTTGTGGGCTCATGTCTAGTATTTGGGTCTTGTCTCCTTCGAAGAAGTAATCATTTATGACCATATGCCATGATGATGGGTATTCAAAATCAGGCAATGATCCAAATCTATCGAATATACTTATTTCAATTACTGACTCATCATCTTCGACGTCATCTTCATCGCTAGTAACTTCGGTCACAGTTTCTGACGGTACTTCGGTTTCTGTCTCAAAAAGATCAATTGCGATAAGTCCAAATATAGTAATAAAGAGAGATAGACAGCATATGACCAGAACTATTAGAATTCCATTGTGATGTTTATGCGCCTGCGGCTGTCGTGCGTTCATATTAAGAAAGTTTACGGACTTTATATCGAGTTAGCCTTGATTTTGTTGGCCACTTTTTGAGAATTCCGATTTTTGCACCATATGATTGGATGATAGACTCTGCATTTTCGACTCCGACACGAAGGCTGTGTGGGATATCGTTACCCTTCGCAAGACTCGCAACGAGCCCTGATCCGAAAGCGTCTCCAGCCCCTGTTCGCGAGATTCCCTTGGTAGGGCTTGGTCGTACAAACCAGGTTTCTCCGTTTTGATGAGCATATGCGCCACGAGGGCCGTCTGTAATGATAAGTGTCAGCCCTTCTCGTCCGATCTTTTTACAAAGTGCATCGACCTCTTTTGTTTTAGAGCCTGCAAGTAGCTGAGCTTCTTCAAGATTGAGGTTTAGTAGTGTGAGATTGGCCATTATAGACTTCATTCCACGTAGACCTTTTTTTAATTCTTTTGAGCCAGGATTAAACGCAATCTTAATGTTATTTGCTTTTGCGTGTTTTGCAATGCGCGCTGCGAGCGCGGTGTTGCCGGCAAGGGAAGTCATGTAGATCCATTTTGATTTCAGCTTGGGCCATGGAATATCTTTTGGAGAAAACGAACTTGAGACACCTCGGTTTACAAGTACGGATCGTTCACCGTCTTTTGCTGTGAGCTGAACTCCGAGACCGGTTTGTCCATCTTTAATTTTTTGTACTAGCGTTGTCTTTACGCCTGCTAACTTCAAGTCCTCTAATACATCTCGTCCCGAAGAGTCATCTCCAATTCGAGTTATGACGGCGGTTTTAAATCCAAGCTGTGCGAATGTTGCAGCTGCGTTTGTACCACCACCACCAGTCGTCATTATCGCTTTTTCGATTTCAATTTTTGATCCGAAAGCAACGCACTCTCCATATCCAGTGGCGAATTGCTCAGACTGAATTATTTGAAAATGTTTAGACACTAAAAAGATGTCTTTTGTTGCTGATCCTATAGTTATTACATCGTACATAGTATATTTGGGTTCAATAACAGTATAACAAAACACGAGGTTTTGCCCCGTGTTTATCCAGTACTTATCCCTTGTTGCTACTTCCGAACATCTTCATCTTGTGTCGAACGACTTTTGTAATTAGCTCCTTTGCTGGAGTAAGTATTTTTCGTGGATCAATTACCTCTGGATTATCTTTGAGAAACTTTCGGATGCCGGCATCAAATGCGATGCGTAAATCCGTGTCGATGTTAATTTTGTTGATACCGTTTGAAATAGCTTTCTTGATACTCGCGTCAGATACACCCTTTGCTTTTTCGATTTTACATCCGTATTTAATGCAGAGGTTTTTGATATTTGATGGCACTCCCGAAGCGCCATGTAATACTAGCGGCATCTTTGTGAGTAGTTTGATTTGTGTGAGGCGTTTCTGGTCTAATTTAGATGCTCCTGAGAATTTGTATGCACCGTGACTTGTTCCCACAGCGATTGCCAATGCGTCGCATCCGGTCCGCCTTATAAAATCTTTCGCTTGATCTGGATTTGTAAGATGAGCGTCCTTTTCTTCTACTGATACGAAGTCTTCAATTCCTGCGATAGATCCCAATTCAGCTTCGAGCGAAATTCCTCGCTTATGTGCCATCGCAACAAGTTTTTTTGTCTTTTTAATGTTTTGTTCGAAGGGTAGAGAAGAGCCGTCGTACATTACACTGGTGTAGAGCCCACTTTTGATAGCTTCTACAACTAGGTTGTAGTTCTTTCCATGGTCTAGGTGAAAGACAACGGGACGCTTTGAGCGTTTTGCCGCAATGTGGACCAAAGAACCTAGCTCCATCATACCAGCGTAGTTAATCGCCCCTTCACTTGTAGAGATAATTACCGGAGAGCGTTCAGCCTCGGCAGCTTCCATTATGGCCTGCAACATTTCAAGGTTGTTGATATTGAAAGCTCCAACCGCATAGTTACGCTTGTTGGCTTTTGTGAGAACTTTTTTAAGGGTGACTAGAGGCATATGTCTACAGTTCTTTTGTTTTGTATTTTGGGCGTTCTCGTAATTGTTTTCGGATTTGTGTATGTGTAAGTAGTCCTTCTGTGGGTCCGATATGGAATACTACTGATGCTGCGTTTACAGCACCCCAGGTTAGTGATTCACGGTGTGTTTTCCCATGTATCATTGCACCCAAGAACCCTGTAGTGAATGCATCACCGGCTCCAGTTGCCTCTACACGCCTTCCTGGGAACATTGGGGCAAAGTCTAACTGCTCACCGTCGTATGCGTAGGCCCCGTCGCGTCCATCTGTCATTACTACGTATTTTGGTCCAAGGTCTTTAAGTCCTGTCATTATTTTACGGACATCGTTTTTGTGACTTTTGCCGATTAGTTGCCCTGCTTCACGTCGGTTCACGAATAGAACCTCAGTAACTTTTAAAAGGGCGAGCAATTCCTTTTTTCTTTCTTCGATCTGGATCACACCCGGGTTGATGCTTATTTTTACACCCCGTTTCTTTTGCAGGACTACAAGATCTTTGTAGAGTTTTTCGTATCCTCCACCGAGTTCCGATACATGGATCCACTCGCTCTTTGGTGTGCGGTTTGAGAGACGGTATTCAACATCACCGTGTGATACGAGCTGAGTAGACTCTCCTTTAAAATTCAATACTGCAGCAAAACTACTTTTGTGCTTTGGATCAGCCTTAATATATTTTGTATCGACCTTGTGTTCCTTTAAAAAATCTAGAGCGAGAACATTTGTAGCGTCTTTTCCCATTATGCTGCTCACAGCGACGGTTTTCTTCATCTTAGCAATTCCAACAGCTACATTTGGAGCGCTGCCTGCAACTTGGGTAACGATATTGTGTACAGGAATTTTTTTACCATACTCAATACAGAGTTGGCAGGCCGGCATTTTCAGCTGACATTGAACACTCGCCTTTGGGATAGAAATAAAGGTATCGAGCTTGATGTCGCCTACGGTAAGAAGATTATACATACGTACATTGTATCATCTTCAGCCTATTTCATTGAAGGTCTTCTCCTCGATATAGATTGATTGGAAGGGTGTCCTGTTCTTTGATTATTTTCCACGGTTCGATTCCTTTGAAAGGCCAGGCTTCAAGTACGAGTAAGGAGGTTGGTTTAAGCTCACCACGGAGTTTTTTGAGCAGTTTTGGATACGCTTTTTCCAGAAGGTATATGAAAACAACATCGGCGTCTGCTAGGTTTGTCCGAAAAAGGTTCCCGTAACGCACTTGCATGTTGGGTCGCGTTAATGACCTGAATTTCGCTACGAGGTAGGGAATGATTGATATTTCAACGCCAATTGCTTTGGTATTTGGATATTTCTCAAGTACATCGATTAAAACGGTTCCGGTTCCACAACCGAGATCATAAACGGTATCTCCTTCATTTATTGGAATTCGGCCTAAAAACAATCTTCTATATTTCGTTTTGCTCGGAACCCAAGGTGCTGCGGACCATCCAGCCCAGGCAGCTGTTGCGATAACTGCCCAGAGAAAAGCTAAAATGATAGTTTTGATCATAAGAGAATTTACGGACTAAGATGTCCTTCGTTTACAGAGCCCTGTAGTATGTCGTCCATTAGTGATTCGATGAACGGAAATGGCTCTACGTATTGGCGTTTGTATTTCATGATTTTCTCATATGAAAGATCATGCTTTGCCCAAGTGCCACCTTCAAGTTGAGAATTTACGAGGCTTGGCTGCAATTTGTCGAGTGCCTTTACGATTTGTGCTTCGATTGAGGTTTGGTCTTCGTATTCTCGGAATAATTTTGTAAAACGTTCTTTGATGTCGTCTGGCAGTTTATCAAAAAGACGAACAGCTGCTCGTTCTTCTCGGTCCTTTTTTGTTTTACGACCTTCAATATCAAAAGCAAAGGTATCACCTGCGTAGATTTCAACAAGATCATGCATGAGTGCGAGTTCCAGTGCTCGTTGCATGTTGAGGGTTGGTGGTAGTTCTGCTTGAAAGGCGATAAGGAACATGGCTAGGTGCCAAGAGTGCTCAGCGTCGCTCTCTGGTCGCCCGGCTGACGTTGGGATTTCTCGCTCAATCGTTTTAAAAGCCTCAATGGTTTTCAAAAAATCAATGATTTGTACCGTCCGTTTATTCATCACATACTTGTAGTTAGTGGAAAACGAAATTAACCGGCCTTAAGCTTGTTTCATTCCTAGCGATGCCAAAAGTCCTCGGCGTTCATTTTTTGTAAGTGGCCGGTAGTTTCCTTCGCCAAGCGCTCCTAGCTTTACGTTCATAACGCGAACGCGTCGAAGTGTTTTTACTTTGTATCCAAAAGCTTCACACATTTTTCTGACCTGTCGGTTGCGTCCTTGTGTGATGATGAGAGAGAATCGGTCATCTCGCATTTTTTTGATAAGAGCTGGTTTTGTTTTTTCTCCTTCGATGATTACACCGTCACGCATTTTTTTAGCGAATGCTCGATTGATCGGTTTGTCGACAGTTACGATGTATTCTTTTTCGTGACTTCCGCTTCCGTGCGCAATCGCGTTTGCAACATTCCCGTCGCTTGTCATGATCAGGAGTCCACTTGATTCAACGTCGAGTCTACCAACATACAGAAGTCGTTGATCAGTAGGAAGGTAGTCGTAAATAGTATTGTCGGCTTTTTCGTCAGCGGTACAGATTACGCCAAATGGTTTGTGAAAAGCTAAATAAACTTCCTTTTCGTTTATTTCTATTTTTTGACCGTTCACTGCAACAACATCATTGTGGGCCACTTTTTGACCTACCTCTGATGGATTCCCATTGATGGTCACCACACCGTCTTCAATTAGCTGATCAGCCTTTCGGCGTGAACAGTATCCTGATTGAGCAATATATTTATTCAGTCGCATAATAGGCGTATCGTACGCTAACAACGCAGTTCACGCAAACAGCTATAGGTAATGAAATCAACCTTAATTTGCTGAGCTCACGCAGTTTATTGGTAAAAAATAAAGCCCAAACTCAAACCCCCGCTATACCAGATGGCGCGGGGGAGGGAATTGAAGAGGTGTGAAGCTCATCAAAACATAGGGACGACGTAGATAGCGAACGCAAGCGGAGAGGCGAGGAACATTAGCGACACTTGTCTGGCCTCTGCTTGCTCGCGGCTTTCACTTGCCGCGGCGATAATAAAGGTTACGATCGTTCCACCGATTGGTGCTGCGATCATGTACTCTGCTACACCAGAGAACATCCATGCCCATTCGACTGTGAACAGGAGCCACATTAGCTGGATGGTGGCTGTGCCAACTTTATCTTCAAGGAACGCTTTAGCTGTTTTTGTTTGAATTTTCATGACTACCACTATCCTTCCGGATAGCTATCCATGACCCGAGAGGCAGGATATCTAGTACAGCTTGTCATCCTCACCGGGAAATCCGGATTATTGGAAGTCCTCGTTGGTCGAGGGCTGTATTTAAGCGGGATATTATCCTGCTCTGCGGAATCCACCACGATGTGATGTGCTCTGCGGAGCCCCAAGCTTAGAGCTTGGGGAAGGTACTAGAGTGGGTAGCTTGCTTTTATGGCGCATTCGCACGCATACCGGATCGCGAAGACCCCAGAGAGATCAGTGCGGTTCCGTTGATTGATTTTGAATGCATCATTTAGTCTATGCATACACATCTCCTCCTTATTTGACCAGTGAGGAGGTGCAGCTTTACCAAACAGTTCTCGGTAGACCTGTTTGGGCTTTGTTTGGATGATGCACCGAAGCTCCATGTACGCTTCCTTTATGACGTGCTCTGACTCAACTAGGTCGAACTGGTTTGAGCAGGTCAGGTCGAACAGTCGAACGGGTACTCCTTTCCTACTGTACCCAAGAAGCAGATCTAGTAATCGGCGAAAAAGACCTCTGTCATCGTTCCACCTTCTAAACATTCCTCCTCGCTGACTGTTTCTGGCTAGAACGAGTCCGGAAGGTGCGTCTTCCAGAATGATTTTGGATCCATCTGGAAGGGGCGGAAGCTCCTTTGCCGTCCGGCTGGCCATCATTTTTAGCATAGCCTCAGTTTTCTGATGTTCTGGCATCTCTTATTACTTCTATCCGTACCAAGGGATAGCTATCCATGACCCGAGGGGCAGGATATCTAGTACAGCTTGTCATCCTCACCGGGAAATCCGGATTATTGGAAGTCCTCGTTGGTCGAGGGCTGCATGTAGGCCAGATATGATCTAGCTCGACGCAAGGCACGATTCTGTCATGCTCTATATCGAGCCCCCGGTTAGTACCAGGGGGAGAAGGGTTTGACTAGTTCGCCCAGCACTCATCAAGGCGCCGGATGAATAGCGGGTACCCGTTTGTGTTGTTGTACTCATCTACTGTTACTTCGCACCTAATTTCGATTCGGCTACCAGGTACCGGAGCAGTATTCCAGGTCGTTGCCGACATGGGTACACTGACACTTTTCAATGATGTACCTGAGTGCGTAAGGATTGTGTAGACTGCTATGTCGCTGCATACGAGAGTTGAGTGTCGCCACTTTCGTGCGGCGTAGCACTCTCTTCCAACTTCGGAAGTTATGGAGATCAGAGTCTCGTCACTATAACCGACAACCGTTTCGGCCCTTGTTGTAGTGACGATGTCGTCTGCGTGTGCTAGGAGACTTGAAAGCAGGAGAAAGAGGATCGCGCTCATATGTATACTTCTATCCGTACCAAGGGATAGTTATCCATGACACAAATGTCAGGATATATTACACAGACTGCCATCTTCACCCGGTAGTCTCCGGGAATGTATTAGATGTCCTCGTTGGTCGAGGGCTGTATTGAAGCGGGAAGTATTCCTGCTCTGCGGAATCCACCACTGTGTGATGTGCTCTGCGGAGCCCCAAGCGAGTTGCTTGGGGAGATAGTAGAACTACAGTGACTCGTAAACTTCTTTGATGCGGGCTTTTTCTGGCTCCCACAGAAGTACACTAGTTGTGACAAAGTCGTAGAGGACTCCGCCATCTGCGAACGGGCAGTTGCTGTCTGCATATTTCGCGTGTTGGAGACAGATCTTTGCATTCTCCTCGCGTGAAACGGCAGTTGTGGCATTGTTCTCCCAGACACAGTACGGGTGGTCGGCTCCATCGTAGAGATTTCCATCCCTGTTCGGCCAGAGTCGGTATGACTCCTTGATAAGCGCTTTGCAGCGCTCGTCATTGTTAGTCGCACTCAAGAATTCAAGCAGGAACTCATTTGAGAGGCGCTTCTGATCGGTTGCAAGCTTTTCTTCCATTGTATGTTCTCCTATCCCATGGTCGGGATAGCTGTCCATGACATAGGCGCCAGGACATCTTGTACAGCTTGCCACCCTCACTCAGTGATTACCGAGAATGTATTGGGTGTTCTCGTGCTAACGAGAGCTGTGTGAACACTCGGTTTGAGACCGAGATGAAAAGGCCTGTCCTTTCATCTTTTTCCCAAATAAAAATAGCTATAACTCATAGGCTATAGCTGGGGGTAGAGTGAGCCTAGAGGCATCACCCAAAATATCAACGTGGGCTCACATTCACTAAATTGTAAAGAGACTTGAAATTTAACTACCCTCACATAGTAGCACAAAATAGCACTTTTGTCAAGTGCCAATGAACAAAAAAAGAGGTAAAAAGCCTTGTTTTACCCCTTTTCTGTCAAAATTGAGCCTATGACTATTTCTTCTTTTTCATTATTCGTTTGGCTGCTTTTACAATATACGGAGCAGTTAATCCGAAGTGCTCTAGTAGCTCGTTGGGCTCTCCGGATTCACCGAAGCGGTCTTGCATGCCCATACGTTCTACTGGGACGGGGAAGTGTTGCGATGTTATTTCACATACCGCTGAACCCATTCCGGCAGCCGCTTGAGCTTCCTCTATTGTGACGATCGCACCACAGTCTTTTGCAGCTTGCACGATTGTCTTCTCGTCCATCGGCTTTACACTCACGTTATTGATAACTCGAGCTTCGATACCGAGCTTTGAAAGTTCCTCTGCCGCCATCAGGGCTTCATATACAAGAGGTCCACAGGCGATGATGGCAAGGTCGGATCCGTCACGGAAGACCTGCGCTTTACCAACGGCAAACGGAGTTGCGTTTGTTGTAAAGACAGGGCTTGATGATCTTGCAAAGCGGACATATACCGGTCCTTTCATTTTTGCTGCAGCAATCGTCGCTTTACGAGTCTCGATTGAGTCACATGGTACTAGTACTTTCATTTCAGGGAGTACACGCGTAATTGCAATGTCTTCAACCATCTGGTGAGTTGCACCATCTGGACCGACGGAGATCCCAGCATGCGCTCCAGCTATTTTTACGTTAGCTTTTTGTAGACAAGCAGTTGTTCGAATCTGTTCCCAGTTTCGTCCAGGTGAAAATGCGGCGTAGCTTGCGATGAAAACCGTCTTTCCGGCGAGAGCCATACCCGCCGCTGTTGCTGCCATCGCTTGCTCTGCAACTCCGAACTGAACAAACCGATCAGGGAAGGCATCTTTGAAGTAGCTTGCCCTTGTTGAGTCTGTAAGGTCAGCAGAGATCACCATTACGTTCTTGTCAGCCTTTCCAGCTTCGACTAATCCCTCACCGAAACCATTACGGGTAGGGATTAGCTTAAGACGACTTGGATTTTTCCAGCTTCTTGCTAGTTTTGGTTGCTCCTTTTTCATATCTATTTTTTCAGTCGTCTATATACCTTACCTGCAAGCCAGTAGAAGATAGCGATAGGGATGAGGATTCCTCCTCCAACGATGATGATCCATATCACTGCGATCACTAGAGATTGTGCTAGTGACACAACTGTCTGTGCTGCTTCTACTACGGACTGACTAGGTCTAAAAGTATCTGAGTCTAACAAGATAGAGGTCTCTTCAGTCATCTCAACGCTGATCGTGGCAAGAGACGTAGCTGTTTCGTAGTATTCAAGTTGTGCCTCGTAACGTTCTATCGTTTCACGCACCTGTGAGAGGTAGCGTCTGACGTCTAGGATATCTTCTACACTTGTTGCGATGTTAAGGACTTCTAGATAGCTCTCTTCTTCTGCTTGAGCGTTTGAGAGTCGTGCTTGGATGTCGAAAACCTGTTCCGTAACATCGTCGCTTGAAACTTGTGAGTAGTGAATTGCGGTTGCAAGTCCCTGAATATCGTCCATGGCAGCAGCGAATACTGAAGCGTCCACACGAACGGTTGCGAACCCGTCAACGAATTCATCGGATCGATCAATATAACTGTATTGGATGTAGCCAGCGTATGTTGCCGCTGTAGTCTCGAGCTGTTCCATGGCATCTGCAACGGAATCCACTCGCATCTCAATACTTCCAGTTTTAATAATATAATTTTGTTCAGAAACATCGTCATCGTAACTCCTATCAAGGCTACCATCGGCAAGGTACAGCGATGATGCAGCAGACTCTGCGAATTCTGATTCCATGAATACCTCATCGTAGCCGTAATCTATATATACGGGATCCATTGATGATGTACTCGCTCCGCGTAGAGAGACAAGTATGATTGCAGCTAATAGGATGATGATTATGGAGCTAACCCAGATCCAAATTGTTTTTACATTTTTCATATTATTCTGATTCACTTTCAATAGTTCCTCCGAGTGTTCGTAATTCACGTAATGCATCACGTAGCTCATCGCTTCCCGGAGGCTTTCCGTGCCACCCTGGTTCAAACTCCATGAAGTCTACTCCTTTTCCTGGGACTGTGTGGGCGATAATTACGACCGGGTTCTCCCAGATTGTCTGTGCGTAACGACATGCGTCAACGAATTGCATTATGTTGTGACCATCTATTTCAATGACGGTCCAATTAAATGCTGCAAACTTATCTGCCAATGGCTCAAGGGGCATGATGTCCTCTGTGTAGCCGTCGATTTGAATATTGTTACGATCAATTATCCATGTGAGATTGTGGAGATTATTTTTACCGGCGAACATCGCAGCCTCCCAGGTAATTCCTGCTTCCAAGTCTCCCTCAGAAAGTACACAGTATGTGTGCCAAGGAAGTTTGTCTGCTTTTGCAACGTAAGCCATTCCACAGGACTGAGGTCCACCGTCGCCGAGTGGTCCAGACGTATTTTCGAGCGATTTCATCTGTGTCACTTCCGGATGTCCCTGAAGTTTGGATCCAAGCTTTCGCAATGTCATCAGATCTTTCTTTGGGAAGTATCCGGCATGCGCCATTGCAGCGTAACGAATAGGAACTACATGGCCACATGAAAGCAATAGACGGTCACGATCGCTCCAGCCTGGTTTCTTAGGGTCATGTTTGAGTACGTGAAAATATAAAGATGTAAAAATATCGGCAAGTCCGAGTGGTCCGGCACTATGACCAGAGCCGGCTTCGCGGAGCATTTTTAAAACATCTTGGCGAATCAAGTTCGCTTTTTTCTCCAGTGAATGAAGCTTTTTGTCAGTAATAGAGGGTATGTCTCGTACAGATGGCATATATATGATCAAGTTTAGGAGACGGTTTTTATGGTTCGTAGGTTATGTGCATCAGCGCGAATGTCGTCACGAGCATACCGGTTACAAGGTGTGACCAGGTGAATTGCTCGTAGGTGAAGTTAAGTGCGAATGGCGCAACGGCAATCCAGGTACCAAGCATTACCTGCATCCAGTGCATTGCTTTGAGGCCAGGGTATTTTTTTGAGCCTTGTTCCATCGTGACTGCAACGAGCGCTAGGACTGTAATACCGAGTCCGAGGAAGAGGTCGTCCCAACGAAGCAGACTCACTATCTGGTCTTGATCAAATAATTCTCCGAAAAATAGAACGAGGATATCGTCACCAATGAATGGCGCAAGGATAATCCAGAAGGAGATAGTAAAGAGGATCCAGTGAATTGTTTTCATAGTGTTTCATCTTTTAAAATTACTTCATATATCGGCTTGTCGTGACCGCCTCGTGACGTACCGGTATCTAAAGCAATTTCGATTGATTGCTGTCTAATGATTGTAGTCTCAGTATAACAAAAGACACGGCACTTAGCCGCATCTTTTGTTGCTTGAATTTTTGTAAACTCCTCAGAGTAGATGTCATTCGGACGCTCGAGGAGTAATCCGAGGAGTCGTACTAACTGTACGGTGACGAAGGATTATGACGAGAAGTTCGAAGGACGCTGCTCTGTGGTGCTCTACTCTACGTAGATCGCTCCTGTGTTTGAAGAGTCATAACTATCGAAGAATGTGTAAGTTCCTTCTTCTTCGAAGCGGTGAACGTACTCACCGTCTGACTGCATAGTTCCAGAACCCCATGATAGGTCGTCAGCAGTAACGGAGTGCTTCTCAGTATCAGTGTTGATGAACTGTACTACCTGCCCAGCGTCGATTGTGACATCAATTGGATCAAATCCATCAGATGTGAGCTCGATCAACTCTGGTTCCTCAAGTCCTTTGTCATCATTGATACTGTCTGATGCATCCTGTTCGTCAGAAATAGAGTAGTCATCTGCATCTTCGACTACGTCTCCAATGTTGTAGTTTGTGAAGAATCCGTCTGAAACGTCATCAATGTGAGTGTTCCAAGCTGATCCGTATAGAGCTACAGCAACTTCTTCTGAGTCGATGTGTCGGAGCGTTCCTCCTTGAGCTACAGCGTAAGTCTTTGGATCAGACTGGATCTTGATCATGCTTGACCCTGGTCGGTAAGTTACGTTTCCGCCAATCTGGATAGTAGCGAGATCAGAGTCAGAGATCATCTTAACTGCATCGAAATCGTCATACCAAGTGAAGTATGTGTTTGAGTTCGGGAAAACGTATCGGAATCCGTCAGCACCCATGTAGTAAACGGCAGAAAAAGTCTCACCTCGGATCAGTGAGTCAGAACCGACATCGTCGATATCTGTAAGTGCCTGTGCTTCGTGTGCGACCATAACGCCGACAAAAGCGATGGAAAGTGCCAAGAAAGCAATAATTAACTGCTTAAAGTGTAGAGCTATTCGCATAGGTGAAAAATATTATGGATTCTACTTCTTGTAGAGTTCCTTATGTACAAAACGAGTATAACACGGGTGTTTTTTGATTTAAAGGGGGGTTGGGGAATGTGTTTAGCTTATAAGTGCTGGAAATTGCGGTAGGCCTCAACTGGATCCTCTGCTTTCCATATAGCTGACGCTGTACATAGCTGTCGTGCGCCCGCACTTACTATTTTAGGAGCTGTTTTCATATTTACGCCACCATCGATTGCAACTGGAATGTGGTGGGCGAGTTTGCGAGCTCGTTTTATCTTCCGCAGGATTTTACGTCCTAGAAATGGTTGTGCTGATGCCCCAGGATGTATGCCCATAATAAGGAGTAGATCGCATCGCTCGATATCAGTGAGATGTTTTCTGATTTTTGTTTCAGGATTTAGCGCGATACCGACTTCAATGTCCAGATCTTTTATGGCTGTTATCAGAGGTTTGAGTGGTTCTTGAATTTCGGCGTGAATGATTGCGCGAGTAAGGGTAGGGATTTGTTCTTTGAAAGCTACGATTGTCGGCAATGGATCTTCTATCATTAGATGCAGTTCAAAGTTTGGAAGTTGTCCCATTGTTTTGATAACTCGCGGGTCTGCCCAGGAAACAGGATCAACGAGTGTACCGTCCATTATATCGATTTGCCATAGCGGGGCAATTTGACGTAGTCCTGCATGGTTTATTTTTTTTCGAAATTCATTTTCGTGTTGCACGAGTAATGCCGGTACTACGGTTGTGAGTGGACCGTCTTCATGCTCGATGGCGTGGAGTGATCCTAGTCGGCGTACATGTCGGGGGGCTTTGGAGAATGGGGTTCCCAAGAACGCTTCTGCAATTACAAGCGGATCGTCTGGCGTTTTGAGTCTGCCCGGAATGCAGATGATATTTGCGTTGTCGTCAGCCCGCATTGTCTCTGCTGATTTTGTGGAGTAACCGATTCCAGCACGAATACCGTCAAATTTGTTTGCGGCAATACAGATCCCCTCAGCGTTTCCGCATGAAAGAATACCGAGGGATCCAGGATGCTCGGCTACGGCTGATGCGACTTCTTTTGCATAACGTGGGTAGTCATCCGCCGGGTCTAGGTAGTATGCTCCGAGGTCTTCAACATGATAGCCGTTTGATTCGAGATGCTCTTTGAGAATTTCTTTCAGATCAAAGCCTGCATGGTCTGCACCGATGTAAATAGTCTGGTTCATATGATGGCATTATACAGCAATAGAGGAGATTGACTCCTGTGCCTAATTTCGCTAAGCTATCACTGTTATGAAAAGTTCTCAGATTATTATAGAAACAATCATTCGCCTTTAAATGGCGGGGTTTTTTCGATGATCTGTTTGCACGAAAAACCTGCCGAGAGCGGGCCTTTTTTATAGAAAATTTGAATAATTATATGTCGAAACGAGAAACTCACTCAGATGTTGAAAATAAAGTCCTAGAATATTGGGATGAACATGGCTGTTTCGAGCGTTCAATCGCGCAAAGAAGCGATGCTGAATTGTTTACTTTTTACGATGGACCTCCATTTGCAACCGGACTTCCTCACTATGGTCATATCGTCGCCGGTGTTATGAAGGATGTAGTTCCTCGTTTTTGGACAATGAAAGGGTATAAAGTTGATCGAAAATGGGGGTGGGATTGTCACGGTCTTCCGATTGAGAACATTGTCGAGAAAAAGTTTGAGTTGAACTCCAAGAAAGAGATTGAAGAGATGGGAGTCGCGAAGTTTAACGATAGCTGTCACTCAGAGGTGATGGTGTATGCGAAGGAGTGGAAGAAAGTTGTCCGCCGACTTGGCCGCTGGGTAGACATGGAGAATGATTACAAGACGATGGATTTGAATTTCATGGAATCTGTGTGGTGGGTTTTCAAACAGATGTGGGATAAGGGAGTTATCTACGAGGGGAATAAGTCTTTGCATGTATGCCCACGTTGTGAAACTGTTTTATCAAAGTTTGAAGTTAACGAAGGGTATAAGGATGTTAAGGATCTTTCAGTTATTGCAGAATTTAAGTTGACCAGCGGTGAGTATGAAGGAGTTAATGTTCTGGCATGGACTACAACACCTTGGACTTTGCCTGGAAATGTATTGCTCGCTATAGGTGAGGATATTGATTACGTTTTAGTTAAGACAGAAGAAGGAAGGTTTATAATGGCAAAGGAGTTGGTTGAAAATGTATTTGCTGATTCGCAGTATACCGTTGAGGGGCCGGTAAAGACTGAGGACCTTCTAGGGTCTACGTATGAACCTCTATTTCCATATTTCGCTGATCATAAAAATGCATTCCGCGTCGTGTCTGCCGACTTTGTAACTGTTGAGGATGGAACCGGTGTAGTGCATATTGCTCCTGGGTTTGGAGATGATGATAAGGCTCTCGGTGAGAAGGAAGGGGTGGCACCTATCATGCACGTTGAGATGAATGGAATATTTGTTGATGAGGTTGCAAAGCCACTTTCGGAAGCTGGCTATAAAGTTGAGGGCGTGCCGGTAAAGACCAAGGACGACAATACAAAGGTTGATATTGAGATCATCAAGGCTTTAGCACACGCAGGAAAGCTTTTCTCAAAGCAGAAAATCGAACACAGTTATCCTCACTGTTGGCGCTGTGACACTCCTCTTATTAACTACTCCACAACTTCTTGGTTTGTGTCAGTGAGTTCAATAGTTGATCGACTTACAAAAAATGCCGCTGGGGTCAGCTGGATGCCTGAACACATTAAAGAAGGACGGTTTGGAAAGGGATTGGCATCCTCACCTGATTGGTCGGTTTCTCGATCACGTTATTGGGGAACGCCTCTTCCATTATGGCGTGCAGAAGATGGAGACATCCTATGTGTTGGATCAATTGAGGAGTTGGAGACGCTTTCCGGTGAGAAGATCGACAACCTTCATAAGCAGTATGTGGATGGACTCACTCTTAATAAGGATGGAAAAGAATATAAGCGTGTTCCTGAAGTGTTAGACTGTTGGTTTGAGTCAGGTTCTATGCCGTATGCTCAGCACCATTATCCGTTTGAAAATAAAGAGCTGTTTGAAAAAGGTTTCCCGGCTAAATTCATTGCTGAGGGCGCTGATCAGACAAGTTTGTGGTTCCATAAGCTTCACGTGATCGCTACAATCCTCTTTGATAAGCCGGCGTACGAAAATGTAATTGTAAACGGAATTGTTCTTGCGGAAGACGGTAAGAAGATGTCTAAACGGTTACGGAACTATCCAGATCCGATGGAAGTGATGGAACGTTTTGGGTCAGATGCAATTCGATATTATCTGATGTCGTCACCAGTCGTGCACGCTGAGAATCTTCGCTTCAACGAAAAGGGTGTTGAGGATGTTTCAAAGCAGTTCATAAATATTTTGAGCAACGTTGTTTCTTTCTACAATCTTTATAAGGATAGTGGAGATGGAAGATCACCATCAGGTGAGCATGTGTTGGATAGATGGATTCTGGCTCGTCTTAATACTGTGCTTACGGAGCAGACAGAGGCTATGGAAGGTTATGATCTTCAAACGGCCGCTCGCGTATTACAACCGTTCGTAACCGATCTTTCAACCTGGTATATCCGTCGCTCACGTGACCGATTTAAGCAGGAGGGTGCTGACCAGACCGAGGCACTTGCTACTTTGCGACATGTTCTAGATACATTTGCGCAGATGATCGCGCCATTCATGCCGATGTTAGCTGAGAGTATTTATCAGTCAGTTGATGGTGGATATGGAGCGCAAGAAGGGCGAGTGAGTGTGCATCTTACAGACTGGCCAGTTGCCGATGCGGTTGATGAGGGTGTTATTGAGAAAATGGGAGAGGCTCGTGCACTTGTGAGTCGCGCACTTGACGCTCGAGAAGAAGCTGGACGTGCAATTAAGCAGCCGCTCGCATCTATGAAGGTGAGCGTACCGTCAGGAAGTATGGGTGAGGGTTACTCAGAAGTGATAGCACAAGAGGTAAACGTGAAAGAAGTAGTTGTAGCTGAAGGAGATTTAAAAGTAGAGTTAGATACTGAGCTTACACCTGCCCTTATTCGAGAAGGTTTGGTTCGTGAGGTTGTACGAAAAGTTAACCAGCTACGCAAAGAGGCAGGCCTCACGATAGAGGACAAGATTGATCTATTCGTTTACTCAGACAATGCAGAGGTGAAGAAGATGTTTGATGAGCACAATACTGCGATTGGGGACGGCACACTTTCATCATCTGTTGCGTTTGAAAAGCCTGACACCAAACAGTCGTCATCTTTCCGCGCATCTGAGTTTGATATCGAAATTGGATTCTAATTATGGAAAATTTTGATAAAACGATTTTAGTGTGTCCGAAGAACGATGAAGAGTCGCTGCAGATTTTAAAAATCTCAGCGGCTTTTGGTATATCGACTTTGATTTCTGATCAGCCACATGGCGCTAAGCTTGAGCGAGAAGAAAAACTCTTAGAGCGTCTAAAGAGTACAAATCCAGATGCAACGAAAATTGTGATTGTAGAGATTCCAGGGCCTGAAGTAGAGGATACGCTTAAGTCCGATGGCTATGAAGTTATTATTATCGATCATCACCGTTACGATGACCTTGATCGGACTCACGACACAAGTTCGCTTGAGCAATTTCTTGTTACATTTAGCCTCGACGACGCTAAATTGATTGAATTTGGATTTGATCCAGTGATGGTACGCGGAGTAGCTGCTATTGATCGCGGATTTTTATGGGAGCTCAAGCGAGAACCTATCACGAAGGAGCAGCAGGAGCAGGTGATGGATTATTACCGTGAATTTACAATGGAGCTCGGACCTGAGCGTCGTGCCCGTGAAGAGGCGGTCGCACGCGAGGCGTGGGAGGGTCGACGCGAGCAAGATGGGCTTCTCATCGTTGAGAGTGAAGTGGGAGATGTTGGATTCCGCGACGCACTTTCTTATCTTGTCGCAAAATCATTCGATGAGCCACGACCTGTGCTGATTCGTCAGGGAAATCGTAGAATATATGTACAAGATACCGATGCTGCCGGACGCCTACATGAACGCTTCGGAGGATTCCTATTCGGTCAGGAAAAGTGCTGGGGTGTATTGGTTGAGGGTGGCCAAGTGCTTCCAGTGGTCGACGAAGTGATAAAGACAGTGTTAGAATCTTAGTAGGACATTTGTATTTGGTCCACTTTCGGCTTACGGGTCCCGATCCAGCTAAGCTGGACTTCCCGTGCCCGCCTACCGGCAGGCAGGCACCGAAATTGATCTCAAATATAAACGTCCTAGGTTATGGAGGTTATTAATCGAGATGAAACCATTAGTTTAGATTTAGTTATATGAAAGATCTTAAGGAAGTACTAACAAAACTTGGCCTGACTGATACCGAGACCCGCATGTATTTGGCCATGCTTACGCTTGGTCCGGAGAGCGTTCAGAATATTTCGCGTAAAGCTGGAGTATCACGAACTGCTGCGTATGATCTCATCGGAGCTCTTCAGCACAAGGGATTGGCCAGTTCGTTCCAGCGTGGAAAGAAGAAATTTTTTAGTGCAGAAGATCCTGACAAGCTAGATGACTATTTCAAAGGTCGGATGACTGAGATGAAGGGTCAGCTTGATGTGTTGAAGCGTCTCATGCCGGAACTTCGCGTAATGAGCGTTGGAGGAGGCCGTCCACGAGTTCGCTTTTATACGGGTGAACAGGGACTGCGTGCGTTGTTCCGAGATGTTGTTTCGGTTAAGAGTGACGAGCTTTTGGAGGTGGCTAACATCGATACGGTTTATGATCAGCTAGACGAGTCTGTTTTGCTAGATCTTCGAAAAACAGAACATTTCAAGCATGTACCAATTCGTGTTCTTATACAGGGGGAGCCACGAAATATGAGTGCCGGCGTAGAGGCTAGAGTAATTGATAAAGCTTTTGGTGATTTTGTTGGAATTATCTGGATATATGCTGATCGTGTTGCGATGATTAATTTGATAGGGGACATGGAGACGGTAATCATTGAGCAGCAGATTTTCTCCGATACTATGCGTGTGTTATTCAACACGGCTTGGAGCACAGCGACACCGTACAAAAAGTAAATTCTATAGAATGACCGTCTGGAGTATCTGGGCGGTTATTTTGTTTGAAACAGAAGTATTGTTGTATGTCTATACCGCCATGCAGAGAATGGGGCCTTGATTTACACAGATGTGATAAAATTGATCTGTAAAATCAAAGATAAAGGGGTATGTGGGATTCGTTTGAAACAAAAAGAAGTCAGTCGGAAACGGTCTTTTTTGAAGATTGGATTTCAAATGCTCAAAAATCTGAATCTGTAATGAGAAGTGTGAGGGACGTGATATTTGAAGCAGAGGCTGTTGCTCCGGAAGTCACAGCGCTTCGAACAGTCGTTCAGTCTCCGCCATATCACAGCGAGGGCTTGATGGTAATGGATCATCTTGAACGAATGTTGACCGGGCTTTTTGCCATTATTGAGGGCGCATCACTTTTGGATATTGAAGAATTTGCTAGAGAACAGTCCTGGCATCCGCAGCTTCGAGAGCTGGAGGAGACCATGCGGGAATATGCGGCTACACTTGAGGCTTTTGTTTTTATTCACGATTTAGCAAAGTCCAGCACGGTTTCATTTACATCTACAGAAGGTTCCGTTGGTGCATCAGAAGGCTTTATTGAGGGGTCTAGGCTGGATGTAGATACATTGAGCCAACGGTATTCTAAACTTGTTCGTTCAGTTGAAGCGTCTGATGATTCACTGGATATCTCGGAATCTCTGAAGAAGTTTTATGATCAGACCAGTGCTCGTGTTCATTATTATGGACATGCACAAGGTGCTATGGAGGATCGATTTGAACACGCGCGCGATTCATTGTCGGATCTGTTTCGTTTGGGAGATCGGGATCGGGAAGTGTTGGCTTTACTCGTTCGCTCTCACATCGATGTAATAAAATTCTTCAAAGATGGAGCGGATCCTGCAAAGATCGATGTTTTATTAAAGCGGTCACAGAAAGTAGGTTTGGACGGGAACAATATTTTAGATTTACAGCTTGCCGTACTGCTTTTGGACACAGCGATAGGTTCATTACATTATAAAGATGGAAAGACATCGGTGGATATAGGCCCTTTTGTCGGGTTCCTGCAGAGCGAGCAACAGGGGGCGCCAGATCGTTTGGACCGAAGGCACGAAAGGCTTCGATTGCGCGAGGCTCGTGAGCTGAAAAGTGCTACGGAACGTGCCGGGATTGATGCGATTAGCGTAATTGAGTTATTGAAGCTTCCAGTTGGTCATGTGCGGGCAGAGGTTTTAGAGGATATACGAAGACTGGTAATGCATAGTCATGCCGAGGTATCAATTGATGAATATCCAACCGAGATTTTAAATGGGATTACCCGTGCACGGGCGCTTTACCAATCAAGCAAAAGAGGGTAATTTGTAGACAATAAATACTATATGATTGCTTTTCTTGAAGGGAATGTTCAAAACGTAGGCGTAGACTCTATTGTGTTACGAGTAGGTGGTATTGGTTATAGTGTTTATTATACCGACGCCAACCCAGTAGCTGGAGAGGTATTAAGTCTACATATTTACGACTATATTCGCGAGGATCGACATGAATTGTTTGGATTTGTAGACGAGGGTATGCGCACTCTTTTTGAAAAGATGATTGATATATCTGGGATTGGTCCAAAAATGGCTCAGAAGATTTTGAGAGCTGCTCCAAGAGCCCAATTACACACACATATTGAAAAGGGTGATGTAGCATTCCTAACGCAGGTTCCGGGTGTTGGGAAGAAGACTGCTCAAAAAATTATCCTTGAGTTACAGGGTGTGCTTGTAACTACGCAGGAGGAAACATCAAGTGATTACGAGACTGTCGATGCTTTGATGAGCTTGGGGTATGGTCGTCAGGATGCTCAGTTGGTCGTTGCGGAGCTTACGGCCGAAACAACAGACGACAGAATTCGGGAGGCTCTTAAGTTATTGGGGTCATAAAAACTAGAAGGCAATTAGTTATATTTCATGAATCACACAGAATGGAACAATGCGGTTAAACGGTACGCTCCTCGATTCGGTGCGTTTTTACACTCATGGGAGTGGGGTGAGTTTCAGCGTGCGCTAGGGCGTGAGGTTGAGCGCGTCTATGTGTCTGATATGCAGGGGGTAGTTATGGCTCAAGCGGTTAAGATCCCTTTGCCCGCTGGTCAGTTTTACTGGTACGTGCCAAAGGGGCCGTTTGGAAATGCGTCTATCGAACGGCAGGTTGAGGTGCTCCGCGAACAGCTGCCAGAAGCCATGTTTTTGCGTATTGAACCCGGTGAGGGTGGGCGTATGTTGAAAGTTCCGCATATGCAACCTGCAACGACGGTTATGCTGGATTTGTCTAAGGGCGAGGAGACTTTACTTAAGGAGTGTAAATCGAAAACCCGTTATAATATTCGTTTAGGTTTGAAAAAGGGGGTTGAGTCTAAAATAGTTCCACGAAAGAGGTTCCCAGATTTTGTGAGGCTGCTTGACCAGACAACTAATCGTGATCAGTTTTCAGGACACCCAAATGCGTATTATCAGAAGATGCTCGATACGTTGAATGGGGAGGCGAAGGCATACCTTGCTATGGGGTTTTATGAAGGGAGACCACTGGCCGCAAACATAATGATCGATTTTGCTGGAGTGAGAACATATTTGCACGGCGCATCTAGTAATTTGCATCGTAACGTTATGGCGCCCTACGCGCTGCATTGGCATTTGATAGCTGATGCTATAGAAAAAGATATGAAGTGGTTTGATTTTTGGGGAGTGGCTCCAGTTGGTGCTTCAAAGAAACATGCGTGGTCTGGAATATCTCGATATAAATATGGATTTTCAGGTGAGGTTGTAGAGCATCCTGGTACGTTTGATTTACCAGTGAAGCATTTGTGGTACGGAGCATACCGCACAGTCCGTGTTTTAAGACGGTTGAGGATTCGGCTGTAGTAATAAATTTGTAATAAAAAAGACGCCTGGTTTATCCAGGTGTTTTTGTATAAAGCAAGCGGGCGCGATCGGAGTTCCGATCGCGCCCAGACTCACTGACTCAGACTGCGCGTCTTGCGCGGTCTCAGCCAGCGGCGGCTTCGTTGTTGACGTCGGTGTAGGCGGTGTGCACGGTGTCCGCGGCGTCGCAGTCGGCATGGTCGGCGGTGTGGTCGAAAGCGGCGGCGGGTGGGATGGCGGTCAGCGGCTGTTCCATGATGTGTCCAAAGCGTGGAGCACGAACCCGAAGTGTCTGGATGACAAGTCAAAGTTCTAATATACGATAGCATGATTGAGAGGTGAATACAATAAATATCCACAATGCAAAGATCCGGCCACAAGGGGCCGGATCAGAAGCGTATTGGTGACTTCAGGCCACCTAGACGCACGCGCTCTCGTCGATGGAGGTATCCATCAGACGGTCGAGACGATGCCGTTTTCGCCGCGATGCACGATGGAGAGTGAGCGTTTTCGGCCACCACCGACAGGGACACGCACGCCGTCGGGTGGTGCTCCTTGGAGTTCGCCGGAGATGAGTTCGTAGTTCATGGGTACCTTCTTGCTGGAGCTCGGAGATGAGCCTGATTAGCATAGCAGAAAGGTCTATTATGTAAAGGGTATTGTGGCGTGAAAACGAAGGAACCGGCCAGCAGAGCTGACCGGTCCAAGGCGCCGAGAGTTGACGCTACGCGGTGGAGGTGACGGTCACTTCTCCATGAGCTGGGGTGACTGACCGTGGCCGCCAATGGTCACGAGGGTACTTCCGTTCTTGACGCCGAGGCTGCCTCCGTCTGTGACGACATAGCCGTATCCGCCGCCTGCAATGATGTTGTTCACGATGTTTCCGGGTATCAGGTTGATGCCAAATGGCGTAAATAGCATACCAGATCTACTCTCCCTGTAAAAGAAAACGCTCCGCAGCTTATCGATTAAAAAGAGTGTGAGGTTGCGAGTGTCTATTGATTATTATAAAACTGTGTATTGGTTTGTATCTGAAAATTGAAAGCGAAAGACTCCTGTGACGGTCATGTTCTAGATTCATTCGAGTGGATGTTGTGGCGAAACAAATGACAATCAAGGAAGCATAGCAGGGCTACGCTAACGAGGTTGGAGCTTGTTGTAGCCCAACAGACAGCGAATGAAGTCAGGACAATGGCTGTTACAGGAGTCTACTACTCTACAACAATTCCTTGCCCGCTTGCAAACTCATCATCAGGCGCCTCGGTAGTGAGATTGTCCTGTGCCCGGTGAA
Organism: Candidatus Uhrbacteria bacterium; assembly: GCA_018664485.1. Lineage (GTDB taxonomy): Bacteria > Patescibacteriota > Patescibacteriia > UBA9934 > UBA9934 > JABJOE01. Next base: position 161,129 of record JABJOE010000007.1, on the reverse strand, counting down.
GCTGTGTACCAGTTACTGTGTCTGTCGCAAGCAAATCCGTGCTCGAGGTTAATTTTACAAAAGATCCGATATCGTCCACGTCCGGTGTGATAGAGATGGTGAAGTAGCCTTCCAGATGACTGATTGCAGTTGAGAGCTCTGCGACAGTCCAGCTCACTGTACTACTTCCGCTGTCGAAGGTTATATCACCCAGATCAGTATTTACTTTATCAGACCACGTTACATGTGGTGGTAGGGTAGCGCTCACGCGAATATCTTTGAGGGTGTGTAGGTCGTTTTCCAAAACCCAGTACACCCGGTAACTTGTTTCCTCATCGATGACTGGAGGGATTGGTCCAGATCCAAGTGCTTGCCCCTCTTCGTTGAAGTAACGAACAGATGTCGCGAGTTCTGCCTCTGAGTTTATCGATACGGTGATTGGTGACGAACGAACTGTACCGTCAGCCGTTGTAAAGAGTGCGGTTATTTCAAATTGATCAGCATCTCCAGATCCGATAGCTTCAATAGGGAATGAGAGGTTGAGAAGTTCTTTTACACCCGACGCCATCGCTCCAATGTCCTCAGCGCTCCACGCGATTCCGTCTTGTGTAAGCGTACCTCCGTCTAGCTGTGAGCTGCTCCAGTTAATTGGGAAGCTGTCTTCACTTTCAAAACTCAATAGGACGGAATAGTCTTCTAGATCCTCGCTTCCTGACTGCTCAAGACCTAAACTGACGCGTAATGTGCCGTCTTGATCGAGTGCTACGGTGTCTGTCGCACCATTGGCTGCGAGGGATACGGAAACATCACTCCGTAATACGTCTGTATAGTTCTGTACTTGCGTTTGCAAAAGCTCACGTCCATCAATTTGCATGTAGGCCAAGGTATCAAAGTATTGGAAACCTTCGATGTCGGCCGCAAAGGAACCTTCAAAGAGAATAGTCGTTTCGAGTTCGGGGTCAATTGTTTCAATTGTCCAGTTTGCAGGTGAGCCGGCTTCAAGCTCAGGTTCACTACTTTCAAGATAAAAACCATCGGGCAAATCTAACGAAATATCCACTTCTTCGTATGCCAATTCACCATTGTTTATCAATGTAATTGCGTAGGCACCAGTTTCACCAGGAGCAAGCTCCTCAGGACCGTCTACACTTAGCTCCAAGACACTTGAAAGGCTGGTCACATATGCTACAGCAATCTCTTCAAACTCAGAGTTGAAATTACCTGGTCGGTAGGTCGCGTAGGCCTGTATGGGTGTTTCAGACGGCGTGTCTGCAAACCAAGTTCCTTCAATTACGATATGATTGTCACTTAAGCCAGTCAGTTCTCCAAGATCCCAAATGAGTTGATCCGTATCTGTCGGTGGCTGATTGGTTTGGCTTATTACAAAGGAAGATGGAAGGTTCACGTCGATCGAGAGGGCAGCGATAGGGACGGTGGTTGGATTTGTGTAAAGTATTTCAATCGTTGTAGCCTCTCCGCTAACCAAAGTTTCATCCATCAAGATTTCCAGAGTGAATGTTTCATCTCGTGGCGGGTTTACATAGTTCATGAAGACAAAAAAGCCGCTCCAAGCCATAGTAGCTACTAGACCCAGACCGACAACTAAACGAATCAGGAGTTTAGTTAAACGATCCTGATCGTGGTCGAGTTTTGAAAAGTCGATGTCCTCCTTCTTTCCATAAATAGCTTCAAGACCTTCTTCCATGAGGAGCTCTTGCTCTTCTTCTCGTGAAGGCTTTTTCTTGTGTGCACGTTTACGGTGGGACGTTTTTTTATGTGTCATATTTTTTTGGAAAGTTGCACATTTGAAGCTGCTTTCGGTTTGATTGGTGTTGCGCATTCATCGGATGATAAGTATCTGTTGCATCTACGCCCGTTTCCTTATCGTTCCATCAGGAAATGCACGAATACGTCCTGTTTGTTTGTAAGATCAACGCCATCGGTACGCAGTCCTTCGTGTGAGCTCCACAGAAGGTTCATTGATTCTGGAAGGTGTAGGAATACTGATGTATTGCGAGTTTCTACTCCGGATTGTTTTTGTAGCAGTAGGCTGTAGCTCTCAAGGTCACGTAGACCAAGTCGTTCTTTTGCGGCTGATAGAAGGTCGTTTGGCGAAGATAGATCTACTGTCCATGGAAGTTTGTATCGGAACGTTACGGTTTCGATCTCGCCAGGTGCTGTTTGCATCCAAGATCCAAATACAGTCTTTCCAGACTCTTGCCAAACATCAACGTCGTATTCTGGATCATGCCAGAAGCCCGCCGTCATAAGTTCAAGGTCCTCGTCTTGGTTTAGGAGAAATTCTGAAGTTTCAAATAGGTCGGACGGAGGTACTTCGAATCCGCTAGCTTCAATAAGCTCGCTACCGTTTGGAACATAGAGCCGGAGATAGTCTACGTTGTTTGCTCCCTCGAAGATTGCATCGCGCAGACCGTGATGTTCTTTTGTAATAGTAACTGTATTGATGATTTCACCAGCTTCTGTGATATCGATATCTACGATGATGTCTTGACCGATGACAGAGTCTGTCTTTCCACCTCCCAAATTTGTATTTACTACCATGAGATAGTCGCCGGAAGTTTGCTTCATTGATCCAGACCAACCCAATGCTTCGATTTCACGTTGGATGTCGTTGTCTTGGAAATAGACTTGGATATCTTTTTCGTTGAGTGCTGACCCAAGCACGTCTGCGACAGAAAGTAGCGTCTCCATGTCACCTTGCGCTAGTAGCTCGAGAACTTTTGGAGCAAGGTCTCCAATAAACTGTTTTGGAGCATCTTCCTCACGTCCATCAACGCCTTGATACTGCTCGTATTCGTATTCGACGATCTTTTGAGTTTCAAATAGGAAGTTCTCCGCATCGATTGTGCGCCCATACTCCGGCATCTCGATCGGCCCGGTGATTTCAAGGAGTTTAGGTAGTAGAGTTGCATTTACTGCGACCATTCCATCAACCGTTGGTCCTCCGGCATCAGTATAGAGGTCGATCATTTTAGAAGCAGAAGCTCCAAAGTCAGGGAACCAGTTTGCGTCGTGAAATTCCCAGCGACTGTTAAGTAAGCTGAGTGGCTGTGGTGGTTCAACGAAACTTGATAGCTGACCTTGAAGATCGTATGTTCCACCCTCTGGGATGTAAACGCTCTCTACTTCTCCGTTTAGGAGGTCCATTTCTGCAAAACTACCAGTAAATCCTCCAGTAGCACGAAGCTCGGTGTTATTTTGGAAACTTACAAGGTATCGCATTTTTTGTTCATCACCGAGGATGAGAACCAAAGTTTCTGAGAATGTAAGAAATTCTTTAACAGACTCTTCGAGCTGCGGGACGGTGAGGAGTAGCTCCGTTACTCGCTCTTGTTGATCATCTGGCACTAGAGTTGGATCAACATTTTCAAGCGCTTCTCGTGCTAGCTGAACATGCGGTTGTACTGATGCGATGTACGCTGAAAGTAGATTGATTTTACTTGTGAGTGTGATGCTATCTTTGTTTGCTAGGTCATCCGCCGCTTGTGCGAAGAGGGAAGCTGCAGTCGATAGTTCTTTTCCTGCAACCACAAGTCCACGCACTGTTTCGTACGTTCTGTCGGTCTGTGGGATGAGGTTAACTAGTGCAGATACAGCGAGATGCATGTCTTGTAGAGAATCCTGAGCTTCAGCGAATCGTTCTCCGGCACGCGTAAAGTCTGACTGTGCTACATCGTATCGTTGCGCTTCAACTGCATGTGCTCCACGGCTCAGCTCATCGATTGCTTGTGTTCCGATTGAAGTGATGTCGTCTTTTGTGTCCGTTACGTTCACGATTGACTGCATGGCGTGAAGAGGGAGGACTGCAACCATCGAAAGTACAACGAATGATGCGATCGCTCTGTGACGAACCTGCGTTGGTAGTAATCCTGGAAGGCGTGCTGCTATGTTTTGAAAACTTGGTAATGAAATGGTTGGAAGACGAAGACGAATCGGTTCCTTCGTTCGCTCTTCTTCGACCTCTTGGATAATTATGACCTCATCAACAGGTGCTATAACATTTTCCTGCTCAAATAAGATAATTGGCTGTACTGCTTGCACTGGCGCGCGTGATGGCTCGATAACAGCATGCTCAATTACAGCTCGCTCGATCTTAAGTGAGCTTGAACTGATGTTCACTTCCGGTTCACGCAGCTGTGCTGATAAATCGTCTAGGGTTATTGTTAAAGACTCGTTTACCTCATCCTCAGACACTGTTTCTTCGTATGCGTGGTCAATAACTAGTTCTTTAGCTAGCTGATCGATGCGTTGCGCTGCAGAAACCGGCTTGGCAACTTCTTTCTCGTGCGACAGATGCACGATGTAAGGTGATGGGCTCGCTTGATGCGTGCGAGGTTTTATTGAAAAGCCTTTTGACGTCTCAACGCCTTTCTTTTTGAGGCTAATTGGCAATGACGCATCATAAAGCATTGATACTTTTTGTGTATCAGTTTTTTTCTTTCCCTTTGAAGCTCGTGATGACAAGCGGGAGGTGTTACGTTTTTTTGAGGAAGAAGGCATGGGACTTCCGGGTGATTACGGGGTGATTACTAATCGAGCAAACTTAGCTCGTTGTAAACTTTTAGAGTTTGTTTGGCACTTTTCATCCATGTAAAGCGATCTACCTGGCTTTTTCCGGCATGGATCGAGTCATCAAATCGATGAGGTGCTTCTGTGGCATCACGCATTAGGAGCGTTAACTTTTCGATATCATCTGGATCGAAGTATCGAGCACCGTCGCGTAATACTTCAGGTAGAGATGCGCTATGTGCCGCAGCTACTGGTGTTCCGTATGAGAGAGCTTCCAGCGGAGGGATTCCAAATCCTTCAATGCGCGATGGGAAGATGAATAGGGCAGCGTTTTTGTATAATGCGGCGACCTCTTCATCGGTTGGTAGATCAACGAATCGTACGGCTCCGGGTGCAAGACCTAACTCAGAAGCTTCTTTTTCAAGATTATGCGAGAAAAGGTCACGACGGCCTGCAATTACGAGTTGTACATGTGGGTGATGTGGGTGGAACTGCGCAAATGCATGCATCATCATCTCGAGGTTCTTGTGCGGGTATGCATTACCGACGTACAGGAAGTATGGCTGATAAACACCAAGTGCTGTTAGGTTCACCCCTCGAGATTCACGTTGCGGGATCACTCCATTTGGAACGACTGTGATTTTGTCTGAGTGAAGTCCGAAGTGGTCTAGGATTGTGTCTTTTGTATATTGTGAAACTGAGATGATGTGTTTTGATCGGTGGATCGCATTTTCCAGAACCGTTCTAAAGCCTGCATATTTGAAACCGTGTATCAGCGGATGTCGCGTTGAGCTCCTTGCGCTCGCCTTATCTTGTAGGAGAATGAGATCGTGGATCGTTACAATGAACGGAGTTTTGCTAAACACCGGGATGTTCCAGTGAGGATAGTGCATGACATCGACTCGTGCTCGGCGTACGTGGCCAGGCATTTGTCGTTGCTCTTGAACTGTGTACCAGGGTATATCTACCAGTCGTTTTGAGAAGCGAGGATTTACAATTTCACACTCGTGAAAGTTTTCTTTTCGCAAGAACAAAACGTATTCATTGTCTGTATCGATGAGCTGAAGATGAGTCACTAATTCGGAGACGTAACGACCAAGGCCGCCACCTCCAAAACGTGGACCGTAAAATCGTGCATCGATACCAATCCTCATGCACACATTATACCACGCAGGGTAGTTGTTTTTTAGCTAAAATATGCGAAAAGTGGATAACGTTATCTTTTGTGTACAGTGAAAAATCAGGTGAACAATTTAGTTACACGATAATGCATGGAGGGTGTGATTCTTAAAAAAGTTTTGCGGGATTTGAGATGTGCTAAGAGCGGGCTTCCTTGTTTAATTTATGTATGCTAAAACATCTCGGGAGGTGATTGATGGAAGTAGGAGTGTATAAACTTTCATTCGAAGGAATCCGGTACAACTTTGTACCAGACAGAACGACAGTCCCGGTATTCCTTGTAGGGTTGCCGTCGGGCAAGGTGGTGCAGGTGAAGAATATTGGTCACAGCGTCGGCTCTGTGATTGCATGTCTTACTACATATGGTGGCGAGCCTCAGTGTGTGGCTAACATCGCTGTATACATGACGTCATTTGAATTTGATGGCAAGCGCTACACTGTAAACGCGTGGCTTGTGAAGCTCTGCAATGGGCGGATCTCTATCAAGGGAGTAGGTGTAGTCGTAGTCACTGAGTGGGCTTCTAGACACCGTATGGACATCAAGAGTGTAAAATTGGAGAACTCGTGAGAGCAGCGTCGTGGACCGGCCCCTTTTTGGGAGCCGGTCCAATGTGCTTTGTGCCCATATAGCAAAATACGCAACCGGGTTGCGTATTCACTCTTCTAGAGTCTATGTCTTGATCCGATGGCCTATGAAAGATTTTTCAAAATTTCGTATGTGCGTTTTGCGGTGTCGCTCCAGGAATGCTCGGGTTTATCTTGAGTCTTTTTTTCATTCACCATCTTCAGCGCCTGTACCAGGTCGGTCACATTAAACGGATCTACTAGTATGGCATTTTTGGAGACTATCTCAGGCAGTGAACCTGTTGAGCTCGCAATAACTGGCGTGCCACACGCAATTGCCTCGGCGGCGGGAAGTCCGAAGCCTTCATAAAACGATGGGAAGAGAAAAGCTTTTGCATGACGGTATAGCGCTGGTTTATGTTTTTCGGGTACGTATCCGATTACTTGAATTCGATGTTTCACCCCAGATTTCTTGATAACTTCGTCCAAGGTTTTAGATTTCCAGCCACGACCTCCGGCAATTACTAGATTTGGAAGGTTGTCACAACTGGCATAAGCCTCGATAACCGCTTCGAGATTCTTGCGAGGCTCTCGGGTACAAAGGCATAGTAGATATTCGCCTCGAATCTTATGCAGTGAGAGATAAGAGCTGTCCGAAGGCAATTCTTTCCCATTGTATTTGGAATCAACGCCAAGAGGGGTTGCGGTTACTTTGGAAGGATCGATATTCCAACGGTCAATCAGGTCACGCCTTGTTGACTCCGATACTGCAAAGATATGTTTTGCTTTTTGTGTGAATTCTTTTGCTCTTCCAAGTTTGTACCTCAGCCGGTCTTTAAGCGTGAAAAAAGCAGGAAAAATATCAAAGCTAATGTCGTGCACAGTGAGTGCGTAGGGAATTTTGGTGTGTATAATATTATGATTTGGAAATAGCCAGATATCTGGTTGCTCAGGAAGAAGAGACTCGATTGTTTTGATTTTTAAAAGAAATAGTAGAAACAGTAATCGATTTGGAATATTTTTTTCGATCACAGTAATATTTGGTGCTGTGAACTTTGGTAGATAGGCTAGTGTTTGCGGTCTACCAGATGCAAATAGAAAAAATTGGTCATCGGGTGCCAATTGAGCTAACTCAGAAATTAGTTTGAGCGTATATTTTCCGACCCCAGCTTGATGCGGTGCGCCGAGATGTCGTATGTCTATCGCGATCTTCATAAAAGTCCTAAATGCTTTTGACGATGGTCTTTCCAGGTGTTATCAACGAAAGATCGAAGATTATTGTGAAATTTCTCTACTGAGAATTGTTTGGCGTGTTCTCGGATTGCTTGCGGGTCAAATTCTTCGTGTTTAAAACGCATAACCGTGTCGGCTATCTCTTCCCATTCTTGGTAATCAAAGAATGTACCTGTCTTGCCTTCGATTACAGTTTCAAGGGCTCCACCTTTTCGATATGCGATTACAGGTCGGCCTGCAGCCATGGATTCAACTGGCGTGATTCCAAAGTCCTCTTCCTGTGGGTGCAGGAAAGCGATTGCGTTTGAGAATAAGTGAGCACGTTCTTCGTTTGAAACTCGTCCTAGGAATTGAATATTTTTTCCAGCACGTGCACGAAGGTCTTCCTCAATTGGACCAGATCCAAATATTTTAAGAGGTAAGCCAAGTTTTGTGAAAGCATCCACGACTAAGTCGTATCGTTTGTAGTCCACTAGCCGTCCACCGATTAGGTAGTACTCTTTTGGACGATCTGAGATAGAAAATTGATCGATATCTACCGGTGGAAAAATGATGTCGCTGTCTTTATCGTAGTAGCGATCGATTCTGCTTGAGACAGTTTGGCTGTTTGCAATGAAATGGTCTACGCGATCTGCAGCCAGGCGATCCCATGTTCGAAGTTTTGTAAGTAGTGGTCGAAGTGCGTACTTGATCGGGGTGGGAACTTTTAAGCTCTCGACGTAACTGTGGGTGTCAGACCAAAGGTATCGCGTTGGCGTGTGACAGTAGCAAATATGGATTGCATCTTGTGGTGGAATAATGCCCTTTGAAAATGCGCTGGTTGACGACACGATGACATCAAATCCAGAAAGGTCATAACTCTCAGTCGCCATTGGCATGAGAGGTAGGAGCCATCGGGGTGCAGATGTAGCGCCCGGGAGTTTTTGTAAAAACGATGTTCGAATGTCGCGATGTCCAAAAGTGCCGTCCATACGATTAGGATCGTATAGCAGCGTAAACGTTGGAGCATCCGGCCAAATATCCTGCATAGCCTCAAGAACCCGTTCGGCTCCACCGCTTTGGATGAGATGGTCGTGAATAAGTGCGACTTTCATAAGAGGAACTTACCAGGAAAGGCGAGGCTGCGCAATACGTACTTTTATGTTGAAATGATTGACGAATAGTACTTTAAAGTGATAGTTTGAGATGCCGTCACTCGACGGCCGGGCATATGCCTGTCAATCCATAATTCCCGATTTGATGTTAGCAATCTTCTTAGCCAAAAAGGTTTGGTTGATCCGCGTTGCATCATTTTAGGAATGGAGTACATGATGTCAGAAAGTCTGAGAAGTGTGTTCGCCGGTATGCTTGTGGAAATAGCTACAGCCATTAGTACTGGTGATTTCGACAACCCACGCCTTGAGCGTGCCCATGAGGGTCTCCGTGGCAACCCTACAACCCTCGCATCGGGTGAGAGTGGTCAGATCAAATGTCGGATACTGCAGGTGCATGATATTGCAGTTGCCGCTGACGGTACGATTGCCGTGAGTGCTCGGGGGGCTGATGGTCATGGTCGTGTTGAGATTCTAGACAGGTCCGCTCCTTACGGTGACTGGAGCAAGAATGCGCCATCGGATAGAGGGCATTTCAACGTGAGTCATCTTCAATGGGAGCGTGGGGAAATTTCATTCTCCTACCGTGACGATAGGGGCTTGTATCATCTCGTGTGGGGTGATTGGAGTGTAGAGCTTGCGCCAGAGTATCTCGTCACGCATCGTCAGGGCTACAATAAGGGAGAAGAGGCGCTCTTCAATCGGAAGTTTCTCCCTTGGCTTTGGGAGGATAGTGAGGGTGCACGGCATATGGCGGTTCAAATCTCGCAAGATCGCGTCTGCCGCGTACTTCATTTGTGGCGTGCAAAAGGATCGGATAAAACTCACCGTGAGCTTTGTAGTGCTGAAGGTGCGTATGTACTTGGCGCTATGGGTGCATTCCCGGTCATCGGCATTCGTCGACTCAACTCTGTCATTTGGGGCGGTATGCGTCAGTCGGGCAATGGTGGGCAGGCGCTGTTTGGTACTTTACGAGAGGTAGAGGGAAACCGACAGTGGCTGGAAACCTTCCCGGCCCGTGGAGGTGGCTCGATAGTGTTTCTGATGACCATTGATGGCACCATCGGACAGATCACTATCGATGGTAAAGTGGACATTCGTGCAGGTAGGCAGTGTAGAGGGGGTGATCGTGTTTTTTTCGTGGTCTCCGAAGGGGCTGAATCACGGGAGAGAATCGTTGAATTCAGATTCCAAGGTGGAATGAAGTCCTTTCTTCTTCCTCAGGGCTATACATTCAGGCAAATCGAAGTGCTCAACGACAGGACTCTCGCCGCGTTGATTACGTTCGAGAAAACTGACCGACTTGTGTTCATCGACAGTGCGAGCGGTGAGTTGATTGATGGTCTGGACGAAATCGTACTGCGGACTCGCGGTAGCAGTATGCGTCGCGTTGGTGACCGTTTGATTCTGTACTGGCAAGATGACAGAGAGGTGAGGGAGGATAGCGGGCGTGCAATCCCCGTGTTCTCGGTTCTTACCAGATCAACTAGCATAGATTCAGTCTGGGATGGTTTGATTCGTACTCGAGTGCGCGCAGGGAATACAACGGTGAAAGACCTCGTCTCTGTAGGTAACGGGGTGTGTACAGTCCGTCACGTTGGTGATGGCACCATATCTTTTCGCAAGATCTGCTAGTCGCTACTGACTGACGACGTCCGATGCCCGCCCGGGAACTCCTGGGTGGGCGTTTGTGCAACATCTATTTTAGGCTATGACTATTGACTTATTGCTGTAAATCTGTTTAACTGGCTCGTTGATCTTTGGTCAGCGAAAATTACAACGTTTGGAGGTGCATTTTGGCGAGAGGAACTCTAAGGTATCGGATCAAGCTGATGGTCGCTATAGCCATATTTAGATTGGTTTCGGCTGTTGAGCTCGCGATCTCAAACAGGTGGTCCATTATTGCGAAGTATTGGACCTTGATTCCGATCGGCATATTCGCCTGCCTGTATTTGGACTTGTCGTTTGCAACAGTCTCACTGTACGCTGATGATTCCCTGGCCGAGCTAACTGCAATTGCCATCTGCCTCGTTTGTTTTTTCTTTTTTGTCGGATACACGGCACGAAAGAAAAACTACGGAAAGAGCGTGGCTGATTGGGACTTCGTTGAGCGTGACGCTCTTCTTGTCACTTGCGTGTTGTGCGTTGGGTGGACGGTGCCAGTGGTATCAAGACTTGCAATCAACTTTCTGATCTAGCTGAAAACTGGCTACGATCAAACTTACCCCGCGCCGGGCTATGGCGCGGGGTTTGAGTGTGGAAAAAATTTATCAGAAGGATTGAGCGCCTGATATATATTGAGATTATAAAAAGTAGGATAACTTAAGGCTCAAATCTTCAGCAGATGTATAACCTGTATTTATTGAAAAAAACGGAAGATCTTGATAACGTGCAGATCCACACAGGGGAGCTTTCATGAAGATTTTCATCGACCTACAAGATGGTAATGGTCCCAGTCCGATCAGACGCGAGCCCACAGCCTCTGAGCTCATGGTCCTTGCGCGCAATCGTTCAGCTGAGTCATTCATTTATACCGGCGGAGCAGGCGAGAATACTGCGTTTTTGTTCGAGGGATTCACCTCGGTTGCCCACGACTGGGAACGAGAGGGGGCAGAATTGACCATCGTGTGTCCAGCGAGCGAGCTTACCGAGGCGCTTCTGCGTGACCCTGAGCCAAGATGGAATCCGAACTTGTTCAAGCTGATTGATAAACTCGATGACGTTCCGACAGCGATATTCAATCGCTCTCAAGATCATGGAATTACTCATGTCGCAGATCTTCTCTTGATCTACAAGGGGAAAGGTGGATTCTGGGTACGGCATCGTACGGGTACGCGCCGAGAAATGCCAACCATACGGACTATCACCGATTCGGGTACGAAGATGGTGGGATTCGGACCAAGGACATTCGATGCACTTCGAGTGTTTCTCCGAGATAGTCTTGGCATAGACCTAGACCTCGATGTCACCCACTTCCCATGGGGCCAGCTCGCTCCTTGAGCTTGCTGATCTTCCTAGAACTTAAACACCCGTTGGACCTCGATCCGACGGGTGTCGTTGCATCTTATTGGTTTTTGTCAGTACGCGCCTCTTCCAAAAAATACGACTAGTGGTGTTTTTATAAGGATAACGAGATCGAGCCAAGGGCTCCAGTTTTCAATGTAGTGCATATCGAGCCGAACTTCTTCGTCGAAGTTTAAGTCAGCACGCCCTCCGACCTGTGCCATACCTGTAATGCCGGGTTTGATTGTAAGGACTCGTTTATGTTGATCCTTGTATTGTTCTACCTCTCCAGGGAGATGAGGTCGTGGTCCGATCAAGCTCATCTTTCCAAAAAGTACCATGTAGAATTCAGGGATTTCATCGATGGAGAGTTTTCGCATTATCGCACCGACGCGTGTTATTCGTGGATCATGCTCAAGTTTAAAAAGGGGAGTGCCCTCACGTTCATTTCCGTATTTCTTTATAAAATCAGGATCGAAGCGATATTTGTGGGCATCTTTAATCATTGACCGGAACTTAGCATGGTTGTAGATCCGGCCACCTTGGCCAACTCGTTTATGTACAAACAAAATAGGGCCTGGATTTTCAATGATAATCGCAATTGCTGCGATAAGTTGGATTGGCAGTGTCAAAATTATCAAAATAAGTGAGACGATAATATCGAAAGCACGCTTGTAGATAGCGCCCCAACCATCTAGTGGTGTTTTTGGGATTTCAATTACGGGTTGCCCTGCAAGTGTATGGACGATTGGCCGCGCTCCAGATCCTGGAACGAGCTCCGCAGAATATAAGAATCCGAGATGTTCAATATCTGTAAAAGTTTTAATCTCTTGTACCTCTTTTCGATCAGCGTCCCCGTTTGCAAGAAGGACCATGTCGACCATTTCACGCTTTTTTAGAGCAAGGATTTTGTCTTTTGTTGATTCGTTGAATAGTGCAGCATGTCCGATGACTTCATAGCCAAGACGAGGATACGCTTCAAAATATTTTCGAAGGGCCTGACCGGATTTTGTTTTACCAATTATCAAAACGCGCTGCATGCCGATTCCGTATCGTCGAAGTGATCGCTGGATTGCACGCACCAGAAGCCTTTCAATAACAATAAATATAACTGCAAGGACCCATACGGCAATTACGATGAAACGTGAGTCGAATAATTCGCGTGAGAAAAAGGCGATGGCGAGCACAACCGCGATTCCGGCGGAGCAGGCAAGTAGTACACGAGTCGCTTCAACCGCGAGTCGATGTGGGCGGACAGCGTAAAGGCCTGCAAGTGCAAAGATCAAAAGCCATACTAGAGAAAACGATATTGCAGCATCGAAATATTGCTGAAAAGAAAGCTCGAATATAATCGGCCGAATGCCCTGGATCGATTCTGAGAAACGAAGGCTATAAGCTGCCGTTGCTGCCGCTATGAGGGTAATAAAATCTAGCGGTACAAGAACGGCTGTGAAAAAGAGATTTGCTCTATTCATATGAGGGGATTATAGCGCATTATTCAAACAAAAACGACTCGCGTTAGCGAATCGTTCTTGATGTTCGTCGGGAGACTTGTAAGCCGAATTCTGTATCCTCTTGCGAGGCGACAGTCATCTATCTAGCCGACATATTGCTATGCCGGTCGAGCGAGCTACCAAACTTGCTCTTGCACCAGAACGGGTTTACCACGCCACCACGTCACCGTGGGGCGAGAAATGTGGCTTGTTGGTAACAGTTACCTAGATCATCTGATCTCAAACCTCAAATCACTTTTCACCTTTTGTTTGACCGGAGCCAAACTAGTATTGTCTCTGTGGCACTTTCCCTAGGTTTACATTGGTGTGGCCGTGAACCTAAATTCATGGCTCGAGGAAAGAACGAATTCATTCCTCGTTTGATAATGCTATATCCCGGTCGCCGTTAGCGACGTTCTGTATCCGTAAACATTGCTGCCTACGCGGTGTTCGGACTTTCCTCCCTGAGCGCTGGGCGCAGGGCGACTGTCTCGTATCCCGAACGTCCGAATGCTATCACGTAATTAAGCCTTTGTCAATGATCTACGGGTTCCTTCAAGTAAAAAGCGCCTCGTTTGTCGAAGGAATGTATTCGTCAGAAATAACGACAAAACCGATCGTCCGTTGTTATATTACGGCGGATGCAACGGAGGCGGTTTCGTTAATCGATATTTCTGCCAAATATTCTTCAACAAACATCGGAAGCTTTTTATTGAAGAAACCCTACGATTGCGGCTAGGGTGGATGATTATATTATTTGCCGGATATTAGCCCTAGATGTTCTCGGTTGTAATTTCTTATGAACACACGTTGGGGATTGAATGAATGCCATCTAGATGCACAATATCCCCACCGCCGGCGTACCGGGGCAGGGATAGGGTCGACTGCATGACTTAGGTTTAAGTTATGTAGTCCGAGTTTTGCTAGTGCAGATCATCGCCAGTCGGCAATGGAGCTGTCACCAGACACGGTAGAAGCCTCGACGAAGACGTCGTCGGAATCAATCGTGATGGGTTCGCGACGCTTGTTTGGTGCTGCAGTAGTCGCAGAGATACCGAGCGTAGTGTGCGTGTGCGAAGGCACAGCATTGCAGAAGTGCTCCCAGGTTGGGAAGTCGAGGTTTTGGACCTGCGCGAGCAGACGATTCCAGAACTCCGCGTTGGCAGATGGTCCGCCGCTGAAGAACTGAGCGCCCTTTCTGGCAGCCTCGAGCATGCGCCGCTTCCCGCCGTTGACGAAATCCACGCGTTGGTCCACAGGAACCATTTTCCAGGCCTGTTCTGGGCTGTCGAAGCCGTTCGTCTGGGTCAGTCGGCAGAAGAGGTCCCAGTCGCCATTGGCCGAAGTGAGGACATGTTCGGCGAGCACGCTGATGCGGGCGGCCTCGATGTCTTTCGTGGTGAACACCCCTGCGCGCAGGGGGCCGGGCAGGGTGGTGATCATGTCACGCAGGGTTGGGATGTCACCCTGGGGAATCTGATCGATCACTTGCCAGCGAAGTTCGGTGTAGCGGTGGGTGCTGAATGCCAGCAGTCTGGTGACCGCGCCCGCGATTGGGAGGGTCTTGGCGTCTGCCTTGATCCAGGAGATCAAGCGATCCACGATATGGATGCGATCGCTCGTCATCTGGTCGGGAGCGGCAGTCAACATGTCTTCAATGGCAGTGCGGTGAGCTGTTTCGGCGTCAATGTGGCGCGCGAGCAGCGTTGTTTTCCAGGGGGCGGTAGTCATCAGTAAAGAGCCTCAGTCTCAGGGTTTTTCTCTCAGCGAACAGTGATGTCGAGCGGATAGCAAGACAGCGCGAGACTATCATGTCTGGCGCTGTTTGTCAATCGAAGGTTAACGGTTTTGAGTCCTACAAGGCGACTCCAATTCGCTCTCTGACCTCTGCGATCTTGGCATTTGCTACTTTCGCGGCCGCTGCAGTTCCGTTCGCAATCACTCGGATTAGCTCGTCTTTATTGTCTACGAGATTTTGGGCCTCTTTGGAAATTGGTCGAAGATGCTCTACGAGACGTTCTGTAAGGTCATCTTTTAGTGCTTTTGTGCCCATGCCATCGTAACGGCTAGCGAGTTCGTCGCCAGGTGCGTCTTCGATTAAGCTTAAAATTGTAAGGAGGTTGTGAAGACCTGGTCGATCTTTTGAGAAGGTCATGCCGGGTTCTGAATCCGTTGTAGCACTCCGTACTTTTTTTGCGATGATATCTGGATCGTCAGTAAGAGATATGTAGCTCTTAGCACTTGGTGCACTCTTGCTCATTTTCTTTTCAGGCTCTGTAAGTGACTTCAGTCGAGCACCATGTTTTCGAATCATAGGTTCTGGAACGACGAAAGTGTCACCAAAATCACGGTTAAAACGTTGTGCTAAGTCTCGTGTAAATTCAATATGTTGTTTCTGGTCATCTCCAACTGGAACGCTCTCTGCATCATAGAGAAGAATGTCGGCAGCCATGAGGGTAGGGTAGGTGAAGAGCCCGACAGACACCTTATCTTCGTTGGATCCAGATTTATCTTTAAACTGAGTCATGCGTTTCGCCTCACCCATTCGCGCAACGGTTTGAAGAACCCATCCCAATTCAGTATGTGCTGGGATTTGAGATTGCTGAAAGAGAACTGTCTTTGTAGGGTCAATTCCAGCTGCAATGTAGGACGCTGCAGTGAAGAGGATGTTGTCATGAAGTTTGACTGGATCATGCTCTGCTGTAATCGCATGATAGTCGGCGATCATCATGAAGAGATCATTTTCACGTTGAAGATCGATGGCTGGCCGAAGCGCACCAAAGAGGTTTCCAATGTGAAGAAAGTTTGTTGGCTGTATTCCAGTAAGTACTCGCATATATCTTTCTAGGACTTATTCATTTGGGCTATTTCTGTGTTGCGGGGCCCCACGACTCGTCACCGTACACTTGAGTACGGCTCCTTGTCGTTTCCCCCGCGCCTAGAACTAGCCTCAAATGAGATCAGCCCTAGGGACTATTTCTTTCCGTGGAGAGAGTATACCAAAAAACCGCCTTTCGGCGGTAGTTTGGCAGGCGATATACCTAGTTATTTCGATCTTTTCGTCCAGATCTCTCCGATCGTCCATGTTTCGTAGTCATTTAACGACTGTCGTTGGCGAAGCGCGTTCAGGACGAGGAGTCTTAGTGGATCTAAGGCAACGAGTCATGGGCGAGCTGTAGCCAGACAGGGGTTAAATGAAGTAGGGACAACGGTTGGCTGAAGAGATCTCCCTACACCTCAATCATCACAGGGAGGATCATAGGTCGACGCTCAGTTTGTTTGTATAGGAATTTTCCAAGAGCATCTCGCACATTTCCCTTGATGTAATGTGGATCTGCTGCGGATTTAGGATCGCTATCAGCCACAGCTTTTCGGACTACAGTCATTGCAGCACCGATAAGCTTTCGGTTTTCTTTCATGTAAATGAATCCTCGACTCACAAGGTCTGGATTACCGACTAGCTTTCCAGTCTTTTTCTCGATCTGGAAAATCGCTACGATCATTCCGTCCTCTGACATCGCTCGACGATCTCGCAACACAACTTCAGACACATCTCCTACACCTAGTCCGTCAACGAAGACGTAATTTGTAGGTACCTTTTCTTTTGTCATGTTGACGATAGGCTCTCCGGATCGCTTGTCTTTTGACAGAGTGATCACCTGACCATTGTCGGCAACGAGAACGTTCTTTTCTTTCCACCCCATTGAGTAGGCGACCTCTGCGTTTTCACGTAGTAGGAAGTGGTTCCCCTCAATTGGCATGTAGTACGTAGGTTTGAAGAGCGAAAGCATGAGCTTAATATCCTCTTGCTTTGCATGTCCACCTGCGTGAACGTCCATGATGTCTTTATGGATCACAGTTGCTCGTTTGCGGTAGAAAGTATCTTTCAGTCGCTGAACAGAAGCTTCGTTACCTGGAATAACAGAACTTGAGAAGATTACAGTGTCAGTCGGCTTCATGCGGATTGAACGATGTTCATCGGTTGCAATTCGTGAAAGTGCTGCACGTTTTTCTCCCTGAGCTCCAGTACAGATAACTGTAACTTTGTCGTCAGAATAGTTTTTAATTTGATCTGTTGTGATCATTGTTTTGTCGCTCACGTGGATGAATCCAAGTTCTCGAGCGATTTCAACGTTGGCTTTCATCGAGTATCCGTCTAGCGCAACTTTACGCCCTAGAGTTTCTGAGATTTCAATAATCTGCTTCACTCGTGAAAGTAGAGACGCGAAGGTTCCGACGATTACTCGTCCCTTTGCACGCTCCAGAATACCCTTAATTTCCTCACCAATAACACGCTCTGATGTTTGGTGTCCTGGCATGCAGGCATTTGTAGAGTCTCCCATAAGTAGGGCAACTCCAGCTTCACCAACGCGCGCGATCTTGTGGAAATCAGACGGTTCAGTTCCAACAGGGTGGTAATCAAACTTCCAGTCACCGGTGTGACAGATCGTTCCCATAGGAGTTTCGATCACGATTCCGGCTGAGTCTGGAATGTTGTGGTTGATGTGGAAGAAATGAACTTTAAATACACCAAGCTGCAACTCGTCAGCAATTGTAATTTGCTTAAGATTGATTGCAGGAGTTTTAAAGTCTGTCTGACGTTTTTTGATAATTCCAGCTGCAATCGGAAGCGCATATACTGGTGGGTTCCCGATGTTTGGAATAGTGTGGGGGATTGCCCCGATATGGTCGTAGTGACCATGGGTGATAATAACTCCTCGGACATTCTTTTCTTTGCCCTTGAGGTATGTCATGTCTGGGATGATGTAATCAACTCCAGGCATGTTTTCTTCTGGGAACTCGAGTCCCATGTCGATTATAATAATGTCGTTCTTGTACTCAATGAGGGTACAGTTACGACCGACCTCTTCGAGGCCTCCAAGTACAATCACTCGAACAGAATCTCCTGATGGAGTTTTGTACGTTGTTGTTTTCGACTTGGTATGCGGTCGTCCGCTTGAACGCGCAGAAGTTGAGCGAGCGGTAGTTGGACGCTTCGTTGCAGCTTTCGCCTTACTAGTTGTTCCAGCTTTAGCTACGCTGCTTGTTCGAGGTTTTGCTGGGCTACCTGAACTTTTTTTAATATGACGACGATTGCGTGAATTGCTATGCGTCGTGGTACGTCTTTTTTGCACCATATGTGTTGGGGGCCATTGCAAGTACTTGGATCCGGCTCGAATATTATTCATTCGCCTCAGATAGGGCCCTGTCACGGCCGCTATGCGAGTGCCGGTCAAGCGTTGCTCGACCTTCGTTATCTATTGACTTATGAACTAAATATTTAGAAATCAGTACGACGTTTCAATTTTCAAAAAGTTTTAGAAACTATTTGGGCGCTGTCGATGATAAAGAGCGTAGGGCACCATAATGTGCTTTCTCTCGGTCATCTATACGCCTAATTGGTAATGAAACTTCGGAAGATGTGTTGTCGCTTTGACGTCTATAATCAGTCGAATGGATTCCAGTGATGAAATCCATCACGACTGGTATTTACAGTGTATTCATGCAGTAATTCCAAAATCTAATAAGTCGAATTCTCATGTCTGTTGTAAACTTTCGTCGTTTCTCTGTACTCTCTGCGAACCGTATCATACAAGAACTTGAGAGGTAAGAGGTGGTGATCGCCGGTTGTGGTCTAAGTGTTACTTTGTGCTTTAGCTTAGGCTTCAATCGTCGGTCATCACAGAAATATTTCCATGAATATAAAAACGTGGTGGTGAATGTATATTCTTTTTAATATTGTGAAGGGTCGTATCTGTAAAGCTACTTCTTTCTGTAAAAACGATATCGGTAACGTTTGTAGAAGAACTCACTCTACCATATATAGCCTTTGCTGTCAACCTCTCTGGGCTACTTTTGATGCGTTTAGCCTTTATTTATAGGTTAATTATTCGTTCACTCGAAGAACCTTTCGGGTCTTTATATACCACTCATTTACTTGTGAGAAACGGTCTGATGGACTGACTACAGTCGAGAGCTCAACGCCCTGAAGCTCATCAGATACGAAGTATGTATACAGAGGTTGGTATAGGAATACAGCAGGTGTATCGGCAAGAACGTTTTCCTGAATCTCACGGTAAAGGTCGGCACGCTCTACTTCATCTGTGCTGGTGCGGGCCTGCAATATCAATTCATCGACGCTCGAATTCTCGTAGCCTGACAAGTTCAGCCCAGGGTAACTAGTTTGTGAAGAGTGCCAGAAAGCATAGAGATCTGGATCGATTCTATAGAGCTCACCTGAAAGTAAGATGTCGTAAGATCGATTTTTCAGAATATCTGAATGAAGTGTACTGCTGTCGACTGTTTTAACATCGACTTGCACACCAATTTCAAGCCACTGGGCTTTCAGTAACTCAGATACTGCAACAAGCTCTGGGGTGTTTAAAGTAACGAGCTCAAGTGATAGGGCTGTACCGTTCTTTTCTCGAATTGTAGACACTTCAACAGGTTCTGCTGGAGTTTCTTCTTCCACCACTACGTCTTCTTCTACGATATCTTCTGCGAGTACCTCTTCGTCGGAAATATCGTCAGTAGTCTCTGCGCTATCTAAAATATCAGCTTCGTCTGACGATTCATCCGCAGTTTCTTCGACTGCTTCTTCTACGACTTCCTCAACAGCTTCCTCAGAAGGTAGGGTCCATCCGGCACTTACCAGTAATTCTTGAGCTGCAGATACATCGTAGGATACAGATTCAAGGTCAGGATGTTCACCAAGCATTCCGGAAACTAGGAATGAATTGATTTGTGCGCCATATCCAAATAACGCTTCATCAATGATAGTTTGTGTATCCGTTGCATGAACTAGAGCCTCTCGAACGTCTTCATCTGAGAGTATATCTTCGTCTAGATTGAAAAACGCGGCAGTGTACTGAGTCATCCCTGGAGTTACGAGTGTTCCGTTTACATCTTCTTGTAGCTCATCAACGAGAGGCGCAGGTACAAAACCGACACCTTGGATGTTGTGGTTTCGCAAAGCGTCCAAAGCAGCTTCATTACTTGGGTAGAACTTGAAAGTTATCGTTTCAAGATAAGGTGACTCGCCGTGATATCCATCATGCCGTGTCAGGGAGTAGCTAATGACGGATCCCTTAGAGTCTTTTACTAATTTTTCAAACTGATAAGGTCCAGAACCAATCGGTTTTGTATTGAGCTCGGTTAAAGTAGCGTTTACCGCCGGAATCTCCTGCCAAATATGTGACGGAAGAATACCTACTGTGAGGTAAGAGATAAATGGGGCGAAAGGTTCGTCAATTGTGAAGCGTACAGATCGATCGTCAATCTGTTCTACGATTACGTCTTGAAAATGTGCTTCAAGTGGACTGCGGTAGTCCATGTTCTGCATCGCACTTATAGTAAAGATAATATCGTCAGCCTGAACACGTTGACCATCGTGCCAACGAGCGTCATTTCGTAGTGTGAAAGTGTATTGTGTGCCATCCTCTGAAATTTCGTAGGATTCTGCTAGGTCTGTTGTGAGTCCTTCGTTAGCGTCAAAGGTCATCAGTCCACTGTACACGAGGCGAGCCAAATCTGCGTCGACATCACTGATACCTGTATAGAGAGGGTTGATCAATTGAGGAGATCCAACGACTCCTTCGGTATATTCACCACCCACTGCAGGGATAGTTACGCGTTGTGCATTTATAAGGTGACGAACAAGGAAAACGCTCGCGACGATTATTATAATGATCGCTACACTCGCGATGATTCGTTCACGCTTTGAAAGTAGAAGAGGGAGGTATTTGATTTGTTCTTTGCTTGGGAGTTTTTTAGTCTCGCGTGCACCTATTACTTGTGCCATCGCTAAATTCGTATTCGCACGTTTAGCGCGAGAAGAACGATTAGAAAATTTACGCCATCTACTAGTTAGGCGTTTGGAAAGATGTTCAATTTTTTGCCGTAAACTCAGAAGAGTATGTGACGACTAGTTATAGGGGGCGGACCCTAGTTCAAAACGTTTACAAGGGCTACACCCAGGAAAAGAATAGCAAGTATAATAGTTGTGTGATGTAGTTTCTTCTCTACTCCACGTTTGGTGCGCTGTACACCGGCGTCTCCTCCAAATACAGCACCAAGACCAGCACTGCTTGATTGCATGAGGATTGCCCCTGTTAGTAGTAGGGCTAAAATAAGTTGGATAATGTCAAATATCATAACGCGAGAAACTCTAACAGTGAGGGATGTTTCTGTCAACCATGATATGATGAACTCATAATAAAGACAAACTTTGAGAATTTATTGTCTATCTTTGCTGCAAACGCTTCAACGTTCGTCGACGTAGCTACGGCTATGCCTCCATCACGTTTCAACGTTTTCGCTAAACATATTCTAAGAAATTCTCTAAAGTTGTTTTTAGAATGAGTTCATATTTGTGTATGCGGAGGATAACAGCCATTTTTATTTCGCTCCTAACCGTTTCAATGCTTTTTGGCTCGGTTGGTTTTGTTTTTGCTGAGGATTCGGAGGCTAGTTGTGATTGTTGGTGCAAGACTTCTGCCGGAGCTACTCAGCTATCGGAGTCGAATCTAGAAGATACTGCATCTTGTCGTACCGCGTGTAGTGATGCAGGCTCAAATTACATGGCTTGCTATACGACGGGTTCAACGCCGGCAGATAATGATAAATGTTGGTCTCAATATGAATGTGAAAATAACTTAACAGAGATTGATGGGGAGGAAGTTCCCTATGAGTGGGATCAGGGCCAGCCAGCTGATTGTATTCCAGGTGAGCATTATTGTTACCGACCACCAGAGGCAGTGGACTTAAGTATTGTAATTGGATCTGCCGAGGAGGTGGATAGTATTCCGGATTATATTAACGTCGTATACAACTTTTTACTTCCCACAGCTTCATTACTTGTTGTGCTTGTCATAATGGTAGGGGGATTACAGTGGATGTTGGCTCGAGGGGATAGTGGACGTATCGGAAGAGCTAAGGAGAGAGTTAAAAATGCAGTAACGGGTCTTGTGCTTTTGCTGTCAGCAGTTGCTATGGGGCAGATGGTAGATCCGAATCTTACGAACTTGAACCGCCTAACACCGCCAGCCATTCGTACGGTTGTGTTCATTGATCCTGAATCTACCTGTGAAGCGATGGAAGTTGCGGGGCTTACTATTACCCCTGAGATTTCAGGACAGGAAGATTGTGGAAATAAAGGAACTGTTGATGACGTTGGAGATACCGAAGCCACTATCCAAGTTGGAGACGAGTGTTTCTATAGTGGATGTGATACTGCGTATGAAGTGTGTGCTGCATCTGCCGAGAGTGAAAATGGTTTTGCATGTTTGCGTTGTAAAGAGGTATTTTCAGGGTTAGCCAGTGTGAGCGGTGCCACGCCATCGAGCTCGATGTGCGGATACCTTGTAGATAAGGATGAGCAGGATGTGTTAGATGCTGCTGCTGCATCGTCTATTACTGGAGAGAAACTATACTGTCTTTATTATGATGCTCCGGTTTTAGACACAAGCTTTGATGCTTGCAGCGAGCTTGTATACCCGGCTGATGGCGATACGCTTGATTGCGACACGTTGAGACAAGATGCTCTTGCTGACGAGAGTATGGGGTGTCGAGCGTATGATCTTGTTGAATCTGTATATGAGGCAGGTGACACAGTCTTTGAGTATGAGTATGAATATCAATATGATAATGAAGTTGATGATCGTACAGGCGCCGATGATGATTTTCCGCTCTTGAGCGCTTTATGTGATAGCGATCCATGTGGACTCGCACCTGCCGGTGGGGAAGGATGTAAAGTGTTCACAAACGCTACATCTGTTGATGATATCTCGCAGGAGGCATTGGATAATATGAGTGCGCTCGAGATAGCAGAGATGGAAGTAGCTCTTGCCGGCGACGTTGTGTTGGATTGGCTGGGTGCTTTGCAGGCTGACAGCTTTGCTAACTGTGCAAACTCTACGTCAGCATTTGGTTGGTTTTACTGTAAGGATGTAGAAGGGAATGAAGTAGATTGTAATCCGACTTGGTAGTAAGTTTTCTGTTTGAATATTGTTGTACTGTCGCGGAATTCAAAATTTTATAAATTTGTATAGGTGCATGCTGCAAAGATAGTTTGTGGTGTACGAATGTGCCCGACCTTCGCCAAAAGTTTTCAAAAGCCACCTAGCACTCTTGCCAGGTGGCGTTTTAAGTGATATGCTCCGACACGCTTTTGAGATCATGTATCTCGATACAATTTCACATCAGACGCAAGATTCACTCAATAACGGAATTTGCTTGTGCAACATGAGTCCCTTTCGATCCGCGGTGCGCGGGTTCACAATTTGAAAAATATTAACTGCGACATTCCAAAAAATAAGCTCGTAGTCTTCACGGGGTTGTCTGGGTCAGGGAAGTCGTCTCTCGCCTTTGACACCATTTATGCCGAAGGACAGCGTCGCTACATGGAGTCGCTTTCGTCTTACGCAAAACAGTTCCTTGAGTTACAAGATAAGCCTGACGTCGACGAGATAGTCGGACTTTCACCGACAATTGCAATTGACCAGAAGTCTTCTTCACATAATCCGCGATCTACCGTGGGAACTGTGACGGAGATTTATGATTATCTGCGTGTTCTTTTTTCTCGCGTTGCACAGCCTCACAACCCAGAGACTGGTGACTTGATTCGGAAAAATTCTATCGATGACTTGGCCGAGGAAATTATTGCTGCTGTGAAGTTAGGTGAGGTGATGCTGTTTGTGCCAATGGTCAAAGATCAGAAGGGTGAGCATAATCAGGTTTTGGTTGCAGCACAGAACGCTGGGTTTAAGGAAGTTCGATACGATGGTCTTACAATGGATTTGGATGAGGCTATTGCGATGAAAAAACAGAAGAGTAAGAAACATACAATTGAAGTACTTTCAAAGCGTTTTGATGGCGGACAAGATATTCCAATCGAGCGCATGCGCGTTATCCTCGAGCAGGCACTTGATATGGGGAACGATGAGCTTTTAATGTATCGAGATGATACTGGTGACGAGGTTGAGTTGGTTCGTGGATACAATCTTCCGGGTGGAATGCGGATCCCAACGCCGGAACCTCGTCTTTTTTCTTTCAACTCCCCACATGGTGCATGTCCTGATTGTACTGGCCTTGGAATGAAATTGGTTTTGGAAGCAGATCTGGTTATTCCAAACAAACGTCTTACTCTCGAGCAGGGTGCTGTGAAGCCATGGAGTCGTATTGCTGGGAATCAGAACAGTTATATCGAGATGTTAAAGGCGGTTGCGAAGAAAAAGAAATTTAGTTTGAATAAAGAGTTGGATACCTTTAGTGCGGAGAAGATGGATACTCTGCTCAATGGAACAGGGGACACTGTTTACGTCGTTTCCGGGAAGGAAGTGACATTCCCTGGCGTGCTTGGGATGCTTGAGACTAAGTATAAGGAGACAAGTAGTGAATATGTTCGCAAAGAGCTTGAGAGCTATATGCGTTCGATGATTTGTCCGGATTGTAATGGTAAACGACTGCGTAAAGAGGTACTCATGTTCACGATCGGTGGTACATCGATTGCTGACGTTGTGTCGCGCCCTATTGAGGACGTTGTTTCGTTCTTTGACGAGATTTTAGAGACTGCAAAAAAGGGAAGTAAAGGGAATAAGGGGCAAAAGATGCTTTCAGATGGTGAGCAGAAAGTTGTTGAGCGTGTTGCTCGAGAGGTTCACGACCGCGTTAAGCACCTTGTGGAAGTTGGACTTGGATATCTCACATTGGATCGGGCCGCTATGTCGTTGTCAGGTGGTGAGTCTCAACGTGTACGGCTCTCAACTCAGCTTGGTGCGGCGTTGTCTGGTGTGATTTATGTTTTAGATGAACCTTCTATCGGTTTGCATCCACGCGACAACGGTCACTTGATCGCAACGGTAAAACGTCTGCGTGATCTTGGAAACTCAGTTTTGGTTGTAGAGCATGATGAGGAGATGATCGAAGCTGCCGACTATGTATTTGATATCGGTCCGGGTGCTGGAGAATATGGTGGACAGATCGTGGCTCACGGAACGCCAGCACAGCTTAAGAAGAATAAAGATTCACTGACTGGGCAGTATCTAACAGGGCAGAAGGTGCTAATTGCGCCGAAGAAGCCTCGCCCTGGAAATAAGAAGAAGATTACAATCGTTGGAGCTAAAGAGCATAACCTCCAGAACGTTACGGTTGATATTCCACTTGGAATGCTTGTTTGTGTGGCCGGTGTATCAGGTTCTGGAAAGTCTACATTGATTTTAGATATCTTGGGGCGTGCGCTTTCAAAGCACTTTTATCGTGCCAAGGCATATCCCGGACAGCATAAAGATATTAAGGGGCTTAAGAACATCGATAAAGTTGTAACAGTTGACCAGTCTCCAATTGGGCGTACTCCACGATCGAACCCGGCGACATATACTGGTGTGTTCACGGCTATTCGAGATTTGTTTACAGAGGTTCCCGAGGCTAAGCTTCGTGGATACGACGCTGGAAAGTTCAGTTTCAACGTAAAGGGTGGGGGACGTTGTGAGAACTGTTCAGGTGACGGACAAATTCGGATCGAGATGCAATTCATGCCTGATGTGTATTCGGATTGTCCTGAGTGTTCAGGTCGTAGGTATGTGCAGGAGGTGTTGGAGATTCATTATCGTCAGAAGAATATTGCGGATGTTCTGGACATGACGGTTGATGAAGCTCGCCGGTTCTTTGCTAATCGGTCGAACATTTATGACAAGCTCAATGTACTTCATGAAGTTGGACTTGGTTATCTGAAACTTGGACAGTCTGCAACTACTCTTTCGGGTGGTGAGGCGCAGCGTGTGAAGCTTTCAACAGAACTTTCTCGTCGAGCAACTGGAAAGACATTGTATATTTTAGATGAGCCAACTACGGGGCTTCACTTTGATGATGTTGGTAAGTTGTTGGGAGTGTTGCATGCTTTAGTTGAGAAGGGGAATACGGTTCTGGTGATCGAGCATAATACCGATGTGATGCAGTCATCTGATTGGATTATAGATATGGGGCCTGAAGGTGGTGTGAAGGGTGGCTTGGTTGTCGGTAACGGTGTGCCAAAAGATATCGCAAAGCATAAGACGCATACTGGGAAAGCGCTTAAGCTTGCATTTGCGGCTCGGAAGGCACCAGTCAAGAAAACGAAAGCAAAGACGAAAAAGAAATAGGATATAAAGAACGGGCCGCAAGGCCTGTTTTTTACAAACATAAGGTCAGTACGGGCCATATGTTTACTTTATATATATTTAGTTTTTTGATCAGTTTTGAGCGAAATAATTTAGCTAATATTAGCCACGTACCCTTGACAAAAGGGCAAAAAAGTGCTATGATCGCCCAATCAGGTGGCAACATCTGTAGCGTTCGAGAGCTGACTTGCGCACGCGTTGTGTGTGAGAGGTGACTTGAACAAAATGACGGCTTGCCGTCATCGGAACTAACATGGGACGAGGAAAATACGTGGACCCCGAGACTGCCCACTTCATCTGGCACGCCAATGCTGGAGTATGGGCGATCAAGCCGAATCCGATTGGAGATCCAAAGGGGCGTCGCCAAGAGGATACGCGCGGAATTCCGGTCTGGCTGAGTAGTAGTATTTGGGCATATGGAAATCTCCGCCAAGGAATTACCTCTCGTTCACATGCTTTGCTGGCTATCACCGGTGAAGACATTCGTGGCCGCATCCATGGTAATGAAGATGATTTCAAAGCGCTTCTCAAAAAGCTCAAGAGGCTCGGCTTCAGGGTTGCGCATCAAGACTTCCAGATGCCGTTCTGCAGTCTGACGGAAGATTCGTTGGCAGATGAGATTCGTAAGACGGCTCCAGCTCAGTGGGGCCTGCTGCCGTTCCTGAGTGACACCACTTTGAAGGATGAGTACTTCACGTGGAAGTGCGCCAGGACTGACGCCCGACACGCAGAGACCGCTGCACAGATGGCTGCGGAACAGGCTCGACGGGCCTGAAGGTCACAGTCAGCTCGCACAACCTCAGCAACTTCGTTGCGCACCCGGTCCTCCTGGATCCGGGTGCGCGCTTGTTTTCTCTTTATCCCCCCTCTCTTTTTCTTTGAAATAAAAAGAAGATCGTAGGTTGGGCGCTATAAAAATTTGTTTTATATTTTTTGGAAAAAGAAACAGTCTACTTACAGGTATCTCGAAGGACAATTTGTTTTCCACCTCTCTTCTTTTAAAATTAAAGATATGACAAATAAAGGTTGGGCATTCGATTAGTTGCTTTATTGCTCTGGAGATTATTAGTTATCACTTCAGAAAGCTCTAAGGTCTGTTTGATTGGTCCCCGGCGTAGACGGGGAAACAGGCCGAAGCGCTAGGTGAGCTGCCGCTGGAGCAGCGAACAGGTTCTGTAGTGATAGGTAATACATCGATCTTGCTTCGTGAAAAAAAGTAGACCCGTTGGGGCCTACTTTTTATTCTATTCTATTTTGACTCTTTGATCTCGTGCATCTTTCGCTTGAATCGCTTCTTACCTCCCTTACGTCTTGTGCTCTTACGTAGGAAGTTCAACTTTGCACGTCGTACTCGGAATTTCTTCACAACTTCTACCTTTGTAACGTTAGGAGATGAGAGAGGGAAGATCTTTTCAACCATCCAACCTTTCGAATCCTTTCGTACAGTCATTGTTCGAGAAACTCCACCGCTCTTCATTCCAATAACCATTCCTTGGAAGATCTGAACGCGCTCACGCTTTTCACCTTTTGGTGATACGTCGAGAATACGCTCGTGGACTCGTACTTCCATTCCTGGCCGAATGTCTGTATATGGGAGCTCTTCAACCTGGTCTGGAGTAACTTCTTCCTCAACCTCAGTTGATTCAGCACGTCCAGTGATTTCTTCCTGAGAAACCTCAGCGGTAGCTTCGTCAGCTTTTGCCTCGGCAGGAGCTTCAGGAGCCTTTTCAGCCGCTTTTTCCTCAACAGCCGCTTCAGGCTTTGGAGCAACAACTTCTTTTACCTCTTCGTCGGCTTTCTTCTCTTCATCAGACATAAAAATGTGATTTTGCCGCCAGAGGAAAGGATTAAGCCTTTCTTTCACGTATTTCTTAAGACGGCAGAATTGTAGGAAAAAACGCTCTTTTTGTCAAGGTCTCGCTACTCAATGTTGGACTTTGAAAATGAGACTTAAACTATATAGTAGCTAGTTATCTAAAATCCTCCAATCTGGATATTGCGCTTGGATCGAGGAATTGCCTTTTTCTCCTATCTCGTGAGGCTCAATAAAGATTCTGTCGTATATCATCCCAAGGGATGCACCCGCCAGGATGGCGATGAGAGTTAATTGAAAAGCCTTGTTGCTCTGCTCGATAAATAAAACAAAGGACAAAACAAACATTCCAGCTATCTGAATAAGTAAAAGGAGGGATATAAATGCTGCAATTGCGGCCGGCCCTCCAGATACTCCTGCAGAATGATCCAAAAAGTACATGAAGAAAAAGCCTAAAATTACTGGAAAGGGCAGCGTCCAACCGAGCTGAAAGTTATACCTATTAACTATAAGTGTGCTTATCGCGAACAATACAATCGGCGACAGTATTATGCAGAGCAGAACAAGGAAATCCATAAAGATACTGGCTTCTTAAGATTCGCTGTGTAAATGTGTAGCGATTGCTATTACGGTTTGCTCAAATACCTCATCAAGTGTGAGTGGGGTGGTGTCTATGGTAACGTCAAAATTTTCAAGATTGTAGGCGCTAATATTGTAATAGGCTTGGTAGCGCTTTTCCTCGGAAGCTTTGCGTTCCACATTGGCCTTTATGAGGTCGTCGACGGATTCGTATGCATCTCGATTTGCATTGTCATCCTTCCAGATACGATTCGCTGCTGCATCTGGGTCTACGGACAGAAATACAGTTATTTTAGGGTCAACAACAAAGTGCCAGGATGTTCTTCCTTCAAACACACCGCGCTCTATGTCTACTGACTTCTCACGTTGAAGTTCGTCGAGACGTCGATCAACTTCGTCGTCTTCATTTAAAAGCTTATTGAAATCATCGAGTGAAAGACCGCGTGCCGCCGCTTCATCTCGCATCATCTGTCCGACGTAAGTGCGGGGTATATCAAGTTCTGCAGCTAAGCGCTTTGTAAATGTTGATTTTCCAGATCCAATGTCTCCACTTACCGTGATGCGTAGCGGGGAGGCGTTCTTTAGTTTTGCGAGAGCTTCATCGAAAGTCATATTTACAGTTTCGGGATTGTATCTAGCACGTCTTCAAGTTCTTTTGGAATTGGCGCTTCGAATGTCTTTTCTTCACCGTTTGGAATGGTGATTCTAAGCTTGCGCGCGTGCAAGAATAGTCGACCGATGTCCATAGGCTTTACCCCACGCTGTCGATATAGGGTGTCTCCAACAACCGGATGATCCATGGCAAAAAAGTGAACACGGATTTGGTGGGTACGTCCTGTTTCGATGTTTACATCAAGTAAAGTGTGGTGAGGGTAAGCTTTTATTGTGTCGTAATGAGTGACCGCTTTTTTCCCGTCGTCGACCTTTGATCGTGCCGCCATTCGTCCTGATGTTTTTGATCGAGATATAGGGAAGTCGATCGTGCCACTCTCTTGTGATAGCTTCTCGTGAACTAAAACAGTGTAGTTCTTTTTTACAAGACGATCTTTAAACTGAGTTTTCAAATGGTCAAAAGCTTCCTGAGTTTTTGCAACGACCATTATTCCTGATGCATGTTTGTCTAGTCGATGAACGAGACCTGCGCGTTTTGCGTCGTCTCCTACTGTAGCTATTTCAGGCCACTTACATAGAAGCGCGTCAACAAGGGTGAACTCCGTTGAAGTTTCAGCCTCGTGCACGAGGACTCCTGCAGGCTTGTTGATGGTGACCATTTCTTCGTTTTCAAAAAGAATTTCAAAGACTGGCATTTCACCGACTTTTTCAACTGCATCCAGGATCGTTGGGTCATAACTCATGACCATTGAAGAATCGATCATGGTTCGCGCGTTGGCAGGCTTATCGTCAACGAGGATCTTTTCTGCCTTGATAAGTTTTTGCACTTGCGATCGAGTGATCCCAAGTTCTGTTGTTGCGAGTTTATCAAGTCGCTCTGGTTCTGGTTGATCCGATGTAAATGTTTTCATAAATTTCCGATATTGATCATGTTTCGTCCCTACTATTGCATCTTGACGTCATCGAGTCAATGCGCTAAGGTTCGCGATCTTATATGGGCGCCTGTACATTGACCGGATAGGTCTGTGCTTATGGTAGAGGCTATCGTTGTAGGTTGATATATTGCGTTTTTATTCGCAAAACAATAGGATAGGGGAGCTGTTGTATAATATTTTCCAGATAAGGTGTAGTTTTAGTGTGATGGCGAGGAGCGTAGAAGTATATATAATAATTATCCAGATCTGATGAAGTTTTTGTGCAATGAC
This sequence comes from Candidatus Uhrbacteria bacterium, assembly GCA_018664485.1. Classification (GTDB taxonomy): domain Bacteria; phylum Patescibacteriota; class Patescibacteriia; order UBA9934; family UBA9934; genus JABJOE01. The sequence continues at coordinate 130,694 of JABJOE010000007.1, read as the reverse complement.
GCGATTGGAAATTCAGTGAAAAAATGTTCAGCTGCTAGGCGCCACGAGCACCGCAAAAAGACGTACTTCCTGTACGACGTTGAGGAGCAGAGTGGTAACAACGCAGATGGACATTTTGGCCTGAATTTGTGGGTCCGTAGCTCAGCTGGTTAGAGCGCGGAGCTTATACCTCCGTGGTCGATGGTTCAAGTCCATCCGGACCCACCATTCTTCGCCCTGGCAATTATTATAGATTGTCGGAGCGAAGAATGTCCCCCCATAGCTTCTTCTACTTAAATGGCAATAGTGTAACTCTTGCTAGAGCTACGAATGGCAGGCCAACCTTTATGGCGATAGCAGCCAAGAGAGACGGGTAATTTAGTCCTCGTTAGCCTTGTATCGAAACAAAATAGCTACGTTCTATGAGTCCGATCTCGTTTCCTCAAAATTAGCTCTTCAAAATACTATGTTTTACGTAACGGCACTTCTTGCATTCCTCACTCTGTATTTTGGAATATCAGGATTCAAGAATGGTGACTCAGATAAGAAGGGCTTGGCTTTCGCGCTACTTACGGCAACGCTTGGAACATTACTCATTACGATGTTTGCCTTCAACGCGCTTTCATAAATTTGTATGACTATTGGCCCGCATGTCATTGAGCTATCAATTATCCTCTTCTTCCTTTACTGGTTGGCTGGAGGTGTTTTTTTTGCGATCATCACGTTATTCCGTTCAAGTAAGGTTCGCAAGGCACAGTTTAGTTGTTTATTTACGCTCGCGAGTGTAGCTGTAGCTGTTACTGCCGTTATCTTTGGAACGAATCTTGGAGGCAGGGCAATCGGTCAGTGCTTGCGTGAGTCGGATGGATATTTTTCATCGCTCGCTGCTGTAATTTCTTGTGGGGTTTTGCCAATTACATTTTCTGCTTTAATTGGTTTTGCTGTCCTGATAATTCTCGGAGCATTTTTGTTATTTATTTCACGTTCTCGCAATCAATCATGGGTTGATGAACGCGCTCCAGATGCAAGTCCGTTGCCGGGTGTTGTGACTCCAGTTTCTCAAGGGATCCCGGAGGTAGCGCAGCCAGTTGTTGGCGAGTGATTGATCACTTCAATAAATTCAGCATAAAAAAAGATCAATCTTTTGATTGATTCCAGTGTAAATACAAACACACTAGGTTTGAGATAGTTTCGATGAACGGGTGGCAGACAAGGAGACGTACTGATTGGTACGTAGACGAAGTCTGTCGGGACCCGTGAGTCGAAAATAGCCAAACCTAGTGTGTTTTGTGGTGGGCGTAAGAGGACTCGAACCTCTGACCTTCACAATGTCAATGTGACACTCTAACCAGCTGAGCTATACGCCCCCATACCTTATTTAAGTGCGCGCGCATCGTATATTGCACGGACAGTTTGGTCAACAAGGCTGACCGGTTACCGTTGCTCAAGATGAGTTTTAATACAGAAGATAGCTTCTTCTTTGCTAGATGCGTGTCCGGTAAGCTGCGCATCGCGGGCGACGTCTAGTAAGTCTCGGAACATTGGCCCAGGTTCAAGACCTAGCATCTTGAGGTCAGATCCTCCGATTAGTGGCTTGGGTTTACCTCCGTGATAGATATTGTTTGATATACGCATCGTCTGCAGTAGTCGTTCTCGACCGATACTGTGTCGACCACTCATTAGATGACGTGCATGGATGAGTAGTAAGAGGTCTTGTCCGCGCTCTGTACAGAAGAGACGTTCAAATGCACTCGGCCGCATGCTCGCTGGATCAATTGTTTCCAAATCATGCAGATGCTGCAAAATCCACGAAAGGCTCCCACAATCAACGTGAGCTCGATCATTTACAGAGAATTGATGGAACCGCATTTTTTTACAAACGCTGTGTAGCTGCGTCGGTGCATCTTCTAAAAACAGTCCAAGTGCTGCTACCAACACACGGGAAGACGGGGCCTGCATATGGTGGGTCGTAAGGAGATCTCGTTTATGCAAAATATGTAGAACCTGTTTTGTTTTTTCAAGTGCCGTTTCACCGTCAGGCTCTACAGTCTCACTTAAAATAAATACACTCGGCAGATGTTGCTTGAGAGCACCAGACTTGAGCCATAGGTCTAACGTGTGGGTAGGGTGAGCAAGGAATCCGAGTAGGAATTCTTTTCCGATTAGCTCGCGAGACACTGAATATACGTGAGTCCCTTCATCTGTCATTGAGGTGTTATTCAGAAGGGAAAGGTTCATCTGTATAGCTTCCCAGGTCTCTCCATCGATCGCGAATCCGAGTTGGCTTGCAAATCGTAGGCCGCGGAGAATTCGAGTTGCATCTTCAAAGAAACGTTCTTGAGGATTAAGTACGCAACGTATGATCCCGCTGTCCAAATCACGAAGTCCAAAGAACGGGTCTGAAATTTCTTCATTTTGCAGGTTGTATGCGATCGCGTTGATGGTGAAGTCTCGGCGGGAGAGGTCTTCATCGATACTGATGAGATGGTCTGAATTTATTTTTAAATCACGGCGGCCGCTTTTGTGTTTATTGGAAATTGTTTCTGTTCGTGGCATCGCGATGTCGAGAGGTTGCTTTGATCGGCATCCATGTGGAGTAAATTTGAATGTTCCAAATCTTTTTCCAACAAAACTCACCGCACCTTGGCGTGCAAGAAAACGTTCTAGTATTTCGGGTTCGAGGTTTCGAATAACGAGGTCAATGTCTGCGGGTGTGTGGCCTAGAAGTACATCGCGAACAGTTCCACCAACTAGATAGATCTCTGCTTCAGGATGTGCGTCTGCAAGTAGGGAGGTCCAGGTTAGCCGTGGCTCGGATTCAACAAAAATAGCAACGCGAGACGACGGTGTTATTGATCGGTTGGCATATTGTGCTAGACCTCCTGAAATCATGACGCAAGTATATCATGCGCCGCATCAAAATAAGGACGATAACTGTTCGTAGAAGTATTGTTTGGTGCAACGACACCCCGCGGCACAAGGGCTGCGGGGTGTAGGTTCTGTTGCATGGCCCGTTGAGGATCATGCAGGGAGTGGCTCAGCACGGAGGGCGCCATCTTCGATGATGAAGGCTACGTTGCGCCAGGTAAGACGTTTTGTTACGCCGTGAATTGCTCGTTGGACTTCCATGTACAAGATGACCGCATTCAGACGGATGCTGTGCTCAACGTGTGCTCGCCCATTCTCCGGTCTTCCAATGACACTAACAAGGAACATTTGATGGCCTTCAAGAGGTTCAACCGAAGGCCTGGTCAGGGCTAGTGTGAGGAATCTTGCAGCTTCCTCACACTCCGGGATCCATCTGTTTGTAGGGTCCTCCAAGAATGCGATCGCTCTTCGAGTTCTGACATGTATCTCGGCCATTTGGCCCCCTTATTCTTGGGTAGTGAGTTGCTCGGCGCGGAGGGCGCCATCTTCGATGATGAAGGCTACGTTGCGCCAACGGAGTCGTTTCGTTTCGCCGCAAATGGCTATTTGATGCAACATGTACATCATGATAGTACGCAGGTTGATCAGTGTATCAACGTGGAAATATTCATCTTCTTGTCGCATGCCCCTTCTTTTAAGCACTCCTTGTTGATCGGATAGGATCCCAATGTTCTCCTCATTTAGCGTAGATTCCATAAGATTAGCGGCACGTTCGCATCCCTGAATCCAGCTCTGTTGAGGGTCTCTCAGGAATTCGACGGCCGCGCGGGCCCTATCGAGTATATCTTGCATCAAACGCTCCTAGGCGTGGGTGGTGAGTTGGTCTTTGATGTGTGTGATGACTTTTTTCTCAGCCTTCACGATGTCGTTTTCACGTAATCGAAGTAGAGCTTCTTCACGTGTGCCCGCAGCACGAAACGGCGCTCCAAGGTGGAGGGCGTCATGCGGTCGGCGCGCGTGGAGCTTAACGCAAATCATTTTATCAGGATGCTCATAGAAAATAGCAGCTACGTTGGCGTCAGGGGCGCTCATTAGCAATTCTTCTACAATATTTTCCAAAGCTGTCTCGTCAGTTCCGGCGTTTGTAAAATCTTGGCGTGTCAAAAGCGTCCAAACCATTTTTGCTTTTGGATCAGACTTCAGTCGAGCAAGTGCACGTCCCCATAGTCGAAGCGTTTCGACAGATCGGGTCTTATAAAGGCGCGCCACGATCTCATCTCGTCGTGCTCCGCGAGCAATAAGGTCGCCGGCAACCTTCAGTGTTTTAGGGGTTATGTTTTCAGATCTAAAACTGCGTGTCTTGTGGATCATTCCGGTTAAAAAGTAGGTAGCAACCTCTTCATCTATCAAAGTTTCGTCGATTTGTCGGAAAAGGTCGTAGCAAACTTCGGCACAAGCAACGGCGCTCATGTCGACGACGTTAGCTTGACCATAATGTTCGTTTTTCCCACTGTGGTCGATGTTGATTATGGGAGTCTTAAAGAAAAAGTCCTGGTAGCTATTATAAATCTCTCCAAACTGCTCTAAATCTGATCCACCGATACAAATCAGTAGGTCATATTTATAGCTTTGGGTTTCGATTGTAATGTCCTCAGGCTTCCAGTGGCCTTGCTTTGGAAGGAGGTGGATGTGAAGCTCCTGTGCGTCGTCATCTTTGTGGTAGGAAAGTTCATCAAGTGCTGCGCGATCGAGCTTTACCTTGAGGGTGAGCTTTGCAATGTTCTGAATGTCACCACGGATTGCAGCTGGAGCCTTCAAAAAAGAGATTGCCTTTGGCGCCGTCCCTCCACTTGTCACGATCTCTACAGGCTTTGCAAGTTTAGATAGCAAAGAAGCAACACCAAACGCGCTTGAAAAATCATCAACGTTAGCATTCGCACCCACAAGAATAAGCGGCCGCTTGGACCTCTCGAGCATTGTTAGAAATTGTTCGTGCGTGGAATATGCCATGCGAAGGTTAATTTTTGGAAAAATCTCTCATACAGAATCTCTCAGATGGATGCAATTTTGGTAAACGGGATGTCGCCGCCGGAAACGTACTAATTGTACGTAGACTAGTCGACAGGCTCTCGTGAGCCAAAAGGGCGCCAACTGGGTGACTCTGTCCTTAGCATGGGGAAGAAAGTAGCTTACAGCAGCACATAGAAGGTGTCAATGTTGGACCGCCCTGCAAACAAAGCTATTTTTAAAGGCTCGATGCGACATTTTCTCCTTATTATAGGCTGTGAGCGCTTGTTTGCACGTATAAGTGAGGAAATACTTTGATTTTCCCCTGTTTTTAGGCTAGACTGCCTCCGTATGAATGACCCTCTTTCACTGCCAAAAACCTACGATTCAAACGGCGTTGAGGATGATATTTACGCTGCTTGGATGGATAGCGGGTATTTTGCGCCAGAGAATCTCCCTGATTTTGAGAATCGTACAGAATCTTTTACGATTTCACTTCCACCACCAAACGTAACGGGAACGCTCCACATGGGTCATGCCGTGATGTTAGCTATTCAAGATGCGATGATTCGTTTCGCTCGAATGGCGGGCAAGAAGGCACTTTGGGTTCCGGGTACAGACTCGGCAGCCGTTGCAACAGAGAGCAAGGTTGAAAAAATGCTTATAGAGGATGAGGGGATGGAGAAGCCTAAAGAAGAACTTGGCCGTGAGGAATTTTTGAAGCGCGTAAATAAATTTGCAAAAGAGAGCCACGATACTATCATCAACCAAACAAAGAAGATGGGGGCATCGCTTGATTGGGACCGTGAAGCTTATACCTTAGATGATCAGCGACAGAAGTCTGTGAGTACGGCTTTCAAACGCATGTACGAAGATGGGCTGATATATCGTGGCTATCGAGTAATCAACTGGTCTGTAAAAGGGCAGTCTACATGTAGCGACGACGAGTTGGTTTACGTTGACCGATCAGCAAAACTTTATACTTTTCAATATAGTAAGGACGTACCGATCGCAATTGCGACAACGCGTCCTGAAACTAAACTTGGGGACACCGCCATTGCCGTTCATCCAGAAGGTCGTTGGAAGGAATATATTGGCAAGGAATTTGTAGTTGAGAATTTTGGACAAGAGGGTCACACGCTTACTCTGAAGGTTTTTGGAGATGAGCATGTTGATGATACGTTTGGAACCGGTGCACTTGGTGTAACGACGGCACACTCTCCGATTGACTTTGAGATGTACCAGAAGCAGAAGGCTTTGGGGAACGATATTGGTATCAAGCAAGTGATCGGTGAAGACGGGTTGATGACACAAGAGGCTGGATCAGAATATGCGGGTCTTACAACTAAAGAAGCAAAGAAGAAATTGATCGCCTGGCTTTCCGAGCAGGAGTTGGTAAGCGGTGAGGAGGACGTTGTTCAAAATGTAGGAACTTCTGATCGTTTTAAAGATATTGTCGAACCTCTACCAAAGACTCAGTGGTTCATTGATGTGAACAAAGAGTTTGCGTACAAGCAGTCTAAGGAACATCCGATCGAAGGTCTTTCAGATGGGCAGACGGTTACGCTCAAGTCTTTGATGCAGCATGTAGTTCGCGCAAAACAGATCGATATTTTGCCAGAACGATTTGTAAAGACGTATTTCCATTGGATTGATAACTTGCGCGACTGGAATATTTCACGACAGATTTGGTTCGGTCACCGCATTCCTGTTTGGTACAAGGGTGAGGAGTTGTCGGTAGGTGAATTACCGGAAGGTGATGGATGGGAGCAGGATTCTGACACACTCGATACTTGGTTCTGCACTGGCCTTTGGACATTCGCAACACTTGATTGGCCAAATGAAGGTGCGTCAGATTTGCGCGCCTATCATCCGACTCAGGTTTTGGAGACCGGATATGACATTTTGTTTTTCTGGGTTGCGCGAATGATTTTGATGTCTACTTATCACCTTGGTGAGGTTCCGTTTGAGACGGTGTACTTGCACGGGCTGGTTCGAGATGAAAAAGGTCGCAAGATGTCCAAGTCACTTGGAAATATTATCAACCCGCTCGACATGATTTCAAAGTACGGGGCTGACGCAACGCGACTTTCACTTTTGATTGGTGCAACGCCTGGTAATGACTCACGACTTTCAGAAGAGAAGATTGCGAGCTATAGAAATTTCACAAACAAGCTTTGGAATATTTCACGATTCGTCTTTATGACCGTCGGTGATGTTCGATCTGTCGCAACTGCGCCTGAACCTAAGACATTGGCAGACCGATGGATTCTGTCACGACTAGATGATGTGATCGTGCGTGCAACTGGCCATTACGAGCGGCACGAGTTCTCACTGTTAGGTGAGTTGCTCCGAGATTTCACTTGGAATGAATTTGCTGACTGGTATGTGGAGATCGCGAAAGTTCAGGATGATCAGTCAACGAAAGATATTCTACTTTACGTATTGGAAAACATATTAAAGATGTGGCATCCGTACATGCCGTTTGTAACTGAAGAGTTGTACAAGCAGTTTGATGCGGGAATGTTGATGGTAGCTAGCTGGCCTCGGGAGTCAGGTGCCAAGATGGACGTAGCATTGTTTGATCGTCTGCGCGAGGTTGTGTCTGCTCTTCGAAATGTACGCGCTACGTATAAGATTGCGTACTCGAAGCCATTGGATGTGATTGTCGTCGGTGCAACAGACCTTAAAGATCAAGGGTCTATCATTACAAACTTCGCAAAACTTGGAGAACTAACATTCGATAATGACGCCAAGAAGCCTGAGGGTGCAATATCTGTCATGGCAGGTTCGATACGACTATATGTGCCGATTGCAGATTTGATTGATGTAGCAGCTGAGACTAAGCGTATGGAAGGTGAGCTTAATGAGGCTCAAACACATGCAAAACGTCTGGAAGGGAAGCTTTCAAACAAAGGTTTTGTAGCTGGAGCGCCGCCGGAAGTCATCACACAAACCAAGCAACAGTTGGAGGAAACGCAAGAACGTGTAAAAATCTTATTAGAGGAGCTTGAAAGTTTACGTTAATATGGCTACTGATATAAACCCTGAGAAAATCGAACATTTACTTACACGTGGAGTGGACACAGTCTACCCAAAGCGTGAGATGCTCGAAGCGCGCCTTAAGAAGGGTGAGCGTTTGCGTATTTATGTTGGGTTTGATCCGACAGCTCCGTTTTTACATATCGGACATGCTCTTCAGCTTAAAAAGTTGAAGGAGTTTCAGGACATGGGGCATGAAGTGATTTGGTTAATTGGATCTTTCACTGGAATGATTGGAGACCCTACAGATAAGTCTGCTACTCGGTCTCAGCTTACAAAGAAACAGGTTCTTGAAAATGCCGCTACATACAAAAAGCAGGCATCGAAGATTTTGAAATTCACAGGACGTAATGCGGTCAAAATAAAATTCAACGATAAGTGGCTTTCAAAGATGTCATTTGCTGATGTTGTGGAACTGGCATCACACTTTACGGTGCAGCAGATGAGTGAGCGTGATATGTTTGCGAATCGCCTTAAGGACGGGAAGCCGATTTACATGCATGAGTTCATGTACCCGCTTATGCAGGGGTATGACTCTGTTGCGATGGACGTTGACGTTGAGATCGGTGGATCTGATCAGACGTTTAACATGCTTGCCGGTCGAACATTGATGAAGTCTATGGCCGGTAAGGAAAAGATTGTACTTACATTAAAACTTCTTACAAACGATGAGGGTAAGAAGATGAGCAAGTCTGAAGGTGGGTTTATTGCTTTGAGCGATGTACCTGAAGATATGTACGGGAAGTTGATGGCGATGAATGATTCCATGATTCTGCCATACTTTGAATTGGTAACTGACATGTCGATGGAAGAGATCGATGGAAAACGAATTGCAATGGAGCAGGGCGTGAATCCTCGCGACGTAAAAGCGGAATTAGCACACATGGTTGTAGCTCAGCTATACGATGCTTCTGCTGCCGATGCAGCTGCTGCTCATTTCGCTAATATATTCCAAAAAGGGAAGATGCCTGACGAAATGGAAGAGTTTGTGCTAAGTTCAGAGAAGAATATCGTTGACGTATTAGTTGAGAGTGGGCTTACTAAGTCCAAATCTGAAGCACGTCGAATGATTGAGCAGAAGGCCGTAAAGATCGATGGAGTTGTTGTAACTGGTATCGATATGAATATCGTAGGCGCAAAAGACGGCGTTGTTCTACAGCGCGGGAAGAGACACTTTGTGCGCTTAGTAAATAAGCGCTAGGATACATTGCAGAAATAAGATCGTAGCTATTTTGAAGATATTTTGGACGAAATTCTGGCCATGTAAGGAGTCATAGTGGAATCTATGATGACGAACATGTACAGGGTTGCAGTCAAAATAGATCAACAGAGGTCGATAGTTATTTTTGTAATGTATTCTACTTATCATATGTACGCTTTTCATAATGCAAAACAGGAGGCACTAGCGTCTCTTAAGAAAGCTATTGGGAAGGGGGTCGATATTGGAATTGATGACCTTGAGCTTCCTCCAAACCCGGCCATGGGAGATATTGCTTTCCCGTGTTTTGTTTTGGCAAAAAAGCAGAAGGCTAATCCTGTTGAGATCGCCCGTGAACTTGCGGCAAAGATTGGTCCAACAGATTTGATTGAAAAAACGGTGGCTACTGGGCCTTACGTCAACTTTGTTTTAAATGATATTACGTTTACGAAAGCGGTTTTGGGAGAGGTGGCAGAGATGGGAGAGAAATATGGAAACGGTACGGTGGGTGAGGGGGTGAAGGTTTTAATCGAGGGAGCGCAGCCTAATACGCACAAAGAATTCCACGTTGGTCATATTCGAAACGCAGTTTACCCGGTTGCGGTTCAGAGAGTTTTGAAAGCTAGTGGGTATGAAGTTGTTTTTGCAGCATACATCGGAGACATTGGAGCCCATGTTGCGAAGGCTCTTTGGGGATTGGATAAGTTTCATAAGGATGAAGAGTTTGCAAAGGAGGACCGCGCTAAGAAGTTAGGAGAGATTTACACGGAGGCTACGACGTACGCGGAGGAACATGAAGAAGCGAAAGAAGAAATTGCTCAGGTTCAACGTCATCTTGAGGCACAGGAAGAACCATGGCATTCAAAGTGGCAAGAAACTCGAGAGTGGAGCATGGACGCTTTCCGTGAAATTTTCAAAGAGCTCAATGTTGAGCCAGATGTTTGGTATTTTGAAAGCGAAGTTGAAGAACCTGGAAAGAAGTTGGTGCAGAAGATGTTGACCGACGGAATTGCGACCAAAAGTCAGGGTGCTACCGTTGTAGACTTGGAGGCTGAGGATCTCAGTGTGTTCCTTGTACTAAAATCTGATGGGTCATCTTTGTATGCCACGAAGGATCTTCCTCTCGCGTTTAAAAAGGACGAAAAGTATGACGCTGATAGGTATCTATATGTTGTAGATGTTCGTCAGTCATTTTATTTCCAGCAATTGTTCGCTACATTGAAGCGTCTCGGATTTAAAAAACAGCTCACGCATCTTTCGTATGACATGGTGAATTTGCCGGAGGGTACGATGTCTTCACGAAAGGGAAATATCGTGACTTACGCATATTTGCGTGATCACATGCGAGAGTATTTGGAGGGTGAGACTCGTGCTCGACATGAAGATTGGTCTGATAAGCAGGTTGTACAGACGGCTGCCGTTTTGCAGCATGCTGCGATGACGTTCATGATGCTTCGACAGGATCCTCAATCGATTATCACTTTTGATATCAAAGAAGCGATGTCTTTTGATGGCTTTACTGGTCCGTATATCCTCTACACTATTGCTCGAATCATGCGTGTACAGGAAAAGGCGTCATCTAAGGGAGAGATCAATATAGATCTGTTGAATCATCCTTTGGAGCAGCAGTTGATCAGACGACTCTCGGAGTATCCAGATGTAGTTGCTCGCGCTGCTTCAAGTTATAATGTGGCACCGGTTGCTGCATGGGCTTTTGAAACTGCAAAACTATTTTCTGAGTACTATCATCAAGTGCAGATTATTGGTGATGATCTTGATGGGATGGCAACACGTGTTGGTATGGCACAGGCCGTGGCACATGTGTTGACGTTAGCGATGGATCTGCTCGGAATCGATGTATTAAAAGAAATGTAATTTGGACATTCGTATTTTGGTTATTTCACTTGAAGCTGAACTGATCTGAAATATGGATGTTCAATAAATTAACAACGTTCTTATGGCTAAATCAACTGCGGAAGAAACAATCATCGCACGTGGTGTGCGAGTAGAGGGGGACTTTAAAAGTCAGGGGGCAGTACTTATTGAAGGAGAGGTTGCTGGAAACGTTCAGATAGCTGGCGACTTGCGGGTTGGGGATGAGTCTAAGATTCATGCTGATGTTGTGGCACAGAATGCCGTCGTCGGTGGTGAAGTACGAGGAAATATCCAGGTAGCTGGGCGTCTTGAGCTACTTTCATCTGCAAAGATGATTGGCGACGTGACTGCCGATGTTTTATCAGTACAGGCAGGGGCACTTGTAAATGGAAAAATCACAATGGATGGCCGAGAGGTCAAGATGCCAAAGGTGGAGAGTAGCGACGATAAAGAATAGCTTACAGATCGCCTGTAGTTAGCGGTAAACGGTTTTGATTCTGTCATGTACTATTACGTATACGATGAATTTGTTCAGGACCCAAAGTTTGAGCGGGAGTTGTCTGCTATAGAGACTCGACTTACAGACCTTGGGATTGCCGGCAAGATTGCTCGTCTTGCGCTTTTTCGTGATCCAAAGGAATTGATCCGGGACGAGATTCGAAAGGGTGCTAAAACGATTGTAGCTATTGGAAATGATTTAACGCTGCGTAAAGTTATCGATGCAGTTGCCGATCGCGATGTTGTTGTCGGGATGATTCCGTTTGGGAAAGACAATAATGTGATTGCCGACTTAATTGGAATGCCCGGAGGTGTTGAATCGTGTGATGTGTTATCGGCTAGAATTTTACAAGAGCTGGATTTAGGAATGGTTAACAGCCGTCGTTTTCTGCATACCGTTGTGATGCAAAATGTTAGCAAGGTAGAAATTGAGTGTGATCGTGATTTTACGATTTCTCCTTTCCGCGCCTGCGAGATCGTAGTTCGGAATTTGGCTATGCCAGAAGATGACGTTCGTGCAGCCGATCCTACAGATGGTCGTTTGGAAGTTGTTGTTCGTGTTCCGCAACGTTCTTGGTTTGGAGCGAAAAAAATTGCCACCACGGTGGTGCCAGTTAAGCGAGCTGTAATTCGGAGCGCTACAAATGTTGCAGGTGCAGCAGACGGGGAGGCGTTTGAGGGAAATGAATTTATTTTTGAAAGTTTACCGCGGCAAGTTAGAGTTATAACTGGTCGCGCTCGGAAGTTTTAAACGAGCAGAGTGAAGCATTTTCGGCAGCGGGCTTCATAGGCGTCATCGGCACCAAGTGCAACGACGTCTTTTTCGTTTGTTAGTCGCTGACTTCGGCATGCTTCATCACCACACTTCGTACATATCGCTCGAAGTTTGCTGACTTTCTCTGCTGTAGCAAGTAGATGGGGGATTGGTCCAAATGGTCTACCGGCAAAATCCATATCAAGCCCGGCGACGATAACGCGCATTCCCTTATCGGCAAGCTCATTGCATACATCGGAAAGATCTTCGCCGAAAAACTGCGCTTCATCTATCCCTACGACCTCTGTTCTATCGTCTGTAAACTTAAGTATTTGAGAGGCGTTAGCTACAGGAATGGCGTCGCTTGCAAGTTTGCTATGTGAGACGACTTTCGACACATCATAGCGAGTATCTACTTCAGGTTTAAATAAAACTACCTGCAAACGAGCGATTCGAGCTCGCTTCATCCGTCGTAGTAATTCTTCGGTTTTACCCGAGAACATTCCTCCGCAAATAACCTCAATTAATCCCATACGCAGGCATTTTAGCACATAAGTATGAATCGTTGACAAAAGTAGTGTATTGTATTAATGTAGCTTGCTGGTAGGGCGAATAACCGCTAATACTAGCACCTGCACAACCTCAGGAGGGTAACGTGCGCATTTACGCATTGTTGTTTGCCTTCCTGTTTTTGGCGGGCGGCAACGTACAGAGTGAACCTTGGTTCACGGATCAGTCCGGTCAAAAAGCCGTGGATGAAGTGCCGCGTCTGTCTAGCCTTGAGGGTTGGCAGCAGGCGACACTTGGTGACCCCGGGTCCTTTGAAAGGAAGTGGCGCGAATCACACATCACGGCGTACCTCGAGCGCATTGAGCGTGAAGAGCCGTACGTGTGGCCAGTGGATGGTCACCGCATCATCTCTCATTGGGGCAACCGACGCAATTGGGAAAGTCGCGTGGATATCATTGCGTCACTACGCAAGAACTACAGACACCTGGGTCTGGATATCGATGGAGATATGGGAGATTCAATCCGCTCTTCGTGTTCGGGAGTCGTGGTTCTGGCCGGTTGGAAGAATGGGTATGGCTGCTCTGTCAAAGTCAGGTGTTATGAAGGTGGCGAAACGCTGCTCTATGGTCACATGTATGACCCCAGAGAGTGCTCCTCACCCAAGAGATATCCTGAATTCATGGTTCAAGCTGGCCAGCGTGTTAGCAGGGGCCAGGAGATAGGAGAGATCGGCAACTCAGGCTCAAGTTTAGGTTCTCATTTGCATGTCACCGCATGGCGTGATGGAGTAAATGTAGATCCATGCGGAATCCTCCCGTGTGATACAAGGATGGACGGCATCGCTGATGGCCATTGAGTCCACCACTGCCCAGTGAGCTACTCGCTCACATGGAAGACCCCGTTTGACCTCTGGTCAGGCGGGGTTTCGAGCATTATTAAGCTGTTTGGAACAGCTTTTATGTAGTTCCTACTAATAGCCACAGTTCTGACTTAATTCGTTATCTGGGGCGAGTCTAAAGTTGACAGAAAATGTGATAATCGGTACTATTTTGTCGCAAATTGCGAACGTGGCGGAATTGGTAGACGCGTCAGCTTGAGGGGCTGGTGGGAGCAATCCCATGGAGGTTCGAGTCCTCTCGTTCGCACCACTGACTACATAGGGTTACACTTTTGTTCCAATACTCATGATGTTGTATCATATCCGTGGTATTGAGATAGGAGTGTAATACCTCTGCAGATAGGTCATTACATAAGCGAGCGAAGATATTTGGATGATAGGTTGCCAAATTCCAAGCGAGCGGTAGAAGGGCGCATAGCTCAGCTGGCTAGAGCATCTCGTTTACACCGAGAGGGTCAGGGGTTCGAGTCCCTTTGCGCCCACCAAAAAAGACTGACTGAAAAGTCGGTCTTTTTTATACATAGAACTCTATTTATATATGTAAGTATCCGGCGGAGCCGGACCAGGCTTCGCCTGGCGTTTCATTGTCTGTCACCCGTTCCTGCCTGCCGGCAGGTAGGCATCGAAACTATCTCAAATCTAGTGTGTTTTGATTTGTGAGAATAGGATCGCCGCAAGGTGGTTTTTATGTTTGTGTAAATTAATTACTTGACTTGAGAGCCCTACATTACATAAAAGTTTTAGATGCAATGAACCCGCCGCCTCGATTGAGGTAGCGGGTTCGTGACATGCCGGAGTACCGACTGTCTAGGGGCGTGACCCCAGGGGCTCGAGGGCCGGAAGGCTCTCAAGCATATCCATGAGATCATCATCGATGGTGCGCATCTTGGGGTTGAAGTAGCCGTCACGCTCCAAGGCACCGTTCAAGTCGGCGAGTTCTTGCGTGAGCGTGGCACTCGACATGACTAGCGCGGTCTGCGCACCGGTGTAGGCGCCGAGGCACATTTTGCGCAGCTCGAGCTGTTCGCGGCCGGTAACCACAGGCACGTCGTCCATTCCCATGGCGGCAATAGGGTGTGGATCATTTCGAGCCGATGCGTCTTGGAATTCCTCCGACATGTGATGGAAGGTGTCGATTGACGCATCGAACTGAAAGTCCATTTTGTCGAATCGGCTGCTATCCAATCCCGTGTCGATCGCTCGGCGCATCATGGCGTTCATGGACATCTGCTGGACGCTCCCAACGCCGATGTGCTCTAGCGTGTTGGCTGATACGCGGTTTGCCCAGCCGTAGAATGCCAGAGGCGTCGCCAGATCGTGGCGGCTATCGACACGATCACAGTATGCGGTAGCGGCCTGGTTGTACTCGGTCCAGTCGTGTGACTGCCAGTTTGTAGTCTGCACTTGGACTGGGTCCATGAGAGCGAAATCTCGTGGGCCGACCACTTCAGGCGAGGCGTCCGCAAAGAGCTCGCGTGCGAGGCTCTTGGTGTTCGCAGGTACGCGGTGGAAGTCGACATCAGTTGCATGGGATGGCATGATGGTAAAAAGAAGGAGTGACAGAATCATTGGGTTCCTCGAGTGTAGATTCTCAACAGACACTAGTGCAAAAAGTAGGTTTTGTCAACCCCTACGTGGTATAATCGTACTATTAAAAATGACTCATTTGTATGGAAACGTTTTGGCGAATTGTTATCGGAATTTTAATTGTTTTAGTGGGAATATCTTTGACATTCAAGACGCAATGGTATTTGCGGATTCTAGGAAGCGTGCCATTTGCGGAAAAAGTATTTGGCGGCGGAGGTACTCGTCTTTTTTATAAGCTACTCGGAGTAGGCATGGCGCTACTGGGTATCATTGTTATGACGAACTTCTTGGACAATCTTTTGGAATTCTTATTAGGAAGCCTCGTATAATATGAGCAGTGCATCACTTATCGATGCGAAACGTCTTCTGCTTGAAGCAGGTGTAGGGGAGGGTATGCGCGTTGCGGATTTTGGAGCTGGTCGTTCAGGTCATTTTGTTTTTCCATCTTCCGTGATCATCGGCAAGGAAGGCATGGTCTATGCCGTTGATGTTGTGAAAGACGTTCTGGGAATGATTGATGGCAGGCGAAAGTTATTTGGAATATTGAACATGGAAACGCTTTGGGCGGATTTCGAAATCCCCGGGGCAGTAAAAATTAAGGACCACTCACTCGACTTTGTACTCTTTGTAAACAATCTTTGGTGCGTCGAAAACATGGCAACTACCTTAGGCGAGATTCGGCGTGTATTAAAAGAAGATGGAAAGTTGTTCGTGGTAGATTGGCGTCGAAATACAAAGTATCCGGCAGCACCTCCAGTTGAAAAGCGTCTCGACTCTATGCAGGCAGAGGCATTGTTAATGAAAGAAGGCTTTGCAAAAGAGCGCGATGTACAGTCAGGTGAATTTTCTTGGGGGATGCTACTTCGGCCATAAAAGTGATCTTGAGTTGACGATACTTATTTTAATGTCTACGATGCGGCTCGTATGATTGATTTATCTCCTATATTAGAAGCAGGGTTCTGGTTTCGACTGCAACCAATCGGCCTAAGTCCATTTTTTGAGCAGGGACTATTCCTCCTTTTCGCTATACTCATCATCTTGGGGTCAGTGAGCAGAATTTTTGCTCGCAACCGAAATGAGGACTATCTCATGGTTAAAGCGTATCGACATCTTGGTTATCTCTTTTTGACTATGGGGATACTTGGAATGTTCTGGTTCTTCTTCACGTTTGAGGAGATCTACCTTTTCGGAGCTCGATTCTGGTTCTTGGTTTGGTTGCTCATCTGCATTGTGTGGGCTTGGTGGATTATTCGTTACGTTAAGGTGACGATTCCGCAGCTTCGGAAGGCGGGCGCTGCAAAGAAGGACTCAAATAAATACATTCCAGTTAAGAAACGACGATAATATGGTTAATGCCCGGCGACTGTTTGGAAATAGTGCCGAGCGTCAGGCGGAACGTTTTTTAAAGGGACTTGGTTATGATATTTTAGAACAACAGTACCAAACTAGGTTTGGTGAAATCGATCTTATTGCCCGTGATGGTGATGAGATCGTTTTCGTTGAAGTGAAGGCGCGTAGTAGTGATGATTTCGGTACACCGGAGGAGTCTGTGACGAAAGCAAAGCTCGAAAAGATTGCAGCGGTAGGTGAGATGTACTTGCGAAAGAAGAAAATAAAATACACATCGATGCGTATTGATGTGATAGCCATAACCACTGACCCGCAAGAGATCCGACATTTGATTGGGGTAGGTGGCTAGACGTGCAAACCCCGCCCAAGAACGCAATGTCCTGGACGGGGTAGTATGCGCTTATCGCGCCTGCTGCTTCACTCGCTGTTGCTCTCGTTGGAGCAGTTCGTCGATGCTCGCGCAATCGTGAATGAGTGCGCGTGAGATGGCTCTCACATGGTTTCCGCTTCGCCCACGGATCGTGAGAACAGCTTTGTTTTTCGGGTTGTGCCTTCCGTTGAGGTGCTTGCGGACTTCGATGGTCAAGCCACCACCACGGCCATCATCACCCTCAAAGAGGCCCTCCGGCAAGCGGTCGATGATTTCCGGGTTGTTGTACTCCTGCCGTAGCGACACGTACATGATGATCTTGTCGAACCCTTCAGGCTCCTGTCGCCCATGTGGCCCGAAGTCTTGCCTGGAAGACAGGTAGAAGAATTCACCGTCAAGGATGACTCTGACAGTCACAGGACTGCCGTTGGTATGCTTGAACGTTGTATCGTCTCTCCAACTGCCGTGATGTGGATCAACGAGATGTAGATCCAGTTTTGTTTCGTCGACGTAGGCCCGAATACTCGGACGTCGAGATTGTTTGGGTCGAGCTCCCACTTCTGCTCCCGTAGGTGTTTCTCCTCTGCGGATGCAAAGGCATGGAAATCTAACCTAAATAAAGCTTATTGTCAAGGATCGTTGCTGTTTACGGCATGCTGGCATCAACTACATAATCTGGGGGCATGGGATTGACGCGGCGAGGATAGCGTGATATCTTCTCTGTGTACTGGAAGCTCGGCTGTTGGCCGGGTTTTTTTCAAAGGATCGTTTGGTAGTATTATTTCTTGCACAAGATTTGGAGTAATAACTGACAGTCCGACTGTACGCAGACAATTTAATACAATTGAATATAGACAAATATGGCCAGTGAGATCGAACAAGCCATCAAGCACATTTGTGAGGAGAAAGGATTATCATATGAAGCGGTAATGGAAACTATCGAAACCGCGCTAGCTGCTGCTTATCGTAAAGATTACGGTAACAAGCAACAGAATATTGAAGTTGAATTTAATACAGAGACTGGCGAGATGACTGCCTGCGACATCAAGGAGGTCGTTGCAGATATTACTGCAGAAGAGCTTGAAGCTATGAAGCAGGATCAGGCTGCCAAGGCTGCCGCTGCCGCCGAGGAAGAGATTAAGGGGCGAAAGCCGGGAACCAAGAGACGGGACGAAGAAGAAGTTGTCGTAGAAGAAGGTAAGAAGGCGGCGTTTAATCCAAAGACTCAGATCATGGTGTCAGATGCCAAGGTTTTGAAATTTGGATCCCAGGTCGGAGATGTATTACGAATGGACCTACCAATCCCGGGAGAGTTCGGACGTATGGCTGCCATGACTGCAAAACAGGTGATCACACAGAAGCTTCGAGAAGCGGAACGTGAGATCGTATTTAATGAGTACAAAGAACAGGAGGGTGAGGTGTTGATCGGAACAGTTCAGCGCCGCGAAGGACGTGTTGTGCTCGTCGACATTGGACGAACAACTGGAGTTATCTTGCCAGCAGATCAGGTTCGGTCTGAACGGTACAACTCAGGTGATCGCGTGAAGGTTTACGTACGCGA
The DNA here is from genome assembly GCA_018664485.1 of Candidatus Uhrbacteria bacterium. GTDB lineage: Bacteria > Patescibacteriota > Patescibacteriia > UBA9934 > UBA9934 > JABJOE01. The sequence goes on along the minus strand of JABJOE010000007.1, from coordinate 112,197 downwards.
AGTATCACTAGGGCCCCGTGGTCCGCAGATTTTGCTCTCACGTTCGAGTGTGGAGTTGGTGCGAGCCCTATTTGATTTAGAAGTTCCAGAAATTGCTGAAGAGACAGTGTTCATCAAGGGAATTTCCCGTGAAGCTGGGTCTCGAACAAAGATTGCTGTTTGGACAGAGGACTCAAGTATCGATCCGATCGGTGCTTGTATCGGACAGCGTGGTATTCGTATTCAAACGATCATCAATGAGCTCGGTGGCGAGAAGATCGATGTTATCGAATGGAGCGAAGATCCTGAGACATATATCATCAACTCACTTTCACCAGCTAAGGTTGCGAGCGTTGATATGAATGAAGAAGATAAGACAGCGACAGTTTTGGTTGAGAATGATCAGCTCTCACTGGCTATTGGTCGGGGTGGGCAGAACGTTCGTTTGGCAGCACAGTTGTCTGATTGGAAGTTAAACGTACGCGATGTAGCAAATCCAGAAGGTGCAAATCCTCAGCCAAAGTCTGAAGGAGACGACGCTGAGACAACTGAAGGGGAGGAAGCGAAACCTGAAGTAGCGGAAGGTGAGGTTGCTCCAGAGGCGACTGCTGCACCGGAAGTTACAGAGGACGCAGCGGAAAAAGTTGAGGATGCGGCTCCTGTAGCGGAGGCTGAGGAAGAAACTCCGGCAGAAGCTCCTGCAGAAGAAGTAGCGGTGGAAGAGCCTACGGAGGTATCTGAAGATAAAGCCGAAGAGGCAGCTGAAGAATCTGCAGAATAATTATGGGAATCTTTCAAGTAGTTTTTTACCATCCGATCTATAACCTTCTCATCTTTTTATACGATGTGATGCCGTTTGGAGGGATTGGAATTGCAATCATTCTAGTTACGTTACTGATCAAGGGTATCTTGTTTCCATTCACGTTCAAGATGCTTAAGTCGCAGCGTGCGATGCAAGAGATCCAGCCGAAGATCGCGGAGATTCGCAAGACGTACAAAGATGATCGTGAGAAGATGGCAGAGAAGTTGATGGAGGTGTACAAGGATAACAACGTGAATCCGATGGCATCTTGTTTGCCGCTAATCATTCAATTGCCGATTTTCTGGGCGTTGTATCGAGCGTTGCGAGATGGTGTTCGTGAGATTGATCCAGAACTTCTATATAGTTTCGTTTCAAACCCAGGAGAGATTCAGTCGATGTTCTTGGGAATTGATTTGGCAGAGGTGTCCATTACGCTTGCCGTACTCGCTGCGATTGCACAGTACTTCCAGGTGAAGCGAACGATGGCACGAAAGCCAATTAAGGAAGTCGCCAAGAAAGAGGGTGCTAAGGATGAGAACATGATGGCGAACATGAACAAGATGATGCTCTACTTTATTCCTGGTATGACACTGGTTATCGGTGTTACATCGATGCCAGGTGGAGTGATGCTTTACTGGCTCGCTACAACGTTCCTAACGCTGATTCTGTATAGCATCTTCCTTCCGAGCAAGCCGGAAGAAAAGCAGGACTAGAAAAGGCTTAAAGTAAGAATAAAACACCCTTTTCCATTGACAAAAGGGTGTTTTTGTGTTATATTTTCGCGTCCTTTTAACACGATTTCCACTGGAGGAAACATGGACTTCACCAATCCGGTGATTCTCACGCTCGCAATTTTGCTCGGCATTTTCGTCGGGCTCAGCTTGTTCCTGATTCGGGAGATGTTCAAGAAGTTCGCGATCGATCGGGACATGCTCTTGGCGTTCGGTGATCAGGCCATGTCAATCATTTGGAAGGGGTATGAAAATGAAGATGGCTTCTCACGTCCGGTGATGGGTGTCCTTATTTTCACTCACAGCGAGCCTTTCGCCGTGAAGCTGGGTTTCCGACTTCTGGTTCCGTTCTTCACGTGGATTGGTCTGGGTGACTGGGCTGACACCGTAGACTTCTATGGCTTCGCTCAATCACGCAAGGTCGTGCGTGGAGATGGGCATACTGAGCACAGAATTGCCATCTCGACTTGGCTTGGCAAAGGAGCCTGCACTTTCCTGGCTCTCGCGACCAGTCCTGGCGTGTTCACACACACCTATTACGGTACCGAAGCAGATTGGGTGTCTAAGGGCTACGAGATCAACGCCAGCTACCCGCCCCACTTCTACCAAAAGTGGCTCAGCTTCTACGCTTGAGTCGCGCAGCTCTCGACCCCGCATTGGCAAACCTTGCCGCGTGCGGGGTTTGTTCTTTTTAGGCTTATATAGTTGACGCGGACACTCTTCTGTGCTAGATTGCAACGTTCCTTTCATCTAAACTCAAGTTCAATTGGAGGTCCCGTGACTGATGAACTAGCTGTCATAGTGGCGTATATGCCAACCGCGGTGATCACTATTGCCTCTTCGGTAGTAGTACTTGCAGCCGTGAGGCTTGCTGTTGCTTTGCTGAGGTATCGGCTGGAGGGAAAAAGAATAGAGATGCCCTCTCTATATGACGCCTCCGAAACGAGACAGTTGCTGGAGGATGCGCATCGATCCTTGAGGGAGATGACGAGTGACAAAGAAGCTCTCTATAGCTACGTAGTCGCGGAGCTGAACTTTCTCTCGACACTGACTCATTGGGCCCTTGCACAAAAAGTGGCTTGGGTATCTGGAAAGGGCGATACAGATGATGGCTGGGTCATTGTCATAATCGCATCTAGAGAGCCGTTCAGGATTAAGCCTAACGGCATGGTCGTGGAGCATACCGAAGAAGGACAGCGTCCGGCGATGTTCACTGTGCGAAACGCTCCTGACACCGGAATACCGTACCGTTCACGTGGGACACAGCTTGCTGAAAACGCGATCGGGCTGGGTAGACTTCCCGGTCTTTGTAATCATGGCCATCGGGTCGTGTTCGCAATTCGATTCGGGGACAGGGAACTTGATGTCTGGATTCAGACAAACTCACCAACGGTAATGACGCGAATACCACTTAGTCCCGAGGCGTACAAAGGGCGCGGCGGAACCGTAGATGATGAGTTTGACCTGTCGAAGTAGGCAGCTCTCGACCCCGCATTGGCAAACCTTGCCGCGTGCGGGGTTTGTTCTTTCCTATTTGGTTCTGGGTACTTAATAAGATCTGGAACACAAAGCGTTCCCGAGTTACAATACTTCTATATGAAGCGACGTATTGTTAAGGGAGTTATTTTTGTAGGGTCATTGCTACTTGGAGCGGGAGTTCTTGGATATTTGATTTATAAAGAGGGATGGGAATCTATTGCCGACTCTCTCATCGAATTCGGACCATGGCCTTTCGTTGGTTTTGTAGCACTATCTTTGTTTAATTTTGTTTTATATAGCTGGCGTTGGCAACTTATTGTTAACGCGCATATTCCAAAAAAAGAACGGCTATCGCTTGGTAGAGTATATCTACATCGAATGGCTGGGTTTGCGGTTAGCTACCTTACTCCAGCTGCACAAGTCGGCGGGGAACCGGTACGAATTGGAATGCTGATGAGTGATGGGGTTCCGGCAAAGAAGGCTACGAGTGCCGTTGCCTTGGACATCACCATTGAGATGATCGCGTACATTACGTTTATTGTTGCCGGCGTTATCCTCGCGATTGTAACAGGCGTTGACGGTGACGGTTCACTTATATGGATAGGTGTTGGACTCGCTCTGGCTTTGGTGGCGCTATTTTCAATTTTAATCGCTCTTGCTAAAGGATCGTACATTGTAAAGAAGCTTGTTCGCACGACGCGGATTGATCGTGTGAAGCGATTAGATGGTCTGACTAGTTGGTTTATTGAAACGGAACAGATGATGCATACATTTGTGAAGGGTCGGAGTCGATTGCTTTTGGGAGTCAGCCTTCTGGCGTTTGTCGTTATCGCATTTCGCGTAGTTGAGGCGTTTTACATCGCGTTTTTCTTTGGTATTACTTTATCTTTTGCTCAAGCATTTTTGATAGCTACGCTCCCGGGCATTGCACTACTACTTCCGGTACCTGCGGGCGTTGGTGTATTTGAAGGAGGGTTTGCAACTGTATTCGGTGTGTTGGGAGTGCCACTTGCAGCTGTCGCTTTCGCGCTCATCATCCGTCTGCGTGATTCCATTTTTATTACAATCGGTTCTATCCATGCCGTTCGCCAAGGAGGGGGTTGGCTACGTGAACTTCTGGTCGGAAAGAAGAAGAAGCGGTAAGATCGAAGTATGCCTACGATGATCGAAACAGAGGTTTACAAGCCATTGGCTTATTTTTCTTATTTTGGCTATCCGTTAACTGCTTTTGAGATATGGAAGTGGCAGTTTGAACCCGAAACCAATATTTCGTTTAATCAGATCGAAGATACGCTCGATAATTCCAAGTGGCTCAATGAGCGGGTGAGTAGTATAAACGGAATGTACTCGATTGGGTCCAAGCAAGATGCGGAGACTCAGACAGTGGAGCGGCATGTGCGTTATCTTGACGCTATAGAGAAGGAACGTAAGCTTGCGCGCGTACTCACTTTTTTGCGACGCGTTCCGGGTGTGCGTGGGGTAGCGTTGTGTAATTCGATGCCGTTTCATTTTACGCGTTCACAAAGTGATATTGATTTGTTTGTGATTACCGACCAAGGTGCCGTGTGGTCTACAAGACTGTTGAGTGTGGCACCACTTATGGCGCTCAAGCAACGGCCAGGGGAGACTGATCATCACCCAATTGATTTGAGTTTTTTTGTAAGTGAGGACGCGATGGATTTGTTTTCCCTTCAAAAGACTGATGACCCATATTTTGCTTTTTGGATTGCAACTCTCACACCAGTTCTAGGTGAGCGGGAATTGTGGGATAGATTTTTCGATGAAAATTCATGGGCTTTTGCAAAGCTTCCAAATGCTAAGCCGCCAGTACGATCATTCCGTTATCGACGACGCAATGTTAAGGCACGGTTACCAGGATTGTCTGAGTCATTTGCAAGACGGATACAGGAGGGTCGTCTTCCACAGGACCTGCGTGATGCAGCGAACACTGATTCGAGAGTAGTTATTAATAATCGGATGTTAAAATTCCATCGGACAGATCGGAGAGAAGAAATCGCGCAAGCATTTAATGCTCAGATGCAGGTATGCAAAGATTAAGAGCCTATTTTCTACCGGTGATTGCTTTTTTACTGCCGTGGCAAACGCGGTGGATTTATGGTCAGGAGTTGATTGCTGGTGAGGCGTTCCAGCTGGGCGTGATGAGTTTGTATGTTATTGAGGTCCTAGCAATAGCCGGCCTCTTTTTGATGTACAAACAAAAAACTAGTCGTGCTACAGGACCGGTCCGCTTAGCACTACTTCTCGTGGCGCTTGGTGTTATTAGTAGCTTATGGGCGATTAATGATGATTTGGTTTTTGCGCATATCGTTCACTTGGTCGCTGCTATTTCTATTTTTGTACTAGCTTTTGATGATCGTGTATCGGCGCGGAATATAGTGTGGGGATTTGTTTTGGGGCTTATCATCCCGACGTTGATTGGATTGTGGCAGGTTGTAGGCGGAGGGTCAGGAGCATCTACTCTACTTGGTATGGCTACGCGTGATGCGCAGGCGTTAGGAGATGCTGTGTTGGTTGTCGGCGGCGAGAGGATGCTCCGAGCGTATGGATCCCTCCCTCATCCGAATATATTTGGTGGATATTTAGCGATGGGGCTCCTCGGGGTACTGTGGCTTTATAAAGGCGCTGCACAGAATATTCGAAGATTGCTAATTCCGTTGGGACTATTATTGTTCGTTGGATTGGTTATTACGTTCTCTCGCTCTGCATGGATAGGTTTTGCGCTCGCACTGTTTTTGATTGTAGCTAGATCGCTTACTGCGAAGGTGCATGGATTGCGGGCGTGGCTTGCTCTTGATCGCGGGGCTCGTTTGGCAACTGCAATAATAATTATCGTGATTGTTCTTTTAAGTCCTCTTATCGCTAGTCGGTTTTCGTTTGATAATCTTGTTGAGTCGCGATCTATAACTGAGCGAGTTGAACAGTATGAAACTTTTGGTGAACTGATTTTTGAGCGGCCACTTTTAGGAGTCGGTTTGAATAACTATACTTTGGCGATTGCAGAAATTAATCCAGGGAATGAGTGGTGGGAGTATCAACCGGTACATAATGTTTGGGCGTTGATGGTGGGAGAACTCGGAATTGTAAGTTTGGTTTTTGTTTTTGGTGGACTTGTGTCGGTGCTACGCATTCATCGTCATCGCATATGGCTTTTATGCATCGGACTTACTCCACTTTTTATAATTAGTTTGTTTGATCACTATCTTTGGACTCTGTGGCCCGGGATTGCACTCGTCGCATTAAGTGCTGCAGTCGTTACACGTATAAATTCACAGGGCTAGTAACGCCAGACGCACGAAACCCCGCACCGATCAGTCGGCGCGGGATTGAGATGGCGATAGTGCCTATACGTGGACGGGACATGGTGTTGGTGGACCGGCATTCTGCCAGGTCTGGTTGAGGCCGCGGTGTTTGAGAAGCGTTGCAGAGAGTGTGGCCCAATTCTGTGAACCTGCTTCGTCGATGTGCTTCGAGAGCATGTCGAAGATGAGTTCTTCACCGATGTTGCTGTCGGCGATCATCGCTCCTAGCATTTTGAAGGTTGCTGCGCCGAGGTCCATGCCTCCTTTGAGATTGACTCGGCGGGCTGCCTTGTAAAGTCCGCACAGCAACTGCTGTCCGAAGCGGAAATTGGGGAATTGATACATGAGCACTCTCGGAGTTCGGGTTGATTCTAGATTTCTAGACGAGCGCAAGTATGCCAGAAAGCGGCCACTTTGTCAATGCACGAAACCCCGCACCGATTAGATCGGCGCGGGGTTGAGACGTTGTGTGGGCCGTAGCCCTAGTGTGTGAGTTCTTCGGGGAAGACCGTGACGTCTGTGCCAGGCATACCCTCGCGTCCGGTTTGGACCAGGGCGCACCGAAGGCCATTGATCGAAATATCGTCGGGTTTCTTGGCGGCATTCCGTACGCGCAAGATGACGAAGACCGGGCTGATCTCGCAGATCCCAGGGCTCAGACCGCTGGCAGCGCTGTTGCTCGGATGGAGCTCAAGGTCCGCATGAGGGATCCCGCCGAACACGTTTCGAAGGGTCGTGACCGTTTTTGCAGCGAGTTCGGTCATCTCAGGTGGAAGGCGGTAGTAGAGGAATCGTGGGAAGACTTGCGGTGGCGGGCTTTGCTGTCCGGCAGCGCCGACTCCGCCTGAATGTTCTGTTGAGGGTTCGCGCATGGGCTATCCGTGTCTGTTGTTGCGAGGTCATGGAAGTCCAAGACGCTCCAACCATGTAGCAAAACGGCAATAATGTCAACCATAGGAAGCTTAAATATGCGAAAAAAACCAAATATCCAAGAAAAAAATATCAAACAAATAACAACAGCGCACCCAGAGACGAGCACGCTGCGTATATGCAACGGTGTCCGGATGCGCTCAGACGGCCTTCTTGCGAAAGACAGCAAAGATGCTGATGAGGTTACGTTCAGGGGTCGGACACAGGGTCACGAGTTCAAAGCCCTGAATATCCATGTACTCAATCAGAGCCAGGGTACCGGACCTCTGTTGAGTGATCGAAACTTCCATCGTGATCATCGCGTTGTTGCGGGTGGCGTCGTAGGAGATGAGGGGGCTGCTTTCTCCACGCTCTAAATGTGTTCCCCCATCGTAATCATTGTAGCTGAACATGATGCTTGGTCCCGCGCGTCGGTTTGACGCGCGGAGCGAGTCTTGTGACCTGAACAGCGGCGTGACGTTACTGATCATTCTGTGAGTATCCACGGTGTCTCCAAGGATGTGGCAGAACGTCATTGTCCTGGTCGTTAGACAGGGGAGACTACCAAGAAAACGGCGCTATGTCAACCCCAAAAGGCAGGCAATTAGCAGAGTTTGCATGAGAGTGCTAATTTTGTTAGGGTTATCCGCGATACAAGAAATGAATAAATAACCTTTCTCTATGAACCTAAAACCTGTTTCAGACCACATCGTGCTTAAGCCGATGGACAAGGAGACCACGACAGCATCCGGGATTATTATTCCTGATACCGTAGACAAAGATCGACCAGAGCAGGCAGAGGTTCTGTCAGTTGGACCAGGAAAAATGCTTGAGAGTGGCAAGCGAATGGAAATGGAATTTAAACCTGGGCAGAAGGTTTTATTTAAAAAGTACTCACCAGACGAGTTTGAAATCAACGGCGAGAAGTTTCTAGTTATTAAAGCGGAAGACGTAATCGCAATAGTAGGATCGTAAGGCTGTAATATTCTACTGGCCTCATGATCCATTCATGCGCCTGCGATGTGCTCTAGTCTCGTCTGCGTAGCGCTGCTATGCCTCCTCGACTATCACAAATCTCGGCTGCATTACCTGGAACATGATCTCAGAAGATATCACAACCTTACGATCTGGCGAGTCTTGTTTACTTGAATATATAAAAACGTATGGCAAAAGAATTGATTTTTAAGGAAGACGCGCGTGCAAAGTTGAAGTCAGGAATCGACCAACTTGCAAACGCAGTTAAAGTAACGCTTGGACCTAAGGGGCGGAACGTTATTGCCCAGCGAAGTTTTGGTCCACCGATGGTTACAAAGGACGGAGTGTCTGTAGCAAAAGAAATTGAGCTCGCAGATGCAGTCGAGAACATGGGAGCAGAACTCGTAAAAGAGGTTGCTTCAAAAACAAACGATGTTGCAGGAGATGGAACGACAACCGCTACCGTTTTAGCACAAGCTATGGTGGATGAAGGTTTGAAGCTTGTGAGCGCTGGAGTGGACCCACAGGCTTTGCGTCGTGGGATGGAAAAGGGGGTACGCACTTTGGTTGAAGATATCAAATCTCAGTCACAACCGATTGCCGGAATGCCAGAGGCTATCAAGCAGGTAGCAACTATCTCTGCAAACGACGCTGAGATCGGTGAGACAATCGCAAGTGCGATGGCGACTGTTGGAGAAAACGGTGTGATTACCGTTGAGGAAGGGCAGTCATTTGGAATTGAACTTGAAAAGACAGAAGGAATGCAGTTCGATAAGGGTTATCTCTCACCGTACATGGTGACAAACCCTGAGAAAATGGAAGCGGAGTACGATGACGTGCCAATTTTGGTAACGGATCAGAAAGTGAGTTCAATCCAGTCTCTTCTTCCAGTGCTTGAAGCAATTGCCGGAACCGGAAAGAAGGATTTGGTAATTTTGTGTGAAGATTTGGATGGTGAGGCTCTTACAACTTTAGTTGTAAATAAGATGCGCGGAGCGTTTAACGCACTTGTGATTAAGGCACCTGCATTTGGAGACCGTAAAAAGGCTATCTTGGAAGATATCGCTATTCTAACTGGAGCGACTGTAGTGTCGGAGGAGCGTGGAATGAAGCTAGACGCAGTTGATCTTGGATCTCTTGGAAAGGCTCGTCGAGTTATCGCTACAAAAGATACAACTATCATCGTTGACGGTGGTGGAGATAAGGGGAAAATCGAAGAACGTGTTTCGCAGATCAAGACATTGATCGAGCAGAGTAGCTCTGATTTTGATCGTGAGAAGCTTCAGGAACGTTTGGCAAAACTCGCAGGAGGAGTTGCAATCATCAAGGTTGGTGCTGCGTCTGAAGTTGAAATGAAAGAAAAGAAAGATCGAATCGATGACGCTGTTGCCGCAACTAAGGCTGCCGTTGAAGAGGGTATCGTTGCAGGTGGTGGTGTCGCACTTGTACGCGCGCAGAAAGCTTTGAAGCAATTGCGCGTTGAGACTGAACGTACTGATAAAGACGAAGCACTTGGAGTACAGGTTTTGGAAAACGCAATTGAAATGCCACTATGGCAGATTGCACAAAATGCCGGAGCTAAGGGTGACGTATGGATTGAGAAGGTTAAGGTAGGTCAGGGTAACTATGGATACAACGCTCGTTTGGATCGGGAGGAAATGGACATGGTTCAAGCCGGAATTATCGATCCTGCCAAGGTAACTCGTAGCGCTGTTGAAAATGCTACATCAATTGCTACAATGGTTGTTACAACGGAAGTTGCTATTGCTAACCTTCCAGAAAAGGATGCGCCTGCAATGCCTCCAATGCCGGGCGGTGGAATGATGGGAATGTAATTTAAGGATTTCTGTAATAACATTCGTATATGAAGCCAAGTGAGTTTATGTCGCAACCGTCTCCAAAGAAGAAGTTGATTATCAATCGTAATGATGATGAGCTTCGTGGACGTTTTGCAGATACGTTTTCAGTTCAGTTCAATGGTGATAATTTTGCTATAGAGTTTTTCACAAAGATGCCACGCAGAGACGGTTCTATTGAGCAGACTTTGGTGTCGAGAATCTTCATGACACAAAAGGGTATGTCGGCATTGGCAAAGATGACCGGTGAAGTGATTGAAAAGATTGATAGCAAGAACATTAAAAAGATATCTTCAGGCAACTGATCTAATTAAAGCGAAAAGGGTTCGTTATATCGAGCTCTTTTCTGTTTACCGTCGCTTAGCTATAGGCTATACTCAAGTCAATTGAGTCACTTAGTAGTTAAGTTGCTAAGTCGCTCTACCTCAACCACTAACTACAAGCTACTAAATTCAATTATTTTATGGCTCAACCAACGCAAGAACAAAAAGATAATAACGTAATGGCAGCGCTTTCTTACGTGTTTGTGCTCTGCTTTGTTCCATTGCTACTTTCAAAGAACTCTCCGTATGTTCAGTTCCATGCAAAGCAGGGGCTTGTACTATTTATCGCAGAGGTAGCAGTGATGATCATTGCAACTATTTTCGTATTTATTCCAATTATTGGATGGCTTGCGAACATCGCGATGTATTTATTCGTGGTAGTTATGGCTATCATGGGATTTATAAACGCACTTGGCGGAAAGAAATGGGTGATGCCACTTTTGGGAAGCTACGCAAAAAAGTTGAAAATCTGATTAGTGGGAGTTGTTGCGGTATGTCTGTAGCAACTTCCGAAAAGCAGGCTTAACAAAGCTTGTTTTTCGTTTCAAAGAGAATTAAAATTATAAGTGCATGAGCTCAATTGCATCACAACTCGATGAACTGTTATCCAAGGTTAATGGCGCCTGGGAGTTGTTGAAGTTGGACGATGTTGCAGATCAAATAAAAGAGATAGAAGTAATGATGGGTCAGCAGGATTTTTGGAATGATCAGGATAATGCTCGTGAAGTCTCACAAAAGTCTGCAGATCTCAAAGGGCAGTATGAGCAATGGGATGTAATACGGAAAAATATAATAGACACCCAAGATTTACACGCACTGGCGAACGAGGAAAAAAACGCATCAGTTTTAAAAGAGGTAGATGAGCAGGTCGCGGCGTTGAGCGATCGTTACCAAAAGATGGAATTGCAAACATTGCTCTCAGACAAGATGGACGTAAGTAATGTGATCATGTCGATCCATGCTGGAGCCGGAGGTACGGATGCTATGGACTGGGCTGCAATGATATTTCGTATGTACGCGCGACTCGTTGAAGCTCGAGGGTGGACTTTGGAAGTTTTGGAGGAGTCGCGTGGCGAAGAAGCTGGGTATAAGCGTGTAATGTTTGCGGTCCGAGGACGTTTTGCGTACGGGTATCTAAAGGCAGAGGCAGGTGTTCATCGTTTGGTTCGTATCTCACCGTTTGATGCGGAGAAAATGCGTCACACGGCGTTCGCTTTAGTCGAGGTTATCCCAGAGCTTGATGATCTGACAGGGAAAGAGATAGAGATCGATCAGAAGGACCTTCGCATAGATACATTTTTGTCATCTGGAAAAGGTGGTCAGTCTGTAAACACCACATACTCGGCAATTCGAATCACACATATTCCAACAGGCTTTGTGGCGAGCTGTCAGAATGAAAGATCTCAGCGTCAGAATAAAGAAACGGCCATGCGCGTGCTAAAGTCCAGGCTATTTCAAAGAATGCTCGATGAGCGTGCAGAGCATATCGCAGACCTCAAGGGTGGTCATAAAGCGCCTGAGTGGGGTAACCAAATTCGGAGTTACGTACTACATCCCTACAAGATGGTGAAGGATCATCGAACGGGGGAGGAGACGCAGAACGTTGACGCTGTTTTGGGAGGTGAATTAGACGCATTTTTAGAGGCATATCTCCGTCATCAGCTTGAGGCTCAAAGGGTTGAAAAATAACGCTAATTTTGGTAGATTATGCACGTTATGAAATATGGAACAGTAATCGTTACAGGCGGATCTGGTTTTATCGGATCGCATCTCGTTGATCGATTGGTCGAGCAGGCCAAGCGCGTTGTTGTTATCGATAAGGTGAGGCCACCGCGGAAGATCAAAAACAAAAAAGCTGTTTACAAAAAGATTGATATTCGTGATTCGGATGTTGTTGCTATTTTCAAAAAAGAAAAGCCTGATGTTGTGTTTCATTTGGCGGCACATATCTTTGATCGTGAGTCAGTCGAGAATCCGGTGCAAAATGCTCAAGACAATATCTTGGGATCATTGAATATTTTTGAAGGGATGCGTGGCCACGGTAACGGAAAAATCATTTTCACTTCTACCGGTGTTACATATGGTGCGCAGTCTCAGTTGCCAATCTCCGAAAGCATGGTGCCATCACCGACAACTCCATACGCTGTATCGAAGTTAACAGGAGAGAGGTACCTACATTTCTATAAAGAGGTTCACGGTGTGCCGTTCACTGCATTGCGTTTAGGGAATGTTTACGGGCCTCGCCAAGATAGTAGCGCTGAATCTGGAGCGATTGGAATTTTTACAGCAAAGCTATTACAGGGAGAAACACCTTTCATTAATAATGATGGAAAAACTACGCGTGACTATATTTATGTCGACGATGTTATCGAAGCGTTGCTTGCGGCAGCTGACTCTGATTACGTAGGAGTTTTAAATATTGGTACTGGCATTGAGACAACTACTCAGGAGCTGTTCGAGCTCGTGCGTGCCGAGGTTGGAGTACAGTCTTTCCCGGACACAAACGAAGAGGTGCAGGATATGCTCAAACGTGTCGCTTTAAAGAATGCAAAAGCAAAAGAGGTTCTCGGGTGGGCTCCGGCTGTTCCGCTTTCTGAGGGAGTCGCAAATACAGTTGCTTGGTATCGAGAAAATTTGTAGCTATGAAGGTCCTCGTTACTGGTGGGGCGGGATTCATTGGATCTCACTTAGTTGATCGTCTAATTGATGACGGCCACGAGGTTATTGTTATTGATCATCATAAGCGAGAAAAGAGACGCTTTCCAAATGCTGCAGCCACTACTCATAAAGTAGGGTTTGCAGATGAGGCAGCGATGGAAGCGGTTTTTAAAAAGGAAAAGCCTGATGCAGTGTGCCATCTTGCAGCACAGATCAGTGTTACAAAATCTATAGAGGATCCAGTTGCCGATGCTCAGACAAATATTGTTGACGCTATCGCGCTTCTTGATATGGCGAGACGTCATGGATGTAATAAGATTGTTTTTTCATCCAGTGGTGGTGCAATCTATGGAGACCACGGCATTCATCCAACTCCTGAGATCATGAACGCACAGCCAATCTCTCCCTATGGCATCGGGAAGCAGGCTATGGAGCATTATCTTGAGCTATATAGCAAAGCTCACGGAATGCAAGGTGTGTCACTTCGTTTTGCAAATATTTACGGACCACGCCAGCAGCTTTCCGGTGGAGAGGGGGGTGTTGTGCCGATCTTTCTAGATAAAATTTTGTCCGGTGATCCCGTTACTATTTTTGGAGATGGATCGATGACTCGTGATTATCTTTTCGTTCACGATGCGGTGGATGCTTTTGTACGTGCTCTTGAAAGCGACGTGAGTGCTGCGGTGAATGTTTCAACCGGAAGGGAAGTATCAGTTCTGGAGTTGTGGAATATGGTTCAGGATGTACATGGTAAAAAACAGGAGCCAAATTTTGCTCCCTTTCGTACCGGTGAAGTGCAACACAGCGTTCTAGCTCCAAATAGTGCAAAGGATATTCTTGGCTGGGAGCCGATGACAACTTTTGAAGAAGGTTTGGCGAAAACGTATAAGTGGTTCCGAGATTTAGAAAGTTGATATGAAACGACTCGGTCCAGATCAAGTAGAAGAAGCAGTATCTCTTTTAAACGAAGGAGGTATTTTGATTTTTCCGACAGAGACATCATATGGAATTGGTTGTGATGCTACGAATGCGGATGCGGTTAAACGTGTGTACGAATTAAAGAATCGCCCGGAAGATATGGGTTCACCTATATTGCTGCCAGATGTAGATTCAGCTGAGAGGTACTTAGTTGTAACTGATCAGATGCGTAAAATGATGAGCGATCACTGGCCGGGACCACTTAATATTGTGGGTGAGGTAGCGGAAGGGTCGCAAGTAGCTCAGATGTGTACGCAGGATGGAACTCAGACTGCCCGTGTTTCTTCAAATCCGGTTGCCGCATCAATAGCTGCAGGACTTGGACGGCCTATAGTTGCAACAAGTGCCAATAAATTCGGAGAACCGGCAATATACGACAGTGCTCAGATCGAAGACAGTTTAGGTGCGGATGTTTATATCGATGCAGGCGTACTTACACGTAATCCGGCGTCTACTATAGTAAAGATAACGGGGGAGGGCGTTGAGATAATCCGTCAGGGAAGTATCGAATTATAATATGCAGGGTGCTAAAAAGTCTTTCGGACAACATTTTTTAAAAGATGAATCGCTTGTAGCGAAGATTGTTGCTGCAGCTGAGATTGGCAATAGTGACACTGTCGTTGAAGTCGGTCCAGGTCGTGGTGCGCTTACAGTGCAACTTCCGCAGGATGGACTTGTTTTAGTTGAAGCAGACAAAGACCTTATAGATGATCTGCATGAGCGATTTCCGAAAGCTAACGTTGTACTTGCCGACGCAACTCAGGTGGATTTTAAAGAGCATGTCGGTGATGGTCCTTGGACATTGATTGGAAACCTTCCATACAATGCTGCAAACGCTATCATTATGAACGCTCTTAACACGACTGTACGTCCTACGAGAGTTGTTGTGATGGTGCAGAAGGAAGTGGGGGATAGGATGATGGCAAAACCTGGAACTGATATGAGCGTGTTGTCTGTCGCGATCCAACTTTATGGCACGCCGACACGTGTTATGAATGTAAAACCGGGTTCATTCCAGCCGCCACCTAATGTTATGTCGAGCGTTATCCGTATTGACGTCGATCCTCGCGTGGAAGACCCTGAGCGCGTCATAGCTCTCGCCTCTGCTGGCTTTGGATCACGTAGAAAGCAGCTTCATAAAAATATAAACGCAGCAAAAATAGCTAGTTCTAAAGATGTAAAGGAGGCTTTGAGCAAGCTTAACCTTCGAGAGGATATTCGTGCCCAAGATATGTCCGTGGACGATTGGGTCGAGTTATCGAACTTTGTGTTATAATTTGAGCGAGCAGAATTATTTTTGAGCATCGCTCGTCGCATGCCTGAAGTGCATGACAATCGCGTAAAGATTAGAAAAACAAAGCCTTCGTTCACACGTGAGCAACGGGCTGGATTTTTTCTGGTTGTAGCAAGCGGCTTCCTCGCTATTATCTTGGGAGTTGTTTATCTTTTCGACCATCTGTCTGATCCTTTTAATATTCAGTACGAGGGTGAGCGGTTTGTAACTTCAGATCAAGCACGGGAAGAGGAGATCGCCGACCAGAGAGTATCAGATACAGACGGTGATTTACTTTCTGACTACGATGAGCTCTACATCTTTGGAACGAGCATGTACTTGGCTGACACAGATGGCGACGGCGATAACGATTTTACAGAACTTCAAGCAGGTACCGATCCGACATGTGCTGCGGGTGGACGCTGCGAAGATGAGTACTCGATAGTTGGACTTGAAAATGAAGCTTTGTCTGCATATCTAGATTCTATCTCTACAGACGGACAAGCGGTGGAGGACATAACGGATGCTTTGAAAGATTTCGGTCCTGATGACATCCGCGGTCTCTTGATAGAAGCTGGAGCAACTGAAGAACAGCTTTCTGAAATTTCTGATGAAGATTTGCAGTCATTGTATGATTCCGTATTGGGCGACTTGGAAGAATCCGGAGAGATTGACGCTATTGTTGAAGAAACTATTGATATAGCCGAAGCAGAATAAGTACTTTTCTTACGATTATCACATGATTCCTAAAGGATTTAAATCTAGACTTGGTTCAGCCTTCATACTTGTAGCGCTGATTTTCAATTTTGTACTTGTAGCCGGTATTCCAAAGCCGGTATATGCGTTGTCTCCAGACGTTGTGGCAAGTGATGCTGCAAAGGTTATCGTTGATAATGTTAAGGCAGTGATTAAGCAGGCGCTTATTGCGGCACTTACAGCGGCGCTTTTGAACTTGCTTAGCTACATGGCAAATAAGTTTGCCTATGAGTCAGCGCTTTGGGTTGGAACTGGTGGAAATGCTGGTGCCCCACTCTACAACTCTCTACCAACGCAGGATTACATGGACAATCTGGCGGCTGGTGTGGTTGCCGAGCTAGTTAATGGGATTGTGCCTGATAATATTACAAGCGGTGGTATTCTTCCGGATTTTGGAGTCTATCTTACGGATGACGAAGATATCTTGCAGGCGATGCGTCTTGGTTTGAGATCAACTCAACAGTCAGCAGTTCCTGAGAGTGACTTTCCAGAGGTTTCTAAAAACTTCGAAGGTTATCTTGCAACACTTTCTCTTGATTCAGAAATTACAGCAGAGGAGAAGACGGTAGCGATTCTTTCCGTTATTTCAGAAGGGTTTGATCCAAGTGTGAGCGAAATCGGAGCTGGACTTGAAATCCTGATGACTTCAACTGAGCAAGCGGCTGAAGAGGCGACTGTTGGCGCTGAAGAAAATACTGAAGCAGATGGGTTTAAGCCTGTTGTAGATCCGATTACTGGAGCGCGACTGACGCCGCAGTCATTTGTGTCTTCGGATCTGTATCAATCATTGTTCGCAGCAAAAACTCTACCAACTGATATATCGATAGGGTTGCTTAGTAACTCAGAGGCACTTATTGGAATTGGATCAAGTGCTGCTTCGATATTCACAAACACTTTGATCACGACTTTAATGGGTCGATGGCGTGGAGGTCTTTTTGACGAGGTGGTAAGCTATCCTGAGTATTCTTCTGATTACGATCCGTTTGATTCAGATGGAACTTCTTCTTACGATTCATCTCGAATTGCTGAGCAGTTTTCGGATATTCTATCTTTCCGACCTCTGAGTATTACGGACTATTCATTACTATCCGAACTTTCAACATGTCCTGCTACATTCCGCGGAAGTCAACCAGGGCTGTTTAACTGTGCTATAGATACGTCGTTTGCATCAGCCGTTGCTCGTGCTGACGCCGGATCCCCGCTAACACTTATTGAGGCTGTTGAAGAGGGTTACATCGATGGCGGCTGGCCACTTATTTCGGCTGCAGATTCGGCTCGAGATCAAGATTCTAAATGTTACACCTACGGTTTCTGTCATTCCAATATAGTAAAGATGCGTCGCGCGCGTGTTATTTCAACTGGTTGGGAGCTAGCGGTAGAATCACCAGCAAACTCTGAATCAGATCCGATTACACTTCAGGAGGTCATGGATGGATTCCATCAGTGTAATAGCGATGGGGAATTGGATGATGAGCACCCATGGTGTCACCTTATCGATCCTGATTGGGTATTGAAGTTCCCAGATACACAGTGTCGAACATTGGCTTACGGACAAACTCTAAAGAGTGCTGGTACAGCTGATCGCGCTGAAGAATGTGTTGATATTGAGAGTTGTGTTCAAGAAGATGCTTACGGAAACTGTACTGGTGGATATGGGTATTGTGTACGTGAGAAAAACATTTGGCGCTTCCGAGGGGATGAATGCCCTGAGCAGTACGCTAGTTGTTTGTCGTTTACCGATGTAGACGATGTTCCTGTTGATTTCCTTACAAATACTTTAGATTACGGAGACTGTAGCGTTAATAACCAGGGTTGTACTTGGTATGAGACGGTAAAGGAGCTTGATTCTGAAGATGTATATGACTGGCCTTCCATTCCTAGCGTTGAGGCTGAAGATGAGGATGAAGACGTCTATAAGGATAGAATTTACTTCAATGCTAATGTTGAGACATGTAGCGAAGGTTCTGGCGGATGTTCAGAGGTGATTGAACGTACTGATGATCTTCGGCTTAACATGATGACAAACGGTGGTTTTGAAACGGATGCAAATAGTGATGAGTGGCCAGATACATGGATTTTGAGTGATGCCACATATGACACAGAAAACGACGTAGGACGTACTGGAGATGCGGCAATTAGCCCAGGTGCTTCTGGTAGTTTCTACAAATATGGAACAACGCTTCAGCAAAGCAGGTTCTATTCATTCAGTTTCTACGCAGCACAGACTGATAGTGCGAATACAAACGGTGTTGACGCGTATGTATGGCTTACTGATGAAAATGGTACTCAGGTTCAGTTGAGTGGTACGAGCTATAGAGGGGACTGTAGTATTGCCGACATTGATACTGACGGTACAACGTATGAATCAATTTTGATTGAAGATACTACCGCTATTCCAGACTCAACTTCATATGAACGGTTCGAGTGTACGTTCACTACACCTATTCTTACTGATAAAACTTTAGACATTTACGCAATCACAAGTTTCTCAGGTGCGGATGTTTGGATCGATGATGTTCAAATAGAACAGGCTGAAGACGCATCGTCTTATCATGCTGGATACAACACAGGTAACTACACTACTGATTCCGTTATCTTGCCGCCGGCTTACCTTGGATGTACCGGTTCTGCGAGTGATCCAGACGAATGTGCTGACTATGCCGGAATTTGTACTGAGCAGGAAGCTGGTTGTACGCTTTACACTCCGGCAAATGGAGATCCTGGTGTTACAGCAGTTGTTACTGAATTGGATGAATGTCCGTCAGAATGTTCCGGGTATGACACATTCCGTCAGGAGGAGACATTGTATGAGCCAGACGGAGCGTTCCCAATCTACTTTATTCCAGAGACCGCCGATCAATGTAGTGAAGATGCGGTTGGTTGTGACGAATTTACAAACTTAGTTACAGAAGGAAAAGAATATTACACATATTTGCGCGCTTGTATCACAGAAGAGCAGGCAGATGATAGCGATGGTGCTGCTACTTTCTACACATGGGAAGGATCAGATGAAGAAGGTTACCAGTTGAGAACTTGGGAGCTTCTAGAGTCTGATTTGGATAGTTATTCAGATATAACGCATGCAGGTTCCACTGAAGTAGATGACGCCCCTGGTGCTGCGCCTTGTACAACTTGGCAGGCTGAAACAACTGACGGTGAGACTTTAGAGTGTATCGATGACAGTGATGGTGACAGTGCTCTAGATTCTGATACTGAAGATTGTGATTCTCACGCTGATATTATTGAAAATCCAGACTGTCGAGAATTCTACGATGTTGACGGTGAAATTCACTTCCGTCAGTGGTCAGATACTGTAACTGTGAATAACGCTTGTGTTGCGTATCGAAAGACTGACATTGTTGGCGACGACGCTTCCGAGCAAGAAGATAACTGTAATGGTTCTGGTGGGTTCTTCGATGACGACAACGGTGAATGCCGATACTTTGGATATAGCGAAGAAAGTACTGTGTGTTCGGAGACAGAATCTGGTTGTCGCCAATATACTGGTGGAAGCTCTGGAAATAGCCGTGTAGCACTTAAGGATTTGTTCGAAAGTGGAACGATTGCCGATTGGGAATCATCAAGCGCTACATCCGTACTACTTTCAAATGAATCAGTCGCAACAGACGGTCATTCAATCCGGTCAGATGGTTTGGATATTTGGACTTATGTATACGGTTCCGCTGAATGTACAACTGACGGAGGTTGTGATAGCTCAGGATCCATCTTGGGAGGTGAATGTACGGTTGACGAAGGAGATACTTACTGTGGAACGTTGAATAACCAGCTCTTTACTGGAAAGACGTATACCTTGAGCTTCTGGGCTAAGGGAACTACTGACTTGAGCGTTGGTTTCGATACGGAGTTTGATTCAACATCGATTGCACTTGAGGCTGAATTCGGATCTGTATGTAGCGACAGCTTGTGTTCTGCAGACGGTACGACTACATGTTCACTCGACAGCGATTGTCAGGCGGTAACATATGTCGACCTTGAAAGTGGTTGGCAGCACTATACAGTTGGACCTCTCGACATGACCGAGGATGACTACGAAGAATTTGGAAACGGTACATCGTTGGTATTCATGCCGGAAACGTCAGGATCAACATTCTATATCGACAACGTTACTCTCCGAGAAGGGGAGGACAATATTACGGTTATCAAAGATTCATGGGTAACTCCTGCATCTTGTGATGAAAATCTAGACGGTGAATTGTCTGCGCAATATCATCTTGGTTGTAAGGAGTACACTGATCATGATTTTGAAACTGTTTACTTGAAGTCCTTCAGCACTTTATGTGATGAAGATAAGGTTGGTTGTGACGCGTACTACCAGACAAATGAGTCAGAAGAGCCTGGTATAACTGTATACAATGCAACGTGTAACAATATTGATGAGGTAGAGACATGTGATTCAGGGCTATGTAGCGAATCACGAGATGCATGTTCATCGGCTTCGGATTGTAACGGTACAAACTGGGAGAGTCCTACAACGAGTGACGAGCGAACAAGTTGTTATCTATTTATAGACGACGACGGTCAGGGATTCGATGAAGAATCTCCCGCTTTGTGTACGATTATTGCCGGAGATGATAGTTGTGAGTTCGATTTCGAAGACTGGTTCATTCCAGAGAATCTATTAGATACACAAGCTCACATGTTCCATCTAGATTACGGTCCAGATGCGACGGTAGTTGAGGCTGATCGTGATATCTACGCTATCGTCACAGATGCCGTGCGATGTAACTCTGCAGATAACGGTTGTGAGGAGTTGGGACAGCCGGTGTTTAGCGCAGACCTTTCGGTTGTAGATAGCTGGGAGACTGTATACCTCATGAATGATCCAGATAGTTACGATGACATTCTTTGTGAAGAAGATGAATTGTTCTGTCAGGAATGGAATGCCGGATCTGAAGGTACTTGGTACTTCAAGAACCCAGGTGGACATACTTGTGAATATAAGACGAGTATTACGGTTGATGGAGAGTTGTATGACGGTTGGTTCCGAGATGGTACGAACGAGTTCTGTTATGGAACAGGTGTTTGTGCAGAGCTTGATGGGTCAGATGAAGTTTCATGTTCATCAGACGCAGATTGTTACGATACTACTACTAATACAAGTTACGGAGAGTGTTCTGTCGACACAGGTACATACCTGGTCGGTGGAACTGAAAGTGGAATCTGGCGAAATGGTGATGATGAATTTGATAGCTGGGTAGGGCTTTGTGAGCCTGAGTACTCAGCATGTACCGAATTCCAAGATCGCCTAGATTTCGATGATGACGAATTTTACGGAACAACAGACGGTGAATCTTACTACTATATAGATAACGCATCGCTTGATGAGACGAACCTATTGTCTTCACAGCAATGTAATGGACAGGTCAGCCAAAAGCTTGGTTGTGCTCTGTTTAACGATGCTGGAGATACGGCGTCTGATTACAACTCATCTGCAACGTATATCTCGTCCGCTCGTGCTGACGAATTGCATGGTGATCGCGCATTCGCACTTGTTGATCCGATTGACTGTACTTCGGAAGCTACGTCATTGATGGTAACGCCAGATGGTACCGAGATCGATTTGTGTGATCAACGATGTGCTTGGTACAAAGGTTTCCTTTATTCCGACTTTGATTTAGCCGACTACCCAGACTTTACGGATGCATATGAGTACGGTGGGTCATGTATCGATAACTCAGACTGTCCTGCATATGACACAGATACTGGCGACAGTAGCGCGGGATTCTGTTTTACAGATGAAGTCAATATCGCTATTGAACCCGATCGACTTGAGAATGATTCAAACCGTGTATTAAAGGTTACTCGTGACCGTACATGCTCTGAGTGGCTTGCGTGCTCTTCTTCCTACACTATTTGGGATGGAGATGCCGGAAAGTATCGAACTATTTGTGACGGAATTGATTTGTGTACAGAATACGGCGGAAGCTCAAGCGCTTCATTGTGTAGTGAGTGGGATCCAAACGATCCAGCTGTCGTGTTTGATACAGATCGCTATGTTTCGCGTGATGTGTCTTGGTATGGAGAGGAGTATTCAGGTTATGCAGTGCCAGACATTTTCCCAATTCAGCACTTAACGCAGGTGAATGTAGCGCCACCTGCAGGATTCTGTGACATGAGTAATGAGTATACTGAAGATGATTTGCCATGGGAGACTTACCACGGCCTACCATGCGAAGACGACTCATACTGTCAGAGTGGTGGTAGTACGGATACTGGAAGATGTGTACTTACAAGCGATAATGATTACCAAATCGGATACTCTGCCGGAAACTGTTCTGAAGATTATTCAGAGGATTGTACCGTTGGGTATTGTGAAAGCACCGGATCTGCATGTGCCGAAAGCGATGACTGTGAAATCGATGGCGATTCGTGTATTACGGGAGTCTGTTACACAGTGTCAACCGATACATGCGAAGAAGATGACGACTGTAGTGGAACTGATATTTGTCTTGCCGGGTCATGTGTGGATGAAACAGGTAATTGTAATACTAGTTTTACATGCGAGGATGAAGAATCCACATGTTTCGGATCAGCTGCTGCGAAAGAAGGGTCATGTTATGGCGGAACATGCTTCTTGGCGGTGAACGGAAACCAATTCGACTCAGAGGTAACGGAAGATGCATATTGCCGAGCGCAACCAGAAGCTGACAGTCCGTTTACAATTGATGTGGTGACAGAGTGGTCTTATCTTGGATATGGATCACATACTGATGATTCAACAGCGACTACTACAGCGAGTGGTGGTACTGTAGTAGATCTTGAAACAACCGAAGAGCAACTAACATTGGATGACATCGCGGCTGACGGCGAAACTATTGGTACAGACAACTATTATGGAGGAATGCTTCCGTCATCTTGGAAGGCAGGGTTCTCGTCTGCGCAAACCTGTGCGCCGGGTGAAACATGTGAATGTTCATATGTTCGAGTCGGTACCCAAACATCCGGAGATCAATTCGTAGCGTACGAAACAGATCTAGGCGATATAAATGTTAATGGTGTTTGTTCTTCCGATTCACCGGTTGCCGGAGCGCTATGTGGGGACGATGATGACTGCCGATACTATGATGATTCATTTGTGTCAGATGGATCTTACGGAGCAGATGGTCATATTGGAAACTGTGACAAGATAACGAGATCTCAGGACTTCTTCGGACTCGAAGGATATTGCTTGGAGCGCGACACAGGAATGAACATTAATGGAGATGAAGTTCTGGGTGCGTGTGTGACATGGTTCCCGGTTGATCAGGTATCTGGTGCGACTGACTTGTATGCGAAGTATTCAGGGGCAGGGTATACCGAGGAGGTTTACTATTGTGGGTACACTCAGCTATACATGGACTTCTATACAAGTAACTCTACTCAACATGGATTTACTCAGTCGGTATCTGGATATTCAACAGAGTCTATTTCTTGTGCCGAAACACACGGTAATCAAGTTTGTAGAAGTAGAAGTAGTGAGAACTACTTGAACTGTGATGATAATGCAGTTTGTAATGATGGGTATTTCGCACTTATGGGTAAGTGTGAGAAAAGTTTTGATGGAAGTGGTAACTATGCTGAGCAGTGTGACCATGGAGGAGCGAACGATTGCCCTTATGTATGTGTACCGTATGGATCGCAAGATATTGATACGGGAGGTGAATGTGATATTGATAGTATTATTGACCGCGCCGGTGTAAGTCCTTCGTATGACACAAGGAGTGCGAATTATGATGGGCATACTAATAGGGTGTATGCATTAAATGGTAATTTTGACGTGGTAGCTGATGAGGCGAAGCGCTGTGCTATTCCGGGAGTTCCACGTGATACAGATAATGATACGTATGACAATCTAAGATATCAGAGCGGATGTTCTAGCAATACAAGTTGTACAGATGGCGGGGATGGTTTTTACCAAGCGTATCTCAACCCTCTTAAATATCCGGCTTGTACGGTGATCATTAAAACTTCTAACGGACCTGGTGAGAATGCTGCTTGGACTGATCGATTGTGGTCAACGAATTATGATACAACTATCTCTACTCTTGGTTACGATCTAGAAAGTTCACCTGGTCCTTATGGTGCCTCCATAGATCCTGTAGATTTGGACGATGACGATGGTACGCCGGTTGGATTAGCTCCAGTACGTATTCCTGCTTGTTGTGAGGATGCTGGTACCGGAACTGGAGATTGTTATGAGTTGGTACCTTCAACGGGTGCTGGTAGCGAATGTAGCGCTCGTGACTATACGTACAGTACGGATTCTGATGACCCAAGTGCTAGATCGTATGCAGACTTTACTGTTCAGTTGAATGGTCCTGCATTTGATCTCTCAAGCATCGGTTGGGATACGAGTGATAGTGTGAGTACCGTTATTACCCGCATGAATTCAATCTTTGCTAATTTTGAAGGTGTTTGGTACTGGGAGGGTCCAGAGCAAGAAATAGGGGATTATGACACTATTGAAGGGTCATACGTTGAGGTATGTGACGGGGATTGTGATGGTGCGGATGAAGATACGGAGCTAGGAGCTTCTGGTACAACACTAAGTGATTATATAGGTGACGACGCAGGAAGTGATGTGCGTGAGACATATGGATCGGCGCCTACTGTCTGGTCAGTGGATACTGAGGATTGTGGAACGAAATATTGTCACGAGGATGAGGATGATGCACTAACAGTTAACAGTACAAATGAAGGAGATATAGAGGCTGAGGGAGGTTATTACCGAGCAACATTAAAATTCTTTGCAGCAGCAGACAAGAATCAATTGCCAATACGTAGAATCATTGTGGACTGGGGTGATGGAGATACATCTGGATCAGATGATGCAGCTAACTATTATAAAAACCACCGCGGTCTGCAGGATGGTGAAGATGATGGATCTGATGACACGAGTACCCTATCTAAGTGTGATCTAGATACTGCATGGGGATTGACTAGTAACACTTGCGATCCTAATGAATTCAACTATTCCCACACTTATAGGTGCTGGGCTCCAGAAGATTTACCAACCTGTACGGAGAATGATCGAAACGACTTAGAGGTAAGTCCATGTACATATGATGAAATTTCATGTGTGTATCAGCCGAAAGTACATGTTCGTGATAACTGGGGATGGTGTACTGGAATCTGTGATGACGATGAAGGTTGTTTTGATGAGAGTGTAGCTGGAGCTCAGGTAAGTAATTATTCCTGTAACTTCGAACGGTATCCTGACGGTGCCACGGGCTATGATCCATGGGTGTATTATGATGGTTATATTTACGTTACGCCGTAGGGGTGGAGGGCTGCTGAATAATTTAGCTATTGAGTAACTAAGCAAGAAAACACTGGTTAACACCAGTGTTTTCTTTTTACGTCTCAACGACTTAGTCACCTAGTTACTAAAAAACTTTTCTAACTGTTTTTAAACGCACAGAACCCCCGACACCACAGGGTGGATGTCGGGGGCCAAGGTGATCGCTGGCCGAACTAGCGGACCGTGCAATTCACGTGAGTGTTCACACCGTTGCTCTGGAAAGTCAGTGTCAGTCCAGCCTCAGTCGCTTCGACATCGGTCAAAACACCGTCGCCGTTGACCATACCGGTGCTGAAGTCGATCTTGTCATTGCAGATCGAGAGCTTGCCGCGATTGTCGACACAGGTTTTACCAGCATCGTTGGTGGCGTCGTTCACGCCATCGCAGTCGTCTTCCCAGCCGAAGTCGTCCGAGAAAGAGCAGTCGAGCTGACCATCCCACTCGAAGTAGGTGAAGCCGATGGGGCTGTCGCCGTTTTCGGTGTCGCCGTCGTTGAGCGTGGACTCGGTGTCCAAGGCCATGTAGTCCTGACCGCCACTGGGGTGGAGGTACTGACCGTCACAGCCAACGAGCTCGGGGCTTCCGTGCTTCACAGTGACGTCGATGTCGCCGTTGCTCGCCACAGGGACGGCGAGAGTCTCGCCGGTCAGACCGTAGTTGAGCGTCTCGTCATCTTCGTACAGCGTGGAGGTGCAGCTTTCGACGTTGACGTTGCCGTCGCTGTCGGTGATGCCGATGCCGCCAGGCGTGA
This sequence comes from Candidatus Uhrbacteria bacterium, assembly GCA_018664485.1. Lineage (GTDB taxonomy): Bacteria > Patescibacteriota > Patescibacteriia > UBA9934 > UBA9934 > JABJOE01. The sequence goes on along the minus strand of JABJOE010000007.1, from coordinate 86,106 downwards.
AGTACGCGGTGCCGTTGAGCGTGGTGTCCGTATCGGTGCCTCCGACATTTCCGTCGTCGGCGTCTGGGTTGTTGGAATTGCCGCAGCCCGCCAGGGCCACAGCGAGAGTGAGAAGGCTAAGGAAGCGCATCATGACCTCGAGTTGTGGGTGGGGGTTGCAGCTACAGCATGTCCGATTTAACGGACTCAGAAAGAACGGGATCAGGAAAATGCAAGACGCACTCCTTGAAACTATCTATAGCATGGCATGGATTAGCCAAAAAGTCAATGGATCTGTCAACCATCCATGAACAAAATTGGCGAAGTTTAAACGATTTTTCAAAAACTACACAAAAACTCATGTTTATTGCTAGTTTCGGCCTAATTCATATATTTACGATTGTGCATAACTACTGAATAACTTTTCGCCAAATCTAGCCAACTAAAACAGAAATTTTCAAATATATCCAACTCTCAACCAAGACTACATAATTGTTTTGACGAAATACTATTTAAATTTTATCGTGTGCCGGGGGAGAGGAGGCTTCATGAGTAGATTTCCAGTAAGAGGTACGGTTACAGGACGGTCGCGCAGAGCTGCTTCACGACCAAGGCCTGAGGGGGCTCCACGTGTAAGGGTGCCTGATTACGAAGACGTAGGTGAGGATGATTCACTGGCCGGAGCGGTCATACAAGAACTCGGAATCGGCGGAGGCAGCGGTACGTCAGATACCGATCCCCGCTACGCACCCGGAGATCCTGATTCGGCAGACTCCGTAATCGCGCCTGGCTTGTTCGATGTCAATTGGTGGGAGGGTGCTGTATACGAACGAGCCGGATGGGGAAGTAAGAACCGTCCATGGAGACGTGTAGTTGTGAGCCGTGGCCAGGCGATGTCTCGCGTAGTTGCTGTAGCTATGGCGATTGGACTTCTCTGGGTTCACGGTAAGGTCAATGACCCGGATCGCTGGATCTACTATGATAGCGCCGGCAACGAGCGTAGCTCGGTGGAAATGCTTGCACGCAAGTGCATGATGCCAAGTGACCCATGCGGCCTTCGAACGGGCGAGCTTGCAGAGCCTGTGCATGTGACTGCAATGATCATCACTGATTACTCGCCGTGTTCTGAAGAATTCCCGGGTGCACATAGTAGTGCGAGATATCCGGGCGGCGCCTTTACTCCGGAATTCACGCCGAGCTACATCGAAGAGCTCCGAGTACGCGAAGCTCAAGGCGGATCAGACCAAGAGCGAATCGAGAAGCTTATCCGAGAATGGCGCGACGAAGAGGAACAAGAAAACGCAGCGAGAAAAGCTCGCAAGGCGGCATGCCTCAGCAACCTCAAACCCTGATAGCGTAGAGTGAGATTTAAAGCGTATGACCCCGTCCGAGAACTCTCGGGCGGGGATTGATGCTTTTTTATAAAAAGTTTCTGTAAAACTATTTCAAATCTTGCGCCGTGATTATTTCTCAAAAATGTTGTCCCCATGAGCTGTCGAGTAACGATGACACCATCGGTAGCGCTCAACATTACAAAAATAAACAGGCTGCCAAATCACTTTGACAGCAAACAGCCAGAACACACTAAAAGAACTATTGCAGATGGTCTGTGTACATGAGGAAATGGATGTAGGAACCTCTGCAAAAACGAAACGCAATTTACTGGCCCGCCCGTAAACGTATGTAGCAACATGAGGAGAGAGAATTGTTAGCCGCATATCAAACGCCGTCCTGGTTATTGTGTAGACCGCATCGGTTACAACGCTCATCGCGAGATCCTGACATATGTCATCGATGAGTGACAGTCTATAGATCCTTATGGGGAGTGAGGATCGCAACGATTCGTGTTCGTCCTTCTGGGGTGGGTTTCGGCCCGCCCCGCACGAATCAATATATCGAAGTACTCAACGTTCACTTTTTCTACCCCCGCAAATTGTGGGACTCCTACAAAAAGGGAGGCCGTTGATCATTTCGATTACGTTTCTCATGTACTTCTACAAATGGAGTCGGAATGCCGACTATCAAAACGGTTCTGGCGGTTCTCAATGCGATTGCATGGGGGACGGCGCTGGTGATGTTCGTTGTGTCCTATGGCGGATGTGGCGCGTATCATGATGTGTCGACTGTGAGTCCCGGCGTTGGAGGTGGCCGCGATGCGATTACCATCAATATGCCCTTCGCTTCGGGCTACTCGAGTCAGTGTGTGCAGGGTGTGGGCGAAAGCTATTCGCACGCATACATCTCAACGCAGTTCGATTTGGACTTCGACACGCCCAATGTGTCTGACGACTTGCTTTACGCACCAATCGGCGGCACGGCATATGTACACGAAAGCACCGATGGCTTCGGTACACACATCAACATTGATTTGGGTGACGGAACTTACATTCTGCTCGCGCACTTGAGTGCTGTACTCATTGAGCACGGTGAAGAAGTTGCTTCCGGCCAGATTCTTGGCTTTGAAGGGGCTACTGGTGCTGCAACCGGCGACCATGTTCATATTGGTCGCCATGAGGGAGATGCGTGGGTAAACGCTTCGCTAGGTACGTCCATTGATGGTCTGTCGATCCGTGCTTATGACCGGTCAAATACGGTCGTTCGCACGATCCCGGTCGCAGACTTCGTCTGTGGACTCTACGACGGGCATATCTATGATTCGCAACTGAGTACGTCCAAGTGGCATCCAAACGGGGCATTGGTAAAGACGCCAAGCGATTCGAACGTCTACCTCATCGAGGGTGGCAAAGCACGTGAAATTCTCGATGAGGAGGTGTTCTGGAGCTACAACTTCTCTTTTGATGATCTGGTGATCGTTGATGAGAGGGAGCTCAGCTGCTTTGACACAGGAACGATGCTGGAGACGGCGACGGAGATCCGGGCGCTCTACGACGATGGCCAGGTTTGGCTGTTGGTCGGTGCTGGTGATGACGAAAATCGATACGCACAGCGAGTTCGTACGAGTACTTGGCAGGCCACGCTCAAGAGCTGGGGTATTACGGCGAGTACATACGATGATCTGAGCGGCGACAGTAATATGCTCGAGCACTACCCGGTAGTAAATAGCTTCACACCTTTCCGAGACGGAACGATTGTGACCGAGGCCGGAGAGTCGGACGTGTACTTCGTCGCAGATGGCATCGCAATGCCTATCTTGGACTGGGAAACATATCTGCTGATGGATCTGTACGACCGCGAGCTCATGCAAGTGGACGATGGCTCGATCCGATCGGTAATGAGTAGGGTGGGCGACTGCGCTTCTGGAAGTTATTGCCTGTCGAGTGCCGACATCATGACCTGTGGTGGTCCGACGGTTGAGGGAACCTATTCAGCAGACGGGGGTATTCAAGACGACGAGGAGGGGGAGGGAGACACGTCCGAAGACGAAGGCGACACTGGTGGCACACAAGATGATGAGCAGGAGGAGCCGGTTATTCCCGATGATCTCGCAGAAGGTCTGACGTGGATTTACGTGGATGGCGCAGCGCTTGGCTTGCGAATTGGTGAAACGTTCTCGAATTCAGTAGATGGAGCTGATGTTGCCGTGACCGGCGTTGGAGTGAGCGGTGGATGGTCGTACGACATGAGTTATCTCGTTGAGTACGATACTGATACCGACATTGGCTGGTACGCTTTCGATGAGGGTTGGTATCGCATCAACATGAGGACGCAAAGTGAGTGGGCGATGTTCTGGCAGGACTGTCTTTCATCGTCTACCAGCTCTGAGCTCTGTCACGAAAACCAGGACATGAGTCACGCCCTGTGTTTTCAGGTGCAGGCTGGTGAATTGTCACCGCTCTCGCATACCGATTGCAGGTCGATGGAGTAGAGGCTAAAACGTGATGGGGCGTGCTCGTGTGCGCCTCATCTTTGCGCTTAGTTTTCAGCAGTATATCGAGTGTGAATATAAAAACGGCGACTACAGATCGCTGTGTTATACTTTGTATAGATATGCACTACTTGCGCACCGGCTTTAAGCGTTGCACACGATGGCTTCAAAAGAACCGACTTTCTACTGTTGGTACTCTTGCTGCCATGTTTGTGTTTGCAGCTGCACACCCGGCGCATGCGCAAGATTTTGGAGAGATGTTGCTTTCACAGATCGGAACGATGCTCGACATCCTCCTTCTGTTCGCAGCACTTATTTTAAACGTCATTGGTTACGCTATTGGAAAACTGATTGTTTTGATTTTGGGAATGGTTGTCATTCCGATCATGGGCTACAACGGATTCGCTGACAGTAACATCGTTGATATCGGTTGGCCTTTGGTTCGCGACGTTGTGAACATGTTCGTGATTATCATTTTGTTGGTAATTGCGATTAAAACGATTATTGGATCTAAATCTGCCAATTGGCAGCAGCAACTTCCGAGGTTGTTCATCGCGATCGTTGCCGTAAACTTCAGTCGTACTATTACATTGCTCATCGTCGACGTTGGGCAGGTTGTGATGTTTACCTTTGTAAACGCTTTGCGTGATATTGCTGCCGGGAACTTCGTCAACATGTTCCAGCTGACGTCATTCTTTGCAAACAACATCGATAACATCGACGCCATTAATAACTTTTCAGCTGGAGGAGCGCCAATGGAAGGACTTGGGTACCTTGCGACCTCATATGCGACGCTCGTATTCATGATTGCTGTTTTAGGAGTGCTGGTTTTGCTAGCGATCGTCTTTATTTATAGAATTGTTCTAATCTGGGTACTACTTATCATGTCTCCAATGGCATTCTTTTTGAGTGGTATCAAAGAAATCGTGCCTAGAGCCGGAGGACCTGCGGGGGAGTGGTGGACTAAGCTTATTGGTGCCGTCACATTGGGGCCGATTTTGACATTCTTTCTGTGGCTTGCACTTGCTGCCGCAGCCGAGGGGTCTTTGGCTTCATCTGAAGGATTCCCAATTGAAGGTACGGAAGATGTGCCATCGTTGCTTGCGGAGGTATTCCGGATTGAAGAGCTATTGAGTTTGTTCCTTGCCATGGTTTTGATTATGGCTGGTTTCCAGGCTGCGAGTAGCGCTGCATCAGGCATGGGTGGTTTTGCCGGAAAGATGATTAACGAAAATACTGGAAAGTCTCTTGTGAAGAACGCTGTTAAGGCGCCTGCGTCTTTGGCTTACAAGACTGGCCGACTCGGTGTACGTGGTGGTATGGCTGGCGCTCGACTTGGCGCTCGTGCCGGTATGGCTGGTGGGCGCTTGGCGCTTAAGGGTGGAAAGATGGCTGCTATTGAGGGCGCTCGACAACTGGAATCACGTGAAGGTACTTTTTCCAATCTTGGAAAGGCTGTACAGGGATTTGGTGGAGAGATGGAAGCACGCGGAGGTCTCTCTGGTCGTATAGCTGGAAACCTTGCACGTGGAGCTGGTGGATGGGTTGAAGGTAAGGGTAATGCTATGCAGGCGGAGGCTCGTGCCGCTGCAAGCGAATCACTTGACGGCATGACAGCTCGACACCGTGTTGGTAGTGTTATGGATCTTGAGATGGGTGAGGATGGTAGACCGAAAATGCCAAAGGCAGCTTCAGATCGTAATAAGGTTGAGGGTGCTTACGCACGTTTAGCTACAGATGGGAAGGAGCGTAAAGAGCTTAAGGGACTTGCTGAAGAGCGTGCAAAGTCAGAAGCCGGTAAGAATAATAATTTCGCTGATGAGAAGGAGAAGGCTGCCTGGATGAAAGAACGACAGAATGAAATTTATGATGAACAGATGAGTAGAGTGCTCGAATGGTCTGGTAGTGATTCCGGTAAAGCGATGCTTGGTGATAAGAAGTCTGATCTTAACAAGATGAAGGCAGGAAACTTGCGTGGTGTCGCAGCCGGTGCCGCTGCAGGTAATGAAACTCAGGCCATCACAGAGTTCCTTAATGAGATGGGAGACGACTTTAAGATCAGTATGCTCAGTGAGGAGGATATGGAAAGTGAGCATGTGTTGGAGGCGTTATCTGCAAAGACGATGCGTGAATTTCGTGACAAAGACAATAATATTGTTAGAGAGAGTGCGCTTGATCAAGCCGCGCTCGGAAAAGGCGGTGTTGGTACTAAAGTTAAGAATGCTGCGAGTGGTGAAGGCGCTAAGTTTGATGAACTATATCGTGGTACAGGCGGCGGTGCAGGTATTGAGAATCCTTCACGTATTGCACAGGCCCTTAAGAACGAGAAGTTGAAGATTTCCGATCTAACAGTTGATCATCTCAGTACCAATAACACTGCCGGAGTTAGTGAGCTGGATGACAAGAAGATCCAATCGATGGCAAAGGCGATGATGAAGGCAGGAACAGACCTTGGTGGCCTTGAGGGTATGCAGGCTACTAATCCGGCGGCTTATAATAAAATCATGGATGAATTGGAGAAAGGTGGTCAGAACGCTGACTTGTCTGCTGAGGAGCGACGCCAATATCAAAAAGCATATCTCAGTGCTGATGTCACAGGTGGGGCAGCAAATAATTTTGTTAATGGTTCAGGTGGATTCCAGGGTGAGGATCAGAAGAAGTCTGTAAGGGAGATGATCGTTCAGCAACCAACACAAACCTTTAATTTCCAAGCGAATATTGATAGCACGCAAGGATCTACGGATTTGACGAAGCTTATTGCGAGTAAAACTACGTCTGCAACTGCCCGGAATATGTCTGATTTGTATGACCGTGCGGGGGATGATAAGGATCCAGGGTTACAGGATCGTATTCGCAAGTCTGCAAAAGCAACTCTTGATGCACTTGAGCGTGAGCATGCTGCGGCTGAGGTTGCTGGTGGTGCTACAAAACAACTTACTACAAAGCTTAATCAATTCAGGGCACTTCATCGCAACACACCTCCACCTACTGCTACGCCGTAATACGTTGTAGAATTAATTTAACATGGTAAAACGGAATTTAAAATCTGTTAGCAAAATCCGTAAATTCTTGATGGGCATTGAGATTTACGACGTTCTCGATACACTTGAGGAAAAATACAGTCTCCCAGCGGGGCGTGGAGAGGAGTTTTTAGATTTATTAGATGCTGTAATGGATGGACATCTTGCGATTGATAAGATGCCGGATTTTGTGAAGGAGGCTTTTGGGGTGTCAAAAGATGACGCTAAGGCTATATCTATTCAGCTCGCAGGACATAGGTTGTTGCAACTCGATCATTATATTGGTGGGGTAGAAAAACAACTGATTGCTTGGGGAGGGAAGGTGACTGATTTTTCTACGATTAGACTCAAAGAAGACTCAGTTACTGTTGTTTCATTATTGCGTGCACAGGCTGATAAACTCGGGCTAGATTTGCCGGAACATTTATTGAAACGTTTTGTATATCTTGCAAAGGGTTATTTGAGCAAAGAGCGAAGTAAAGATGCGACAGTAACATTGATGAAACGGCCGATGAATATTGGTGGTCTTGGATTAGCTGATGTACATATTACGAAGGTATTGGGTTGGTTAGATGCATTAGATCTTACGGCTGCGGAAGATTACAAAGGTGAAATGAGCGCTAAAGAAGATGTTATTGACTTGCCAGAACCTACCAAAGCAGATGGTGGAAAAAAGATCGAGGAAAAGCCTGTTACGCCTGAGGTAATATCATTACCGGAACCTAAGCTGGAACCTAAGCTGGAACCTAAGCCGGAACCTAAGCCGGAACCTAAGCCGGAACCAAGGCCGATCGTGCAAGAAGTCCCAAAAGAACCAAAAATCGAAAAGAAAAAACCCGAAGTAAAGATCACCTACAAAAAGCGGCAACCGAAGCCAGAGCCTGGGGTAACATCTGAAAAATCCGTTGAGGTAGCTGTTTCAAAAGCGGCCCCACCGGCAATTTTAACGACGACTGCACTTACAAAAGAAGTCCCTGTCATAGCTGGCGAACTTATTGATCATAAAGAAAAGCAGGAGATCGAAGAGCATAAGCGCAAGCTCGAAAAATCTACTCCAGTTGTGAGTGCAAAATCTATTTCAAAAGAAATTGAGAAAGCGGCTGGTGTTTTACTCGAACATGCAACTGGCAAGAAACTTACGAAGAAAAAGGCTGCTTCTTATGCGGAAGCTGTCATGAAGGGAAGACTGGGGCCAGATCGTTTGTTCCAGCAGTTAAAAGAGCTTCACGGGTTCGACGGGAAGACGGCTCAAACTGCTATTAAATCACTCGCTCTTATAAGGCAGGAGTGGGAATTGTCGCACAAAAAAGTTAAGCAGGTTGTGAAAGTTGGGCAAGTTCCAAAGAAGGCTGGTGGAAATATAATGGATCGTCGGTATGCGGCGCTGACAAAGAGTCCATCCAAAGAGTCTATAAAACCGGTACTTCCTGGCGCTCGAGTGAGTGCTGCACGAACAAAAGACGAGGAGCTTAGCGCTCAACACGAAAAGGTTGATGTGGGATCTGAGCGAGAGGCACGAGCTAAGGATCGCCCGTCAAAAGCGAAAGTTAAGCTGAGTACTGCCTCTGCTCCACCGAAAGCGGCACCAAAAGAGCGTCAAAAAGTAACGGATGTAAAATATATACCAACACTTATTGGTCCTGTGGAAGAATTAGGGACTATGAAGGTTTCTGATTTCCGTAGGTTGGCATCGGATCCAGACGGGTCTGCAAGAAAAGTCGCTGACACACTTTCATTGCTTGAAGAAACGGATTACGAAGAGCGCATTGCAGGTATCGCTGCGTGGCGATCAAGTCCGATTAATCAGCTGTACTTATCGATGGTACAGGAGGGGTTGCATAGTGGTAGTTCTGTTGCAGAAGTTGCGGCTAAATTGCGAAATCAAGGGGAGGAGACTTTAAGCCCTGCTGAATTGAAGGCGATCGTTACACTGAACTCACAGGTGAAATTTTAGTTGGATTTTGGGTTTTGTAATATTTAGGTTTTCCCCACGCACTTAAACTGACCACAAATGTATAAACCTGGTACGAGACGAGACATTTGTATTAATGTTATAATATAGGTGTAAGGTTTAGAACTGATTCATTTGAGGGTAGTCTCGGTGCGCGGACGTCGGCTAGAAAACGCCAGGCAGAGCCTGGTCCGGCTTCGCAGGATACTTTTATCCATTAAGTTGGGCGAAATAAAAGATCCGCAAGCCGATAATAGTCCAAATGCATAAGTTCTAAAGATGCCAGAGCAATTTGTTGTCCCACAATTCTTAGATACCGAGGCGAAGATTATCGGACCTATTACGGCGCGACAATTTTTGATTTTACTTGCAACGGTATTAGCTGAATTTCTGATTTATAGAATTTTCCTCAGCATTATCGCTATTATAGCTTTGGGTGTTCCGGTACTTGCTGGTGGAATCATCATTGCTTTCGTGAAGGTTAACGGGCGACCGGTTCATTACATTGCTCTAAACATGATTCAGACTTTCCGTAAGCCGATGCTTCGTGTTTGGGACAAGACAGTTGATACGCGGACGCTGAAAGCTCAACTTCGAGAAAAAGTTGTAAAACAGCCTGCGCCAGTTATCCCAAAGAAAAGACTGATTGAAAAGTCACGTCTTGGAGATATTGCGTTGGTAGTTAATACGGGTGGTGTTTATCACCCTGATGAATAAGATTTATGGGAAAGAGTCAAGAGATGCAATCAAAGAAGCTTGCCAAAGCGAAACCTGGGCCACCAACCCAGCGATATTTAGATATTGCAGAAATTAGAGAGGGGACAGTTGTTTTGAAGGATGGAACTCTCCGCGCCGTGATAATGGTTGCAAGTATTAACTTTGCATTGAAGTCCCAAGAAGAGCAGCAAGCGACAGTACAAGCTTACATGCAGTTCTTAAATGGTTTGGATTATCCAATTCAGGTAGTGATTCAGTCTCGTAAGATGAATGTTGAGGCGTATATGGACGCTCTTAAGAAGCGAGAGGCAGAAATCGATAACGATCTTTTAAAGGCACAAATCCGTGACTATAAGAGTTTCGTAAACGAACTGGTAGATTTAGGAGAGATCATGCAGAAGCGCTTTTACGTTGTTGTTCCATATGACCCAGTTACAGACAAAAAGCGAAACTTCTGGTCTAAGCTTTCAGATGCGATCATGCCAGCTACGATCGTGAAGCTAAATGAGAAGAAGTTCAAGACGCGACGACATGATTTGATGCAGCGCGTTAGTATTATCCAGGGTGGGCTTATGAGTATGGGTCTAAAGAGTCAGGCTCTCGATACACAAAGCTTAATCGAGTTGTATTACGTTGTTTACAACCCAGATATTTACGATGCGCAGAGACTGGTCAATTTAAATGAACTTCAAGTTGAAGAAGGGTTTTAATGTCTTTTTGGTAGAGATGTACTTATATGGCAATTGACATACAACAATTTCAAAAAAATCAGCCAAAGAAGGCTCAGGACGAAGGTCCGAAGAAACTGACACAAGAGCAGTTGGCGTCAGCCGATCAGAAAAAGACTCTTGAAGAAGAGCGCATCTATCGCCGCGGTACAATCGCCGTGCGTGATTTGATTGCTCCGGTTTCGTTCCAGATCAATCCGGACTTTCTACGTTTGGGTGGAAAATTCGTAAGAACATTGTTCATCGTTACATATCCTCGTTACGTGAACATCGGTTGGGGGTCACCGATCATCAACTATAACGGAACGATCGACATTGGAATGTTCTTCTATCCAATTCCAGCGGAAGCGATTTTGAAGCAGCTGAAGGACAAGGTTGGAATTTTGGAAGCTCAGATCATTTCTGATAATGAGAAGGGGGCACCGCGTGATCCTATTCAAGAAACTGCTCTTCGGGACGTTGAGCAATTGCGAGACGATCTAACGCAGGGGATCGAGCACTTCTTCCACTTCGCTTTTTACATTACTATTTACGCTGACGATAAAGAAGAGCTAGATAGACGAAGTAATGAGATCGAGTCAATTTTCGGTTCAAAACTTATTTACACGAAACGTGGATTTTATCAGTCAGAGCAAGGGTTTAACTCTACACTTCCGATCGGAAATGATGAGCTGATGATTACGTTTAATATGAGTACGTCGCCAATTGCGTCGTCATTCCCGTTCATTTCATCAGATCTTACGAGCGACACTGGGATTTTGTATGGTATCAACCGTCACAATAACTCCTTGATTCTATTTGATCGATTTTCACTACAGAACGCTAACGCTGTTGTGTTTGCGACGTCTGGTGCTGGAAAAAGTTATACAGTGAAATTGGAGATTCTGCGCTCACTCATGATGGGGTCAGATGTCATTGTTATTGACCCGGAGATGGAATACCGCACGTTGTCGGATGCTGTGGGTGGTACTTACGTGAACGTGTCACTTGCGTCTGAAAGTAAGATCAACCCATTTGATTTGCCGCGAGCGATCGGGGAGGGTACATCTGTGGAAGACATTTTGCGGTCTGCTGTTATTACTATTAAGGGACTACTCCGTATCATGATCGGTCAGCCAATGGGTTCAAAGGGTGCTCGAGGGTTCACGCCTGCCGAGGATTCTACGCTCGATCGTGCGATTTTGGAGGCATATGCAAAGAAAGATATTACACCGGACCTTCCGTCCCTTAAGGGCGTAGAGTACCCAATCATGCAAGACCTGCAGGAGATCCTGGAGGGAATGGATGGTGCAGGGGACTTGGTAGATCGATTACGAAAGTATACGGAAGGTACATTCTCAGGTTTGTTGAACTCGCCGACAACGGTTCAGATGAATAACCAGTTAGTTATTTTCTCTGTGCGTGATTTGGAAGATGAGCTACGGCCGATGGCAATCTATACAATTGTGAACTACATTTGGAATGTTGTGCGATCTGTTCGTAAAAAACGTTTGCTGACGATTGATGAGGCTTGGTGGCTCATGCAACATGAGGATTCTGCGAAGTTTATTTTCGCTCTTGTGAAACGTGCTCGTAAATATTACCTGGGAGTAACGACGATCACGCAGGACGTGAATGACTTTTTGCAGAGTGCGTACGGGCAAGCGATTGTTACAAACTCATCACTGCAGATGTTGATGAAGCAGTCGCCAGCAGGAATTGATGTCGTGGCAAAAACGTTTAACCTTACTCAAAGTGAGCGCTACCTTCTGCTGGAGGCATCAGTTGGAGAGGGGATATTCTTTGCAGGATCAAAACATGCTGCTGTGAAAGTTGTCGCTTCGTACACAGAAGATCAGCTTATTACCACGAATCCAGAACAGCTTCTTGAGATCGAGCGAGCGCGCAAAGAGTTTGAAGATTCATTCGGTGGCAAGCAAGAAAATAAATAGAATATGGAAAGAAAACATAAAATCGAAATAATTATCGCCGTACTAATTTTGCTAGTATTGGGGATATTATTGTTCTTGTACTTCATGCGTCCGGCAATTATTGAGAACATCCGGGAAGACGATGATATTGAGGTGATTGATGGGGAAGATGATGACACTCCAGTTGAAACGGTTGATACATCTGATTTACCCGATCAGCCTGAGACGATCGCTCGAGTATTCGTAGAACGCTTTGGTAGTTTTTCGAGCGAATCCGGATATGACAATATAGATGAAGTTTCTGCTTTGGCAACGAGTTCTTTGCAGGATCGTCTGTTGGGAATTGCAGAGAGTGCACGTGGCCAGGACAGCGAGAGTTATTATGGAGTCTCTACAACCGTGCTTACATTTGAAACGGTAGCGAGTTCTGACTCATCTATAACTTTATTGATTACAACACAGCGAGCGGAGTCAATTGATAGCCCGGCAAACACAACGACTCGTTATCAGGAGATTGAGGTTGCTATGATTGCAAGCGGGGATACATGGTTAGTGGATAGCTTTACCTGGGCAGAGTAGTTCGCGCTTGAACATTTGTATTTGAACCACTTTCGGCTTGTGGGACCCGACAGATTTCGTCACCGTACTATCTGTACGTCTCCTCGTCTGCCACCCTCGCACCGAAATTGATCACAAATACAAACGTTCAACTTTAGCTTGGAACACTTTCTGTTTTGGGGCCCGATAAACTTCGTCTACGTACTATTAGTACGTTTCCTCGTTTATCACCCGCGCACCGAAATTTACCTCAAATCAGAACGTTCAATTTACATTTGGACCGCTCCGGCTTTAGGGGTCAGTGTTTAACATTGTACATTTTCATTTAGAATATTATTCATTTACTTTGGAGAGAGTATGAGGTCTTTTTTTGTACGCGCGGTTTTCCCGCGCTTTTGCGTAGGTTGTAGGGTGGAAGGTAGTTTGCTTTGTGGTGATTGCCGTTCTGACTGGTTAGATGTTCCGATTCACCTGTCTGGAAAACGACACGTTTTTTCGTTTTTGTATGCCGATCCGATAGCACGGTCGTTGATGTGTGCTTGGAAGTATTCGTATGACTGGAGCGCTTGGGATTTATTAAAAGAAAAAATGGAAATAGCGATTCCGGTTTTGTCGTCATTTGTAGGTGCTGCCGGAATTGATGTTGTGACCTATGTTCCACTGCATAGAGTGAAAAAGAATCGCAGAGGTTTTGATCAGGCAAAAGAGATAGCGCAATGGCTGGCAGTGAAATTGGATCTTGAAATGCGTTCTATCTTAGTGAGGGCGAAATATACAAAGGCGCAGGCAAGGCAGTCTAATATTCAAAGAAAAAGGTCTTTAAAAGATTCTCCGTTTATGAGCAGGAACCAGCGTAAAGAGGAAAAAGTTTTACTTATAGATGATGTTTGGACTACGGGATCTACGATGTACGCAGCCTCTAAGGTAATTTATAAAGGAGGAGCCAGTAGAGTTTGGTATTACACTTTAGCTAAAGGGTAAATGCAAAACGCCACCCGCAGCACGAGGGCTGGAGTGGGTTCGACGGGGTGGCTATGCTGCCACCGCTTGTAGGTGAGTCGCGATGTCTCGGAGTTTACAAGGTTTTTCAAGCATTGTTGCCTGATGTTCTTGTATTGCATCGCGTTGATCATCACTGCACCCTCCACTGAGAAAGATGAAGGGGATAGTGAGGGAGTGAGTTTCGCGCACTTGCGTGAGTAGTCTAGCTCCGCAGAGAACGGGCATTCGTATGTCGGACAAGACGACGTTGAATTGCCCAGGTTGCTCCAGAAGGATTGCGAGTGCTTGTTCACCATCAGGGGCTTCCGTGACACGGTACCCCTGGCTGCACAGAAATTCTACGAGCATTCGTCGTACGGCATCGTCATCGTCAACGACTAGAACATGGCGTGGTGGGGGTTGGGTAGGTGAGGGAGTTCCCTCAGATGTTTTGACTTGCGCTTGCGTCATAATCCTCCTAGGATTTTCAGGCGTCGCAATTATGCATGAATTAAGTCAGAGTGTCAATGTAGTGGGGTGTGTTGAAAACATGGAAACCCACGCCGACGTTACGGCATGGGCTCAAGTCTACGCTGCAAGCAAAATGGTGATCGAGGCACACATTGCTTGATCGGTTTCGCGCGCATGTACGGCATACTCTTGGTTTTGGTTCAGGACGATCATCGGCGTTGAGAGTCCGTGGTCGCGGAGCTCGTCTCGTAAGCCAGAGGCGCTCAGGAACGGGGGGTCGTTTCTGCAGCAGATAATTACAGCTGGTTCACTCTCGAGTACATATTCGAGTGCATGCATTCCACTGTAGACAATGTTGATGTGGTGACCATCTTCCCGCAACTTGTCTGCAAGACAATAGCGGATATTTTCGTACCCAACGATGAGGATGTGTTTCTTCACTGTATTGCACTCTCCAGTTAATGTAAGTTTGTGGCGACTAGTGTGTCAGAAATTTAGTGTTTTGTAAAGGGCCGTAGGTTGCATTGATGTTATCCAGAACCAACTTCGTTGGCATAAAAAAAGACAACACGTACAGTGTTGTCTTTTTGGCGGAGAGGGAGGGATCACCAGTGTCTGTGACACTGGTGGAGGCTGCGTTCGTTCGGAAGTATCAAAATAAACTTTGCTACTTCTCTCTCTTTACTCGACTCTCTGAACCTGTGAGGGTTCTTCATCTACTCCTGTCCAATATAAAAACGCCAGACCAATAGGTCTGGCGTTTTTATGGCGGAGAGGTTGGTATATTGCCTCGCTCTTTTGAGCAAGCTCAACCGCTCGGCAGGATCCCTCCCTCCTGGATTACATCCAGAACCAACTTTGTTGGAATACAAAAACACAACATTTTCATGATGTGCTTTTGGCGGAGAGGGAGGGATTCGAACCCTCGGTACCCGTGAAGGCACACTTCCTTAGCAGGGAAGCCCGTTCGACCGCTCCGGCACCTCTCCGTATTTTTGTTCTTAATCAGATTTTACTCTACTTTACTAACTATATTCGTTGGATCTGTCTTTGACAGAAACCGCCAGAAAAGATTACACCAAAATTGACGAAATCTTTTCTGGCGGTGGGGGTGGGATTCGAACCCACGGTACCCGTGAAGATACTTTGGTTTTCAAGACCAACGCCTTCGACCACTCAGCCACCCCACCGTTGTATAGAAGCGTCAACAGGATAGCTCAGAAAGGCAAGAAGATCAAGGGCTGTCACATATAATTGCTTGTATTGGGGATTGTTCGAGTCTACGCCGTGTTCTGAGTGTTATACTGTCTCTATATGGAGAATGTATCACAAGAGCAAGAACAGGTATTCGACGATGATATTGTCGACGCCGGACACATCGAGGTTTCCTGGCAGACATGGGAGTATCCTCCTCATGAACGCTCTATTTATTGGTTTATAGCCGCAGGGGTTATTGGAGCTGCTCTTCTGGTATATTCCGTAGTAACAGCTAATTATCTTTTCGCCATTATTGTTTTGATGATGGGGGTAATTATGCTAATTGACGGTTTGCGACACCCTGACCGAATTGATGTACATATTACAGATTCTGGAATCGTTGTAGGCGAAGAGTATTATGATTTTAATATGATCAAGGATTTCTCGATCATCTATGAGCCACCAGAAGTAAAGGTACTGTATGTAGATTTCAATAATTTATTGCAGCCACTGCTTGTTGTTCCGCTGGAGGATGTGGATCCAAATGCTGTGCGTGATAGCTTGTTACCGTATGCTTTTGAGAACCTTTCTCGCGAGGAAGAGGCCTTGACAGATATGGTGAAGAGACTGTATAAACTTTGATGTTCGCTATCTGATAAGCGACATTTCATTCAAATATCTATACTCACCAGACATCGAGTGCATATATTTGAATGAACCAAGAAAAGCGAGTGAAGATATTTGAATGATATAGCGTTGACGGTTGAGCACCGAAATAAAACGTACCTATATGTACGTTGTTGAGGAGCGGAGACCGGATACGATAGATCGTCAAATAGCTAGCGAGCATCACAATGCGCCTGTAGCTCAGTTGGATAGAGCGTCAGCTTGCGGAGCTGGAAGTCATAGGTTCGAATCCTGTCAGGCGCACCACCCCTTATCATTCAACGTTGTTGAGTTATGAGGGGTGGTTTGTTTTTAGCAAATCGGATATGAACCTTTGGTTTTTTCTTATAAAGAAGAAAGAGGTTGATTTATTTTCGATAATGAGTTAAACTTCCGGATCATGTCTACTTTAGGAAAAGAAATTAGATATATCAAAGGCGTTGGCGCTGTAAAGGCTCGCGATTTTTCTCGCATGGGCGTAAACACGCTATACGATTCTTTGTTTGATTTTCCTTTCCGTTATGATGATTTGTCCGAGAAAGCACCTATAGCCGAGCTTAAACCTGGGCAGAAGGTAACGATCCGTGGACGTATAGGGTCTATCGCTAACAGGAAAAGTGCAAAGAGCCGAAGAATGATTGTGACGGAAGCAATTGTGGAGGACGGTACAGGTTCTATAAAAGTTATTTGGTTCCATCAAGGGTTCCTCACAAAAACACTTCGTACTGGAACTTTGGTTTCTCTTTCGGGAAAGATTGATGACCGTTACGGACTGTCTCTTGTAAACCCTGCATATGAAGTTGTTGGTGACAGTAAGGTGACACAACACACAGGTAGGATCGTTCCGATTTACTCACTTGCAGGTGCTCTCACACAGAAGCTACGACGTCAGGTGGTTGAAAGTGCAATGAAGAGTATTGATGAGATCAAAGACTGGCTTCCAAAAGAGATTTTAAAACGTCACAAGCTTGTTGATCTTGATCGAGCACTTTCAGATATTCACTTTCCAGATTCAACGAAGGATCAGGAAGAGGCTTTGGAGCGACTTAAATTTGATGAGTTTTTCTTACACCAGCTACTGCACGCTAAGGCTCGTCGCGAGTTGAAACGACAGGTTGCTCCTGCAATTAAATACAGTGATGCAAAATTAAAGAAGGCAGTTAAAGATTTGCCATTTGAACTGACGGATGCGCAGCGCAAGTCTGTGTGGGCGATTATTCAGGACATGGAGAAGGATGAGCCGATGAACCGCCTGCTTGAGGGTGATGTTGGAACTGGTAAGACTGTCGTTGCGGCACTCGTGGCGCTTAACGCTGCGGCAGATGGGTGGCAGTCAGCGTTGCTGGCTCCAACTGAGATTTTAGCTGAACAACATGTTAATACTTTGGAAAAATTATTTGGTGATCGTTTAACTATCGCCGTATTTACTCGGACAAAACGTCGAGTGAAAGGGAAGGAGGTTACAAAATCTCAAATGCTGGACGCTCTGCATAATGGGAAGATCGATCTTGTGATTGGAACTCACGCTATTTTATCGGCAGATGTGTTGTTTAACCGTCTTGGTTTGATCGTTGTCGATGAGCAGCATCGCTTCGGTGTGAAGCAGCGGCAGGCGCTTAAAGACAGAAAAGGAGACGCTGACGGAATCCCTCACTTGCTTTCAATGACAGCGACACCAATTCCTCGGTCACTTGCCCTGGTACTGTACGGAGATTTAGACCGTTCACTTTTGGATGAGTACCCTGCAGGTCGTAAGGCGATCGAAACACGAATTGTGCTCCCAAATAAAGAAGAAGAGTTCTACGAGAAGATGCGAGATGAAATGGATGAGGGTAGACAGGTTTTTGTTGTATGTCCGCTTATTGAGGAGTCTGATGCGCTTGGTGTGCAGTCAGTGAATGAAGTTTATAGTTTGTATAACGCAAAGCCGTTTGCTGCTTACAACATTGGAATGCTTCATGGAAAGCTAAAATCAAAAGAAAAGGATGAGATCATGGCGAAGTTCGTGTCTGGCGATTTGGATATGGTTATCTCTACGACCGTTGTGGAAGTTGGAGTGGATGTTCCAAATGCTACGGTAATGTTTATTGAGGGTGCTGAGCGGTTTGGGTTGGCTCAGCTTCACCAGTTGCGTGGACGAGTAGGGCGAGGAGAGTATGAAAGTTTCTGTTTCCTACATCCGTCTGGCGAACTTTCTGATCTTGCAAAAAAACGGCTCCAGGCCGTAGTGCAGACTCAGAACGGTTTTATGCTTGCCGATCAGGATTTACGATTGCGTGGTCCTGGAAATATTTTTGGAACATCTCAGTCAGGGTTTGAAGCGTTTAAGCTTGGATCATACGCTGACGTTGACTTGATCGCTGCCGCTCGAGATGAAGCGAAGGATATACTCGACGAAGATCCAGATTTGAACATGTGGCCACTTTTGAAACAACGCGTTTTAGAATACGTAGACGAAATTCACTTTGAATAGGAAGGTTATTGAAGCGATTATTAAATAAGTCGTTCCGCAAAAATAGGGAGCGACTTATTTTATTACAGTGAAAACTCGCTGAGCTGTTTAATGTTCTTTGGAGATAGCGGTCTTTTGAAACCAAGTCGATCAGCTTCTTTTACACGTTTTTCCAAATAAGGCACTGACCTGACTTCACCCCCAAGTCCAAGCTCGCCAAAGACGGCAATTTCTTTGCTCAATGCTTTGTCGGTAACGGACGATATGATCGCGGCGCAGACAGCAAGGTCGGCGGCGTGCTCTTTTATTTTGATTCCACCCACAACATTAACGTAGACATCCTGGTTTCCAACATTGTGCTTTGTTCGCTTGTTGATAATAGCTATGAGCATCTGTAATCGTGTCGCGTCATATCCGGATGTTCGGCGAATTGGGTTTGCGAATGTACTTTTTTCTACAAGTGCTTGTATCTCAACAAGTATCGGACGAGTACCTTCCATTAGGCATGTAACGACAGACCCAGGAGTCGACGTTCGTTCTTCCAAGAATCGTGCAGAAGGATTATCGATTGACGTCATGCCTTTGCCAGACATTTCAAAGAAGCCAATTTCATCCGTTCCTCCGAAACGGTGCTTACCGGCGCGCAGTATACGATACGAACTATCTCGATCACCCTCCAAAGACAGTACGGTGTCCACTAAATGTTCGAGCGTTTTAGGTCCTGCAACAGATCCATCTTTTGTAACCTGCCCGATAATAATCACCGGTACATTGCTCGCTTTGGCATAGCTTATTAACTGCGAAGTCGCTGCCCGTACAGAAGTCGGTGTTCCAGGGGTTGAATCAACTCCTTGGGGTAGGGCAGTTTGAATGGAGTCAACTATAAGAAGAGCTGGTTTGAGCTTCTTTGCTGTAGCGATAACTCGATCGATTTCTACAGAGTTTGAGAAAGCTATATTTTTTGGTTCTAGCTCAAGTCGTTTGAGACGCATTGCAATCTGTCCTTGGGACTCTTCACCCGATACGTAATACGCACAAGCTTTATCCGACGCAAAAGAAGCCGCAAGTTGCGCTACAAGCGTTGACTTACCGACACCGGGTTCACCGGCAAGTAGCGTGACAGATCCAGCCACAAGGCCCCCTGAAAGCACACGATCGCATTCAGGGATCTTAGTTGATACGCGGGCAGTAGGAGCGACGTCAGCTTTTCCAAGATCAACAAGAGGCGCCGCTGTGGCACCCCCTTTTTTACTTTTCGTTGAAGTTCCACCGGTGTCGTCTGCTATCGTGCCCCACTTCGCGCATTCCGTACATCGTCCTTGCCAGCGCGAATACTGAGCATCACAATTTGAACAATTCAGCATAAAATATATCTATTTACCTTCGTCTGACTAGCGGAGTTTTTCCCTGTGACAGATAGAGGTTTACCCCATATGATAATTCATACACTCCAATCGCTTCACCAGGCTCTCGTCCCGAACCATGTGAGTCGGCAATGTTACCGTCTCCGATGTAGATCAAGACGTGGCTAGATGGATATCCGATCATGTCACCTGGGACAAGTGCTGTCCCGTTTACTGTACCATCCGGATCCCAAGTATCAATTTCTACAGCGCCATTTGCAGTATCAAATATAGCGGCTGTCCCTCCGGATTCACTTGCGGCAGCGAGACCGGCACATTGGCGAATGAAATCAGCATATCCAGAACAATCAAGACATAGCGTTTCGTCAGGACAGTACTCACTGTATGGCCGTCCGCTTGGATCTATTTTTGTTTCTGCAGTATAGGGTGGCGCAGTTCCTTTTCCACCATATCGATACGTTACCCAGCCTACAGTTGACATGGCGATCTCGCTTATAGAATATTGTGGGTCACATAGCATTTGGCTTGATGGCGGGATATATACTGATCCGAAGTCCACCGATCCGGATGTATCAGGCGATTCATCTACGTATTGTTCAGCATCAATATAGGATAATTTTAGGCTGTCGTATGTGAGGACAGATGGGTCTACCATGCTCGCCATAGTTACTATCCCAAGTAGTAGCACTACACCGGTAATTGCATTTTTAACACGTTCTTTTGCTTTTGCAATCCGCCCGGAGTCTCCGCGTGCAAGCATGTACTGCATGCCTGCAATCATCAGTACCAGTACGGCAAGTAGGGAGGCGACTGGCACGATCCAAATGTAAACTGCTTCAATATATTCTCCAATATAGTTACTTACAACGGACTCTCCGTCTGTATATGCTGGTGAGAATTCAAGGCCTGGAATTTCAACACCAAGTACCGGATCTGACGTTTCCGTGATTTCTGTAAGCGCTTCGTCAATGGATTCAAGTTCTCCTTGACTTAGCACTGTTGTAGCTCCACTGACTGTGCATTGAATGCTATATCCAGTGATAGTTTCATCTAACGATTCTGAGTAAGTGCAATGGTCTTGGCAATCGTCGATACTTTCAATGTCAGCAGAATCTGCAGGATATGAGTCTGTCGGCTCACAGGTGCAGACGGGGGTATCGTCACAACTATCAAAATCGCCAGCCAGTACAGCTGTCGGCAATAGAAGTGGGAATAATAAAATGATTAGTAGACGACGCATAGGATTATCTAGTAGTTTGATTCATCAAAACAGGCAATCATATTTCCGCCTGAGATATATGTTAAGTGTACATGTCCTCCGGTCGTGTTTCCAGATTGTTCCCACGCTTGGCAATCACAACTCTCCTGTGAGTTTCCGGTTGAACACTCTGTTCCGGTATATGTGCAGTATGATGCTGCCGACCAATCGCTCGGTGGGTTTTCACCTGCGCAGCATCGTCCACCGACATGCCCAATAACATCACCCTTACTCACAGATTGTCCACTTGTTGTTCCACCCCAGTCTTTCAAGTGACAGAGGTATACAGCACCACCTGATCCGGACAGCTTGATACCGTTTCCGCAAGCGTTTCCTGCTGAGTCGAAGAAGTGAGTGACAGTTCCGGTAAAAGGTGCGTAGACTGATGAGTCCCACTGTCCGACATAGTCTAGAGAGTTTATGTTAGCCCAGTTATAACTTTTGTCTACAAAGTGGTAGTTACATGAAACGACGTCACCCGTTGGAGAACCTAGGGATTCCGACATGGTACAGGCACCGGATCCCAGTGCGTTTGTAACAGCTTCTTCACAGTCAGCAGCAATAGCACCACCTGAGATACCTTCACCAGCACCTGAAGTATCTTCTTCAAGTTTTTGTGCAACTAGGTTTGTTGTGAATGGATCGAAGCTTGAAAGGGAAGGGTCTACAATATATGTAAAGGTATAGGCACCCATAAGTAGGATTAGTCCTGTCACAGCGTTCTTGATTCGCTCTTTAGCTTTTCCTATTCGCCCCGAGTCACCGCGCGCGAGCATCCATTGCAATCCTCCAACCATTATAACAAGGACAACTAGTAGGGAGGCTGTTGGAATAAGCCAGGCGTATACAGCGGCGACGTATTCACCCAGATAGTTACTTACGAAGGTATCGTCGTCTTGGTATGCTCCCGAGAATTCAAGGCCAGGAATTTCAACACCCAATTGAGGATCTTCATAGTAATAGTTGTTGAAACCATCGTTCATGATCCCATCAGAATTTCCTTGACCAATGGTGGTAATAGACCCACTGATAGAGCATTGAACTGAGTAGCCTGTTACTTCCGGGTGAATTGATTGGACGAGTGAACAGTAACTTTGACAGTCTTCTGTTTCGGTTATTGGTGACGGGTACGCTGCTGGTTCTAGATCTTCAGGGGTACAAATGCATTGAACGGTATCTGTATCACAATCCGAAAGCTCTTCCCCAAACGCAAAAGTCGGTACGATAAGAAGGAGTAGTGTGAGTAGGAAGATTCGCATTAGAAAGTAAGTTCAAGGTTCAATATAACCGATCGAATTTCATTTTCTGACATGGATCCGGAGAATCGTTCGTCGTTTACTGTAATTGTAGGGGACGCTGTCAACTCCAAGGCATTGGCGTCGGCATAGGACGCTTCGAGGTCTTCAAAAGTTTGTTGTTTGTTTACACAGCGATTGAACCTCCACGAACCTAGGTCGAGTTCTTCAGATATAAGCATGTAATATTCAGCTGCTGTTTCGGTTGTGATGTCTCGTTGGTAGGTGAACAGAAGGTCGTGATAAGCCCAGAACTCTCCTTGTTCACCGGCACAGCGGGCCGCGATTGACGCGCCGGGCGCAAGTGGGTGAGCTGATACATTTGGAAAATCCTTCCAGACGATAGCTATCTCATCTGGATAGTCTTCTACAATATTTGAAAGGGAAGTTGCGGTTTCGGCACAGGACTCGCAAAGAAAATCACTATAATGCGTGATGACGATAGGCGCATTTTTGTCCCCTAATACGGGGTCATATTCCTGTATCCCTTCAGATATTTCATCCTCTTCATCTGTAAAAACGACTGTCTGATGTGGGAGTACAGAAATAAGCATCATGACGAAGACCATGAAGATTAGTCCTGCAAAAATGAGGAAAATGAGAGGCGTGCGTTCCACCATACGGAGCTGTTTATTTTAATCGCATAAAGTTAAGTCGCCCAAGACTGTCTGTGAAATAGAGAATTGATTCGTCGTCACTCACGCTCAAGTTTTCCATCTGAATATCGAGCACTGGGGATGCAAGTAGCTTAACGCGACCAGTAGCAAGCGTTACCTCATAAACATCATCAGTACCATCAATGAGTCGGTGATCAAGGCCAGATCCTGCTGTCACTTCTCGAGGTGCTGCACATATGATGGTTGCCTCGTCTTTAAATGTACATTTTTCAACCCATGTATTTAAATCAATTCGCTCTCGGTCTGACCCAACCGACCCGGTAGCATTCGTGTACCAGAGTGATGGTGTATCTCCGGCAGATGCGAGTGACACTGAGTAGAGAATATCGTTTCCGCTTGGAGACCAGATCGCTGAGAAGTTTCCACCTTCAACGATTAAGCTGCCCATAGCTTCACCGTTGTAGTCGATAAGATAGATTTGTGCTCGGCCGAATCCAGATTGTGTTTCTCCTGTTTCGGAAAATGCTACAACGTTGTTGTTTGGAGACACACTTACGGTTACTTTTGCTTCGTTCTTTCCAAGACCGGCAACTACTTGAGTTTGTGAGCCTTCACTACTGCTTACGATAAGTGCGTTTGAATTAGAGTCAACGGTAAGACTTTTGTTTGCTACCTCTTCTCCATCTTCTGAGAATTCGAATTCTTCCCAGTGACTCGGTAGGGTAGTCTGCTCACCGCTCTCTAAGTCATAGATAATGTTTGAGCCGTCAGGGAATTCGAGCGCTGCCTTGGTTCCGGAGTTGGCAATTGTGACTGTCTCTGCTCCCGCAAATGATTGGTCGGTTATAGCTATAAGCTCTCCACTGCTATCGATCATGTAAAACAGTCCATCGCGAGGATCATAGAAAAGAATTGTATCTCCGATGATAGTTGGCTCTGTGATAGCAGATGATGTAAGCCTCTGCGTGAATGTTTCTCCACCGTCTGCAACTGATGAGGGTAACTGGCCGGTTGCACTGTCTTCATCTTGTGATTCTCTCTGTTCAATTTCGTCTGCTAGCGAAAGACGACCATCTTCATCTTGCGTAGTGTCATCTTCAATTTCTTCTTCGATTACAGGGCTGCCACGAAATAGAAGAGCTACAATAAGCCATCCGATTAGAATGACTGTACCGATGAAGCCGACGAGGATTAGTAGAAATTTAGAACGTGGAGACAAATACATATTTTAGGTAACGAGAGATAATAGATAAGCGAACCCTACAATTGGCATAAGGACCATAAATGTAGTGTATGCAACGGCTAAATGCATAAGAAGAATAACGGCGACAACAGCAAACCAATATATAGGAATAAGAAGCCACATGAATAGGTCATACAGCTGTATCATCATTCCGAGGCTTTCTGCTGCATTTTGTGGTGCTTTTCCAGATGGGTGCGAGAGTGGAGGCGGTTCTAGCCAGGATATAACTGTCCCTTCTGGAATGAAGGGTTTTCCACCGTGTAGCGCGCCGGTCAGTCCTTGATACGAGGTTAGAAGGGCACCTGAGCTGAACCATGTCTCAATAGCGACACCCTCAACTTCGACTACAGCTCCCTGGTCGATAGCACTCCAAACTGTTTTCTTCGTACCAGATGCAAATGTTTTTTTAAGCGCTTTTTTGAAAGCCTCTTTAGCTTTTTTCTTAACCTTTTCCTTTGCTTGCTCTTTAAGCTTTTCAATTTTTCTGTTTACGGCATTGCGCACTAACCCTTGTCCTCCAGCTTGTTGTTTTTCAAGTAGTCGGTCCATTCCCATACCTCTAAGCTCATCTCCATACCATCCCTTAACTTGGTCCATTTCTCCTCCGGTCAAGTCACTTGAATAGTCATCAAGCTCTTTTGGAAGGCCGAAGTGCTGGGCACGCATTTTGTCCATATGCCGGTTTGATGCCATCTTGCGCTTATGCGCCTGTTCTTTGGTGGCATTCTTTTTGTCGGGGATCCGTGCGGCGTTAAGTGGAATGACATCTGCGGAGATAGACGGGTTCCGTCCGGCCTGCTTCCGAGTTCGGTTAGACGTAAATCGTGATGAGGCGTCAATAACTTGGCCACGTGGTCGTGGCTTTGCTTGTGACGGGTTTCGTGATCTCATTTGCGATCGTCGATTTCCCGCGGCGTAGTTTACGTCAAGTGCAGTTGCGCCCATGACTACAGTATACAGGTTTTAGCGCTCTGATTGTAGTCGTAGACCGGATTTACCAGCCTTAAGCGTTCCTGATTCTTTTTTTAGAAGTACAGGTTCGATTTCTTGTTCAATTACGCGCAATAATCCGCGTGCGCCTTCTTTTTTTGAAACGCGATCTCGTATGTATTTGTAAACGGAAGTATCGATGTCAATTGCGAGTCCGGTCTCTTTTAAGTGCTCGAGGATCGGCGCTAGCTGTTGCTTAATTATTGCTGTTGAATGCTTTGTGCTCAAAGGTGAGAATAGGCAGACCCGATCAAGCCGGTTTAGTAATTCTATTTTGAAAATATTGTCCAAGTCGGCTCTAACATCTTGCTTGCTCCAGGTGTCGTCGCTGCTAAATCCAAGTGTGCCGCGCTCAAAGCGTTCCTGTCCGACATTTGTCGTGATCACGATTATTGATTGTGTAAATGAGATCATCTTTCCGGTAGCATCTCGGATCTCTCCTTCTTCTAGAATTTGCAGAAGAAGATGTTGGATATCTGGGTGAGCTTTTTCCATCTCATCGAATAAAATCAGCGATGCTGGATGATGCTTGAGATGATCTGTTAGAACATTTGTGTCACGGTACCCAACGTATCCGGCGGGGGATCCAAGGAGCTTACTCGCGCTATACGCCTCTCTGTATTCGGACATATCTAAACGAAGCAGACTATCCTTGTGGGGAAGAATGGTTTTCGCCATTATTTTAGCGAGTTCCGTTTTACCAACACCAGAAGGGCCGGCAAATAAGAACGATGCTCTAGGCCGAACACTCTCACGCCATCGTGGGCGAGTAATAACGCGCGCCACTTCATCTATTACGCGATCTTGTCCGATAATTTTCAAGCTGAGTTTGCGGCGTAGGTCGTCGACTTTTTGTTTTTCTTGTGCTGCCAAGTCTTCGGGCGTGATGCCTCGAATGCGCATTACTGTTTCTCGAACATTATCTTCCGTGGCTGTGATGGGTGTGTCTCCTTTTCCACGAGCACCCATCGAAGCTCCAGTTTCGTCCATGAGATCAATCGCCTTGTCGGGGAAGTGTTCTGTGGTCAGGTAGCGTTGTGCGAGAGTGAGAATAGCCTCAACCGCCTCAGTATTGAAGCGAACATTATGAAACTGCTCGTATGTTGGCTGGATGCCTTCAAGAATGATGCGAGTTTGATCAATCGTGGGCTCGTCAACCAGGACCTTCTGAAATCGGCGTTCCACAGCTCCATCAGACTCAATGAATTTTTTATATTCAGCTGGAGTAGTTGCGCCAATACATCGGATTGTCCCGCGGGCGAGTGCCAGCTTTAGAATATTTGCAGCATCGAGTGATCCGGAGGCAGACCCGGCTCCCATGATCGTGTGGACTTCATCGATAAATAAAATGATGTCATTAGTTTGTGAGACTTCGTCAATCAAAGAACGTAGTCTTGCCTCGAATTCACCGCGATACATTGTGCCGGCGATAAGACTTGCAAGATCAACTTGGAAAATACGTTTTCCAGCTAATGCCCCGTCAATTTTTTTCTCTACAATTTTGCGGGCGAGGCCCTCGACGATTGCCGTTTTACCAACACCAGGCTCACCGATAAGAATCGGATTACTCTTTGTTCGTCGTGAAAGAATATGCGTCATGCGCTCAATCTCGTGCTCACGTCCAATAACTGGTGTGACACGCTTAAGAGCTTCTGGTGTTGTAAGTTCGTGGGCAAAATCCTCTAGTGCAGATGCCTCTTCCTCTTCTTCTAGGTTTTCACCTGGAAATTCGCCATGAAGTTTGTCTGGTTGTGGAAGAAGGCTTGTCGGTGGCACTAGTCGGTCGAGCTCAGGGAAGAGGGTAGTTGTTTTGAGAAGCATCGACACATGTCGAAGTAGCGAGTCCGTTTCTATGGACTGATCTGTAAAAAAATCTTGCAAAGGAGAATGGGTGAGTTGAAGAAGGCTTGTGAGAAGATGTTCTGTACCTACATGTCTGTGGTCGTAAATATTTGCTGTTAAAACCGCTTTCTCGATTGTTTTTCGTGCTTGCGAGCTCAGTGGGGGGACTTTTGATGATATCGACGGATTACTTTTACTTGCGGATAGGGCGAGTTGCTCAATAGCAGCTTCCGTTACGCCTGCTTTTTCAAGTATGTGTGACGCGACTGAACCCTGTTGCTTGTATAGGGCCCACAAAAAGTGCTCAGGCTGAACGTCATTTCCATTATTATCAACAGTAAAACAAAGCGAGCGTGTGAGAACGTCCTTCAGATGAGTAGTAAATTTAGAAACTATATCCATAAACAACTTTGATGGAGGGAGAAAACATGCGCAGACCCCTCTTGACTATGCAGCCAATCGAGCTGGTTCGCGACGGGTGAGCGCGCCTTCGTATGCGGGCTCTGTCGGTAGGTCGCACTGTGGGTCGTCGAGATGTATTTTCATGACAATGATGGTTCTGCCGCCAAATACATCTGCTTCGTATGACTGACCGACGCGTATCGGGTGGCAGCAGCGGTCGCAGTGGTGTTCGGTTCGGGCTCTGCGAACTAGATAGCTACGAATAGGTCTCATGTTTTCTCCAAGAGTTGTAGGTCCATCGAAATGGTTTATGTCTATCGTCCCATCTCTCTTAATTTTGAGATTCTGTCATCGATCGGTGGGTGAGTGGCAAATAGTTTTTGGTACCAGCTATTGGATTTTTTACCCTTCTCTCCAATCTCTCCAAATGGACTTGAGATGAAGAGGTGGGCAGTCGCGTGGTTGGCACTCTTTAAAGGTGTTGTATTGTCGCGCATTTTCTCCAGTGCTGATGCTAGTCCGTCTGGATGGCGAGTGAGTAGCGCACCTGACGCATCTGCAAGATATTCACGAGCGCGTGAGACTGCAAGCTTAATGAGCTGTGCGATTAGCGGCGAGAGAATCGCAAGGGCGATTGCGATTAGTATCGCAGGCCATGGAACGTTCTTTCGACCTCCGCGATGCATCCCAACATGCAGCATTATGTCAGACAATAAAATAACTAGACCGACGAGTACTACGACTATCGTCATCACGCGAATGTCATAGTTTTTAATATGGGAGAACTCGTGAGCTATCACGCCTTCGAGCTCGGCTTTGTTAAGGATGCTTAGAATTCCAGTAGTAAATGTGATAGCTGCGTGCTCGGGGTCTCGTCCTGATGCAAATGCATTTGGCGAAGGGTCATCTATTACAAATATTTTTGGCATTGGGAGTCCTGCCGTTATCGCCATGTTCTCCACCATGCGATATAGGTCTGCAGATGTTTCTTTGTCGATCTCTTTTGCTCTGTGTGCCAGAAGTACAGTTTTTCCAGAAACGTAAAAGGCAATTAGAGAGTAGATGACTGAGAATATGAAACCGAAGATTATAGACGGTACAACTTCAGCGCCTGCGGAGGCACCTGCCCCTACAAAGATCAGCATTATCAAAACAGAAAACAGGGTCACTAAGACCCAGGTTTTCCTTTTATTTGCATCGATCTGCGAATACATAGATAGGTACTAATTCGTCATGATTACGTCCTATGCCTGTACTAGAACTTAACTTCTGGTGTAGCCTTCGCTTCTTCTGGAGCATCGAAGAACTCATAGTCCTTGAAGCCTAGTGAACCGGCGACGAGGTTTGAAGGGAATACCTGCTTCTTTGTGTTGAAGTCACGTACGTTTCCGTTGTAGAAGCGTCGAGCTGCTTGAATCTTATCTTCTGCGTCAACCAACTCCTTTTGTAAGTGTAGGAAGTTGTCTGAAGCTTTCAAATCTGGATAGTTTTCAGAAACTGCAAATAGAGACTTGAGTGTTTCGGTAAGAAAATTCTCTGCCTTTGCGTGCTGTGCTGGCGTTTTTGCCTGCATTGCACCTGAGCGAGCCTCAGTAACATTCTCAAATACTCCTTTTTCGTGCTTTGCGTATCCTTTTACTGCGTTTACCAGGTTTGGAATGAGGTCGTATCGTCGTTTTAGCTGTACTTCGATATCAGACCAGGCTTCGTCAACGCGGTTTCGGA
This sequence comes from Candidatus Uhrbacteria bacterium, assembly GCA_018664485.1. Taxonomy (GTDB): domain Bacteria; phylum Patescibacteriota; class Patescibacteriia; order UBA9934; family UBA9934; genus JABJOE01. The sequence goes on along the minus strand of JABJOE010000007.1, from coordinate 56,914 downwards.
GCTTGATTAGACCGTTGAAAACAGCGATCAACCACAGTGCTATTAGAACAACGGCACCGATTATAATGTAGATTGCGATCATAATTTGTAGTAAATGACGGTTTTGACCTACTATAGTCCTAACCTTTAATAGCTATAAAGTATAGTATAAGGCTACGTTTATTTAATTATAGTGTCAATATGGATGTTTTAAAGTCAGATATTTCAGGAAAGAAACTTTTTGTTTTTGATTTTGACGGGACGCTAAATAGATCTAAGGTTGAAGTTGATGATGAGATGGTTGGGATTATCAAAGAACTTTTAGAAAAGAGAGACGTTGCAATCATTAGCGGGAGTGCTTTTAAGGAGTATGATCGATTTTTACTTGGAAAGCTCGGATCGTCCGATGAACTTTTTTCAAAATTACATTTGTTCCCAACATCTGGTGCAGTATTTATTCGTTATGAGGAAGGGAAGTGGAATGAAGTTTATGCTGACGGTATCGGTCCCGAGTCTGTCAAAAAGATCATGGATGCATTTGAGACTGCATTTAAGGAGGTTGGCTATGTTCAACCAGAAAAGATTTACGGTGAGTTGATTGAAGACCGTGGAACTCAGGTTACTTTCTCAGCACTTGGTCAGAAGGCTCCGATTGAAGAGAAGCTTGCTTGGAGGGGTTCTGATTTGGATATGCGTGTGGAGATCGTAGAGGTTATGAAGCCATTACTTCCAGAATTTGCCATCAAGGTTCCAGGAAAAACATCTATCGACGTTACAAATTTGGGAATCGATAAAGGATATGGAGTTGAGAAGATGAAGGAACATCTTGGTTTCCAAATTAGTGACATGGTGTTCATTGGTGACGCATTGTATCCGGGTGGTAATGATGAACCCGTGAAGCGAACTGGAATTGAGTCGATTCAAGTCGAGGGACCTGAAGAAGTGAAAGCGATTTTAAGAGGTGCGTTAGCAAAGATGTAGCATGTTGGGTGTATTTGATTCAGGCTCAGGCGGACTTACTGTAGCCCAAACATTAAGCAAGGCATTTCCACATGTCTCTATGATGTATTTGGGCGATCATGCACGGTCACCTTATGGCGACAGGCCTGTTAATGAGATTGAGCAGTATACTAAGGAGTGTGTTGACTGGTTGTTTGCGCAAGGTTGTGATCAGGTTCTGCTTGCCTGTAATACAGCGTCGGCAGTTGCACTAGATTATTTAGATGACGATCGCGTTATTGGGATAATCGAACCAACTCGCGATTGGCTCAGTACTCGCGATAAAGAAGACATTGGGTTGTTGGCAACTACAGCTACAGTTACCTCAGGTGTGTATAGTGATGTTGTTGCATATCAGCATTCCTGCCCAGCATGGACGTTGTTTATAGAGAAGGGTAATCCGAAGTCTGAAGGTGCAAAAGAGGTAGTTACTCGTGATGTAAATACCCTTATCGAAGGTCGAGAGCTGAACACTGTCGTTTTGGCATGTACTCATTATCCATACTTCCACGATTTGTTAGCTGAAATTTTGCCTAGCGACGTTACCGTTGTGGATCAGGGAGATATGGTTGCAAATTGGCTCAAAGATCACAACCGGCCAGCGCAGACTGATGGTGATAGTGCGCTTCAGTTTTTCACAACAGATGATCCGATAGAGGTGTCGCGTAGAGCTGCTGATTTTTTCGGCTCTCCGGTGACATTTCAAAAGGCCACTATTTAAATATCCGGCTGTACTAAGTTGTATCAGTGGGCTAGAATATCCTCATGTTTTGGACAATTATTATATTTCTACTCATCTTGTCAGTACTCGTGCTCGTGCATGAATGGGGGCATTATTTTATGGCAAAGCGCATCGGCGCTAAGGTTGAAGAGTTTGGGCTCGGATTTCCGCCGCAGGCATATACCTGGAAAGGTAAGGACGGAATGGTATGGTCGCTCAACTGGATTCCAATCGGTGGATTTGTAAAATTAAAGGGTGAGGGTGGAGAGCATCGGGGTGACAAAGATAGTTTTGCAACTAAGTCTCTGCCGGCTCGCTTTGCAGTATTGTTTGCGGGAGTATTTATGAACATGGTTGCGGCTGCCGTACTGTTGAGCGTAGCGTTTGGGGTAGGTGTGCCGACAATAATTGAGGGAGATTTGGGAGGGGCAGCAATCGTGTCAGACACCGAACTTCTCATCACGCAGGTACTAGAGGACTCACCGGCGACACTCTCGGGGCTCGAAGCTGGAGATCGTGTTGTAACTATCAATGGTGAAACTTTCGATGACGGCGAGACTGCACGTGCGTATCTGCAAGATGCGGATCCAAACGAGATGATCAACTTCCTGATCGTACGAGATGATGTTTCGCAGCAAATTGAAGTAGCTCCAAGCTATCTTGAGCAGATTGATCAGATGGGGGTAGGGGTCGCTTTAGTCCAAACTGGAACTCTCCGATACCCTTGGTATGTAGCACCATTGAAGGGGGCTGAGACAACGGTTTATTACACGAAAGAAATTTTTGTAGCGTTCGGTACTATCATTCAGGGATTTATCGGAGAAGATAGTCCCGATGTAGAGTTAGCTGGACCGATCGGCATTGCGGTGATTACGGGAGAAGTGGCGGCGCAGGGGATTATAAGTCTGCTCCAGTTTGCAGCGATACTCTCTATCAACCTTGCAATCATCAATATTCTTCCATTCCCGGCGCTTGACGGAGGTCGTATCCTCTTTGTTATCATTGAGGGAATTCGCCGAAAGCCAGTAGACGAAAAGATAGAGGCTATGGTACATAATATTGGATTCCTGATCCTAATTGGCCTTATTCTCTTTGTTACATTCCAAGACATACTCAATCTTTTATGAAGAATGATTTAGACAATATAAAGAATGAATTTCTCAAGGCGCTTGAAGATGTGTCTGATTCGTTGGGACTAGAAGACCTTCGAGTCGAATATCTCGGCCGAAAAGGAAAGCTCTCACAGTTGATGAAGCAGTTGCCTTCAATGGCAGAAGATGTTCGACGCGAAGTAGGACAGCTTGGTAATGATGTTAAAAAAACATTAGAGCTAGCATTTACGGAAGTTAGTAGTGCCATGAATGCATCCGAGGATGTTGCACGTCAGCAGACAGATTGGATCGATGTGACACAGCCTGGAGTACGTCCACCCGGTGGGCATCTGCATTTAGTTACCCAAGCTATAGATGAGGTGAGTACAATTTTTAAACGACTTGGTTTTGTTAGTACTCGTCATCCGGAAGTTGATTGGGATTATTATGCTTTCGAATCTCTAAATATGCCAAAGACGCATCCGGCTCGTGATGAGTGGGAGACGTTTTTTATTGGTGACGGTGGCACTGTGCAGGAAGGTAAAAAAGGGAAGGTGGTTTTGACACCGCACACTTCAAACGGACAGGTACGTGAAATGGAAAAGAAACAGTTGCCAATCCGGATGATCAACATCAATAAAACATATCGACGACAGTCAGACGCTTCACACACTCCAATGTTTCATCAGTTCGAGGGATTGATGATTGATAAGGGTGTTACTATCACGCATCTCAAGGGAGTCTTTGATTATTTTGTAAAAGAGTTTTTCGGACCAGAGCGAGAAGTTCGGTTACGTCCATTCCATTTCCGATTCACTGAACCGTCGATGGAGTTGGATATCACTTGTGGAGTTTGTCTGGGGTCGGGCGAAAATGAAGGAATGAAATGTAAGATTTGTAAGGAGGGTTGGGTAGAGCTTGGTGGTGCTGGAATGGTTCACCCGAATGTATTGCGTGCTGGTGGATTGGACCCCGATGTTTACTCAGGATTCGCATTCGGTTGGGGTGTTGAGCGAACCATGGTGATGAAATCAGACATTAACATTGACGATATCCGAGTGCTATACCGAAACGATTTACGATTCCTCGAACAATTTTAGATTATGGATATTGAAGCAAGTTACAAATGGTTAAAGGAATATCTTGGAGAGGACTTTGAGCCTAAACGTTTTTCAAAAGAAGTGACTGCAAAGTCGTTTCCGGTTGATTACACAAAATCCATGAAAGGTGCTTTTGATGGAATTGTTGTTGGAGAAATTCTTTCAATTGAGAAGCATGCCAATGCAGATTCTCTCAATTTAGCAAAAGTAGATATTGGTAAGGATGATCCAATCGCACTTGTCTTTGGGTCTAAGGTTGTGATGGAGGTTGGGTATAAAATACCGGTTGCTGTTGCCCCAATGGTATTACCAGGCGGACTTGAGATTAAAAAGTCGAAGATTCGAGGAGAGGTTTCTGAAGGTATGTTGTGCTTGGATCAGGAGCTGGGTCTGTGTGATAAAGGTATGAGTATTCGGTTTTTCGAGGAAGGTATGAAGAACGGAACACCTCTTGATGAGGCGCTTGATATAATTGACGACACAATTTTCGATGTTGAGATTACATCGAACCGTGTTGACTCAATGGGGATAGTTGGGCTTGCTCGCGAAGCAGGAGCCGCTATGGGAATCCCGTTTACATTCACTCCACCGACACTTCCGGAAGCGGGGAGCGGAAAAGAGATAAAAGTAGACGTACTAGATACGGAAGGATGCTCACGTTATATGGCTGTCGTGATTGATGGCGTGAAGGTTGCACCGTCGCCAGCGTGGCTGCAAACGAAGTTGCTACTATCGGGTCATCGACCAATCAATAATATTGTAGACATTACAAACTATGTTCTTCATGAGTTTGGTCAGCCAATGCACGCTTTTGATTATGAGAAACTAAAAGACGGAAAAATAGTTGTCCGTCGCGCGAAAAAGGGAGAGAAGATCAAGGCGTTGGATGACGAGACATACGAGCTGGCCGCGGAAGATTTAGTGATTGCGGACTCGGATAAGCCTATCGCCGTCGCAGGTGTGATGGGAGGGTCTGATACCGGAACGTGGGATGGAACCACTACAATAGTTTTCGAGTCAGCGACCTTTGACGGTTTGTCAGTTCGAAAGACTGCTCGTCGGCATCATCTGTATTCAGATTCTCAGTTATTATTTGAAAAAGGTCTTTCGTCTGAAGCTCCCGAAGCTGCATTGGCGCGAGCTATTGAGCTTACGCTTGAGTTGGCTGGAGGTGCTGTTGCAAGTGAGATTATCGATGAACGATCTAGCGCGTATGAACCACTCGTGTTTCCTTTTCGTCCGCAGAAGGCACGAGATTTGATGGGTGTTGATTTATCAAACGAGAAAATGATCGACTTACTCGAGCGTGTTGGATTTAAAGTTGATGAGACTAATGGTACATATAGCGTTATCGTTCCATTTTGGAGAGACCATGATATTGAGGAAGAGGTTGATCTAACTGAGGAGATCGCGCGTTTGTACGGCTATCACAATATGCCGGCCGAACTTCCAGATTCACCACCTCCAACAACTCCAGAGGATCCGGCTCTTGTTTGGGAGATGCGTACAAAGAAACTTTTGGTTGGATTCGGGTATACAGAGCTTTACGGTTATTCGATGATTAGTGCGCAAGATATTATTGCCTACGATCTTGATCCAGCATCAGCTGTTCAGATACACAATCCGTTGACTGCTGATCTAACACATATGCGACCGTCACTTATGCCGTCGTTGTTGCGGAGCATTGAGCGCAATCAGGGTGAACGTGCGGTCGGTATGGTATTTGAATTGCAACGAGTATACGTTCCACAGAAAGACGATTTGCCAGAAGAGCGCACCGAACTTGTAGTGGCTCACTACGGTGCTGACGATGTTGAGAACGCTTTCTTGCAGATCAAAGGTGGACTTATGAGTCTGGCTGATATGGCTGGTATAACGTTTACTTTTGAGCGTGTTGCCGATGACGGTCACTGGCATTCAACTCGTAGCGCCAAGATTCTTGTTGACGGACGTGATGTTGGACGAATAGGTCAGGTAGCATCAAAATACACACAAGCATTTGGAATAGATAAAGATGTCATGTGTGCCATGCTTGATTTCCAAACTTTGGTACATGGCATGGAAGTGACTCGCCGTTATGAGCCTATCCCAGAATTCCCTGGAATCGATCGTGATATTGCTGTGATTGTAGATGCCGGTTTGGCGTATGGTGATCTTGTTGTAGCGGTTGAGGGTGCTGATGAACTTATACGAAGTGTTAAATTAGTTGAGGTGTATCGCGGTAAAGGGATTGATGAGGGTAAGAAGAGCGTAACTCTTTCAATGCATTTACGATCAGACTCAAAGACGCTTGAGTCCCAGGACGCTGACGGTGCTATGGGACGCGTTGAAGCTATCCTCACAGGACAGTTTTCTGGAATTATTAGATAGGCGTATACTTGAGGTATAATTTTTCATCATTATTATGAAAAAGAAAGAGATGTTTGAATGGGTTCTCCGTGTAGCTATCGCTGGAGAGTTCATTGGTCACGGAGTGTTCGCACTCCAAGGTAAGGAAGGGTGGTTTAAGTATTTTGAACCGTTTGGAATTACGAGTGAGGAGACCATGGTGACGATCTTACTTATTGTCGGAATCGTGGACTTGCTTGTAGCTCTTGCGGTGCTTGTAAAACCGTTGCGAGGAGTATTGTTGTGGGCTTTCATCTGGGGAGCGTTCACTGCACTTCTTCGTTGGCCAATCGGTCCTGATCCATTCTGGGATTTGATCGAGCGATCAGCTAACTGGGGAGCGCCGTTGGCATTGCTGCTTTACTACGGGTGGCCAAAGAAGCTGAAAGATTTATTTACAATCAAGTAAATTATAAAAAGGGCCGAGTGGCCCTTTTTTTGTTTGTCACTTAATATGATAGAATTTAGTCATTAGAGGCTAGTTTCGATGAAGGGGTGGCAGTCAAGGAGGCGTACAAAATAGTACGTTGACGCTGGCTAACGGGACCCATGAGTCGAAAATAGACCGAATGACTAAATTCTATGTATGGAGGCTGCTGATATTTTACTGATAGTAATCGCATTTTGCGTACTGTGGGTTACCGCATTTGTTTGCTGGTTTATATACCATCTTGCAATGATGCTAAGATCGCTTAATGATGTTTTGCAAGAGGTACGCTTTTCAATTGAAAAAGTTGAACAGGCATTACAGGCAATGAAGATGAAGGTAGAGAAGGGGAGTGGTCACTTAAGCAAGATGAGTGGGTATGTTCGCAAGGCTGCCGAGAATGTCGTAAAGCCGAAAAAGAAATAGTTTTGCAAAATAAAGGAGCCCGCAAGGGCTTCTTTTGGTTTAAATGATGACACCTCTTTAAGCACGAAGCCGCCCGACAAGTCAGGCGACTTGGGGCGGCACGGTTAGCGACGGCGTTGCGCCGTCTACCAGAACGTATCGTTTGCGAAGGGGACCGGAGGACGTTCGCGGCGAGGTCGGATGACGAGTCTCTCGAAACTCTTTGACAACCAGTGGCGCCGTCGGCTCACGGGATGTCCCAAGAGCATTACCCTCAGGGGGTTGATGTAGTCGAGTGGGTTCACGAGGGATCCTTCGTTGATGGTCGAGTGTCCGAAGACCCGAAATAGTAGCCTATTTAACACAAAGTGTCAATGATTGGGTAAAACCAAGGACTTCATGAGATTCATACTTTCTGGTAAGATTCCTCTATGGACCCCAAGGACTTCGTACATCTCCACGTGCATTCGCATTATTCGCTTCTTGAGGCTCTCCCAAGCCCAAAAGCGCTTGTTGAGCGTGCAAAATCGCAGGGTGCGACAGCTTTAGCTTTGACTGATAACGCGGCTCTATACGGTGCTGTCGAGTTTTATCAGAAATGTGAAGCGGCCGAGATTAAGCCTATTATCGGTTTAGATGTTTTTGTGGCACTCGACAAGATGACTGACAAGCGTGCCGCAATTGATAAGAAGAATCATCGACTAACACTTATCGCTCGCAATGACGTTGGGTACAAGAATCTGCTGAAGATATCGACATCAGGATTCATTGACGGTTTCTATTACAAGCCTCGAATCGATAAAGACTTTCTTCGCGAACATGGCGAAGGGATTACTGTTTTGACAGGTGGTGTTGCAGGTGAAATTCCAGAATTACTTTTAGGAGGGGACACTAAAAAAGCAAAAGAAACTTTAGAAATTTTCCAGGAAATTTTTGGAAAGGAATACGTATATCTCGAGCTCGTTCATCATCCAGACTTCCCACGGCAAGTTGAGGCGAACGACATGCTAAAGGCGTTTGCAAAAGAAGTCGGAGCGCAGATGGTTTGTACAAAAAATATATTCTATCTAAACCCGGAGGATCGGGAAGGGTATGAAGCGCAGCTCTGTATCCAGCGTAGCCGTACGCTTGAGGAGTTTCGTCGTACAAGCGTATCGGACACAGATTTATCGATGAGTGATCCAAAGGAGATTATCGAAGCGTTCAGTGATGTCCCGGAAGCTCTTTCAAATACAAAAAAGATTGCCGACTCGGTGAACTTTAAAATGGATCTTGGGAATAACTATCTCCCAATATTTCCAATGCCAGAGGGAAAGTCCGACAACGAATACATGCGTGACTTGGCGCTTAAGGGATTGAAGGAGCGTTACGCTGAGATCACGCCGGAGGTGATGGAGCGATTTGAGTTTGAGTATGAGACTATTAAGCGAATGGGCTACAGTTCGTACTTTATTATTGTTGCCGATTTTGTTACTTGGGCTAAGGATCAGGGAATTTTGGTTGGTCCTGGGCGTGGTTCGGCTGCCGGGTCGATAATGTCCTACGCGATGCGAATTACAGATTTGGATCCGTTGAAATATGGACTTCTGTTTGAGCGATTCTTAAACCCAGACCGTGTTTCGATGCCTGACGTCGACATGGACTTTGCGGACTCCAGACGATCGGAGGTGCTTAAGTACGTGCAGGATAAGTACGGAGAGGATCGTGTTGCTGGAATTATTACTTTTGGAAAACTTATGCCGCGTGCGGCTGTTCGTGATGCTGCTCGTGTTCTGGGACTTTCGTATGATGAAGCCGATATAATTGCAAAAGCAGTACCACAGCCGGTGCAGGGTCGCCACATTCCACTTGCTATAGCACAGGTTGAGCATCCGGATTTGGCGGATCTACTTAAGGGTAATCCGATGGCTCGCAGAGTTGTTGAACTTGCAAAAAAGTTTGAGGGTAACCCACGCCACACCAGTCAGCACGCCTGTGGTTTTGTTATTGGAGATTTGCCGCTTATCGACCGCGTACCTCTTAAAGAAGGGCAGCGTGAAGACACAGCATTGATTACTCAGTATTCGTTGGATTCTGCAGAATCGGTCGGGCTCGTTAAAATGGACTTTTTGGGGCTTTCAAACCTGACAATTATTGAAAATGCTTTGGAGATTATTAAAGCGGTTCACAACGATACGATCGATATCGATACGATCCCGCTCGATGATCAGAAAACTTTTGATCTACTTGGTCGTGGAGATACGATTGGTGTGTTCCAGCTGGAGTCAGACGGAATGCGTCGTTATATCAAGGAGCTGAAGCCTACTGAATTTGAAGATATCGTCGCGATGGTTTCGCTATATCGTCCAGGTCCTCTGTCTGCCGGAATGGTTCCGATGTACATCAACAGAAAGAATGGTCGCGAGAAAGTGGTGTACGATCATCCGCTCATGGAAGAGATTTTGAAGGAGACATACGGTGTGACGATCTATCAGGAGCAGATCATGAAAATCTCACGTGCGCTCGCAGGGTTCACGGCTGGTGAGGCGGACTTTTTGCGAAAAGCGATGGGAAAGAAAAAACGAGATGTTCTTGCTAAGATGTACGACTCGTTTATTGATGGTTGTGTAAAAAACGGTGTTAAGAAATCGATCGCTGCAAAGATTTGGAAGGATTGGGAGGGATTTGCCGACTATGCTTTTAACAAGTCTCACGCTGCTTGCTACGCTTTGATCGCTTACCGAACAGCCTACTTGAAGGCTCGTTATCCGTCAGAGTTTATGGCAGCCGTGATGAACTCAGACATTAACACCATTGATCGAATTACAATTGAGGTTGAGGAGTGTAAGCGTATTGGAATTAAAGTGTTGTCACCGGATGTGAATGAGTCATATCCTGGGTTTGCTGTTGTTCCTGAAACCGGAAATATTCGTTGGGGGTTGTCTGCCATCAAAAACGTTGGATACGAAGTTGGAAAGTCGATTCAGGTCGAGCGTAAAGAAAATGGGCTTTATGAAGATTTAGCAGATTTCGCTAGCCGACTTGATTCAAAACAACTAAATAAAAAATCACTTGATGCATTAGCTAAGTCTGGTGCATTGGATAGTTTTGGTGATAGAAGCCAAATAGTTGCTAACATAGATCAGATTTTGTTGTTCAACCGACAGGCTCAAAAAGACAAGATTCAGAATCAGACATCGATGTTTGATTTGTCACCTACTATGGAAACTCAGCGTTTTGTACTTCGTGAAGTAGAACCGATGAATCAGGAGCAGTTACTTGCATGGGAGCGAGAGCTGCTCGGTATTTACGTGTCATCGCATCCTGCAAGTCTTGTGGACGACGCTCTCGATGGGCTAGTTGTAAAAGCTGCAACTCTGTCTTCACGCGCGAAAGATGAGATAGTTTGTGTTGGGGGAGTGATCGTAAGCGTTAAGAAGATTCTTACAAAGAAAAAACAGGAACCGATGGCTTTTGTTCGCCTAGAGGATGGGTCGGGCTCCGCGGAGATTGTTGTATTTCCAAAGATGTATAGTGAGGTACAATCCAAGTTAGTCGAAGGGTCTCTTGCGTTGATTCAGGGGAAGGTCGCTGCACGTGAGCGTAATGATGTTATGGAGTGGTCGCTGCTTTGTGATCAGCTACATAGGTTTACACAGGATGATATCCCTGAAGTTGTCGATTATTTGAAACGTGGAAATTGGCCTACGGAGAAGCAGGAAGAAGACACGTGGATGGATGAAGCGAAAGACGAAGGTATTTTTATAACAATTCCAGAAAAGCCGACTCACGACATGATTACCAAGCTCCGAAGCATTTTTGTAGACAATCCGGGAGCTGATCCGGTGTATCTTCTGGTGACCTCTGGGTCTCGGGCACGGAGGGTAGCGACTGAGTACAGTGTTCGTCGTGAGACTAAGGTTTTGGACGAAATTGCTGAGATTGTTGGAGCTGGGAACGTACGGTAGTATAATGAATACAATATGGTCCCACAAAAAAAGCGTACAAAAAAGAGAAAATCGAAAGTAGCGAATAAGCCTCTATCACGATCGCTTCGTGTTTATCAGAGGATTTCTATATTGTTTGTAGTAATTTCATTTTTGCTACTTCTTTTTGTTCTGTATTTGTCTATTTCCTCAGCTACGATCCGTGTTACACCAAATGCGCAGGTGGTGAGTCACGAGGTGAGTATGGAGGTTGTGCCCGAAGCTAGAACAAGCGGTCAGGTCAGCGGGTATGTACGCCAGCAAAATGTAGAGCTGTCAGATACGTTTGAACTTCCAGAAGAAGGAGCTGCGGCATCTGAGGCAAAAGCTGGTGGGTTGGTAACGCTTATTAACGAAACAGGTTCTGATCAGGCTTTGGTTGCAACTACGCGACTTTTGTCGCAGGATGGCGTTCTCTTCCGAATTGATGAAGCTGTGAATGTTCCAGCTTATGGAGAGGCGACAACGATGGCGCATGCAGATGAACCAGGGCTAGGCGGCGAGGTCGGAGCAACGCAATTTAGAATTCCAGGACTGTCGGTCTCTGTTCAGGAATTGGTATACGCGGTGAGCGTGGATACAATGACTGGAGGCATTCAATATGTTCAGGCGTTGAGCGAGGCACATATACAAGATGCTTATGCTTCATTGGAGACGCGCGCTCGCGATGAAGCAGTTTTGGCACTGGCGTCTGGTATTAACACAGATGTATTTGATGGAGCTTACGTTGATGTTGAAATTCTGACACAGTCGGTTGATGCTGAAGTTGGGTCAGAATCAGGGTCGTTTGAAGCTTCAATGAGCGTGCAAGTTACAGGACTTTTCTACGATGAGGAGACCATTTTGCAGTACGCAAGTGCTCTATTGCAGGGACAGGTAGGTGAGGACTATGAGCTTGCGGAAGTAAGTGATGGTTATGTTATTGAGGTACGGTCGGTGGATGCGTCAGCGGAGCAGGCAAGCTTGCGTGTTTACATTGATGGTACAGCAATCATTTCAACTGCAAGTGACATTTTAGACGCTGAACGATTACTTGGTAGAACGACGGGGGAGGCGGAGACAATTTTGGAAACTTCAGAATTGATAGATGAAATTTCTATTCGCTTTACACCATTCTGGCTGCAGCGCATTCCAACTCTTGAAGATCATATTAAGATAATTGTTGATTATTAAAACCAATTTTATGGAAATGGAAGTAAAACCCGGTCAAGAGTTTTTCGAAGCTAAGAAAGATATTCTTGCACTGGATCAGGATGCGTTAGGTGTAGAGTTGCAGAGATTGACTGAGAACCCGGAGGATCGAGCTGAGGTTATGGATAGCTTGCGGAGCATCGCTGGTGCACCAGAAGGTTCAATTCCAGATCAACGTCGACTAGACGCAAAGAGTATGCTTGATATTTTAGAGGGTGTAGAATAGGCTTGCAGAACAGTTTTATCGAGAGATCCAATAGCGCGTTTGCTGTAATAGTGGACGCGCTATCTGGCGATTATATTGCTTTCCAGGCTATTTTGTAGTAATGTAATTGGGCTGTAACGATAGGGCTTAACCAACCCAGGAGCAGCCAGCGCACGCCTGTCGCGTGTATAAAGAGTGGTTCTGTGCAATGAGCATAGATCAACTCGGGTGGAACCATCCGGTATATGCTGGATCCCGAGGCAATCCATTGAATTGGGTTTGTCTCGTTTTTTATTTAGACACCAAGCTTATTCCATTTTGTGTGGATTACAGAGCTGATGTAATCGAATTACTTATCACAATATAGTATGACTGAAGATCAATTATTTAAAAATAGACATTCGCTTTCGCATATCATGACGATGGCTGTGTTGGAGTTATATCCGGATGCCGGCCTTGGTGTTGGTCCGGTGATCGAAAACGGTTTTTATCAGGATTACGATTTACCTGAATCGATTTCCGAAGAGATCTTTAAAGATATCGAGAAACGGATGCGAAAGATCATTAACAAAGATGTTGCGTTCGAGCAGCACGATGTTGATTTTGAATCAGCACTTAAAGAGTACAAAGATGATCCTTACAAGGTTGAGCTGATTACCGAGTTGAAAGAAAGGGGGGAGGAGTCAGTAAGCTTCTATAAGTCAGGGGACTTTGAAAACTTGTGTAAGGGACCTCACGTTGCGCAGGCTAAAGAGATCGACCCGACTAGCTTTAAGTTGATGAGCGTTGCCGGTGCTTATTGGCGTGGGGATGAAAAGAACAAAATGCTTACACGAATTTACGGTGTTGCATTTGAAAATAAGCCTAAGCTTAAGGAACACTTGATGATGCTTCAAGAGGCGAAGAAGCGTGATCATCGTAAGCTTGGTCAGGAATTGGATTTGTTTGCATTCTCTGAATTGGTTGGACCTGGACTTCCGTTGTTCACTCCACGCGGGACCGTTATTCGTGAACGTCTTTCTGAATTTGTGTGGCGACTTATGAAACCGCACGGATATTCACGCGTTACTATCCCTCACATGGCGAAGGCCGAGCTTTATAAGACGTCCGGTCATTGGGATAAATTCGCAGATGATATTTTTCACATTTCAAGTAAGAAGACTGATCAGGCATTTGTAATGAAGCCGATGAACTGCCCACATCACACACAGATCTTTGCGTCGAAGATGCGTAGTTATCGTGATTTGCCACTTCGTTTCAGTGAGGTGACTGCAGTGTATCGAGATGAGAATACTGGTCAATTACAGGGGCTTTCACGTGTTAGATCTATTACTCAGGACGACGCGCACGTTTTCTGTCGCTTGGATCAGGTTCAGGAAGAGTCTCAGAAGATCTATGAGATTATTACAAAGTTCTATGCGGCGTTTGATATGCCGTTAAAGATTAATCTTTCAGCGCACGATCCTGCAAAGCCAGATAAATATCTTGGTGGTAAAGAAGTGTGGGAAAAATCCGAGGGTCTATTGAAGGGGCTGCTCGAAGATATTGGAGAGGAGTATGAGGTTGCTGTGGGGGATGCTGCGTTCTATGGGCCGAAGATCGACTTCATTGCAACGGATGCTATTGGCCGAGAGTGGCAGTTAGCAACAATTCAGCTGGACTTCAATCTACCTGAGCGTTTTGAGCTTGAGTATATTGATGAGAATAACGAACGTGTTCGGCCTGTAATGATTCACCGTGCGATCTCAGGATCACTTGAGCGGTTCATGGCTGTGATGATCGAGCATTACGCTGGAGCGTTCCCGTTGTGGCTCGCGCCTGAGCAGATTCGTATCGTGCCTGTGAGTGATGAGTTCGTAGGATTCGCGCAGGAGTTGCGAGTGAAGCTCGAAGCCGAGGACTTACGAGTAGAATTGGATGACAGCAACGAAGGCGTTGGAAAGAAGATCCGATCTGCCGCAATGATGAAGGTGCCTTGGACTATAGTTGTTGGTGAGAAGGAGGTTGCCGGCGGAGACTTCAATGTGAATGTTTTTGGACAAGAAGAGGATATGATTATTCCTGTGGGGGATATCATTACTCGAGCAGTCGATGCCTCAAAGTTACCTTTGTAGAAATTGATTTAGCTCAAACTAAAAGATCGTCCTTACGGGCGATCTTTTAAATGTATGGTTTAAGCAGCTCTTTTTGCAGCCGCTTCTTCTGCCGCTGCTTGGTTCTGCTCTAGTGCAACATCTGTAGCGCGTTGTCGAAGTACATCTTCTTTACTTTGACCTCGTCCTCCAACTTCCGTGTAGGGCACTTCAGGAGCTGCTTCAGCGTTAGAAGCCTCTTCATTCGCTCCATCTCTCGCTTGTCGAGCTTGTTCGAGTGCTGTATCTGTAACACGTTGTTTTAATACCTCTTCCTTGCTGCGAGGTCTGAATCTATCGAAAATACTCATATTTGTTTGTTATTATCTTAATTTGTCTATTGTATATATCTTACGCTGCTATTCGCCGATCTGTCTATGGTGTTGTTGATTAAAATAGTGAAAACTGCTAACATTCGCGCAAATGTCTAAGAAATTGCCAAAAATACTAGCTGTTGTAGGCCTTACCGCCAGCGGGAAGTCTAGTTTGGGTATCCAAATAGCAAAAGAGATCGGTGGTGAGATCATCGCCGCAGATTCACGCACTGTCTACCGCGGAATGGATATAGGGACCGCTAAGCCTGTGGGGGAAAAATCGAAGAGTGATTTAGCTATTGAGAGGCAGGGGCAAAAGAATAAGAATATCTCAGAGTTGTTTAGTGAGAAGTCGCTTACGGTTGAGGGTATTCCACATTGGGGGCTTGATCTTGTGAATCCAGATGAGCACTTCACGGCAGCCGACTTTAAAGAATATGCAGAGAAAAAAATCGAAGAGATTTTAAAACGTGGGAATGTTCCGATGCTTGTTGGAGGAACTGGTTTATATGTTCAAGGAGTGATTGATAACTTCACGTTTGAAAAAACAATGGGGGAGCCGAAGTATGATGCATTGCAACTGGGAATCATGATTGACCGAGAAGTTGTGTACGATCGCATCGACGCGCGAGTTGATAAGATGATTGCAGAAGGTCTAGTTGATGAGGTGCGCGGACTTCGCGATAAGTATGGCTGTGAGACAAAGGCGATGACCGGAATCGGTTACAGGCAGATCTGTGCTTTCTTTGACGGATATTTAAAACTGCGTGATGCAATTGCAGTCGTCAAGTTGGAGACGCGTCATTACGCGAAGCGACAGACGACATGGTTCAAGCGCGATGATCGAATCGTATGGGTAGAAGGATTTAAAGAGGCCATGGAGGAAGTGAATGATTTTCTATAAAGCACAAAAGCCCATCTACGGAGGGATGGGCGAGATCTGTTGAGCGCTTTGCTCGTTTAGTCGTCATCTAGGAGTAGCCAGAGTATTGTTGCGATCGTAGGTCCGAAACAGAATACGAGGGCGATTATGTATGGATCCATGTCGAACTCCTTTCGGTGAAGGTGAAGTAAGGTCAGATAAGAATCTATCAGTTCAGCAAACGCTTGTCAATAATAAAACAGCCCTTGCGGGCTGCTTTATTTACTTTAGTTTTTGTTTACAAATTCATGTATCGCTTCGAATGTTTCTATATCATGATCGATTACTTTCATTTTTCGAATCTCATCAAGCGTGAAGTAACCGTATCCCTGGCCTTCACCTAATACAATTTGAGTTTGTTTTTCGGCGTACGCAATCCATACCCATTTCTTTCCTTTTGGTACGTACTTATCATAAAATGTTGTTTCGAGTACGAACTTTGGATCTACTAAAGATATTCCTAGTTCCTCTTTTGTTTCTCGATACATCGCCTCTTCTGGTGTTTCGTTTTCTTCAATTTTTCCACCGAAGAATGCCCAATAGCCTGGAAGGGTCTTTATACCTTCATCACGATGTTGAAGAAGATAGTTACCATGCCTGTCGATCAATGTGATTAGTGCAACACGACGCATATTACTTCAACTTGTCTTTCAAAATCTTCTCCGATGTTTGAGGGTCTGCGTTTCCGCGAGACGCTTTCATGACTTGCCCTACGAAGAACTTTATCAGTTTCGTTTCACCACCGCGATAGCGTTCAACCTCAGATGAGTTTTCTTCAATAACGGTCTCCACAATCGTTGCGAGCGCCGTTACATCATCTAGTCGTTGTGCTCCGAGATCTTCCACAATGTTTGAAGGGTCTCCACCGGTTTCCAACATCTTACCGAGAACTTCAAGTCCTCGTCTTCCAGTGAGCTTTCCGTCAGCGATCATCGTGATGAACTCAGCGAAGTTTTCAGGATTGACTTTCATTGTGCGAATATCACCCTTACGTTCTCCGAGAAGTCCCATCAGCTTGTTTAGCAACCAACCAGCTGTGAGTTTCGCAAGCTTCTTTCTATATTCTAGGATGTTCTCGTCGTCTAACTCAGGCTTTGCCGTGAGCCATGCTGCGAGCTCGCTCATTGCCTGCTCTGTGAACTCAGCAAGCTTCGGATCGTCCACCATCATTCGGACATCTCCTATTTTGAATCCGTATTCTTCAACAAATCGTTTTCGTTTAGCACGAGGTAATTCTGGTAGTCGACGCTTTGCATCTGTCGCCATGTCTCGCAGATCCATCGGTGGGATATCCGGTTCTGGGAAATAGCGGTAGTCTGCAGCATCTTCTTTAACTCGCTGCTCTTCAGTAATTTGTTTTGCATCATTCCAACCGCGAGTCGTCAAAACGGAAGGGGGGTTGCCAGCTTCCCATAGATGGGTCTGACGTTTGATCTCGTATTCAATTACACGCTCAACTGCTTTAAAAGAGTTTACGTTTTTAATTTCTGTTTTTGTATATAGAACTTCTTCACCTTCTGGTCGGAGTGAAATGTTGACATCACATCGCAGGTGACCTTTTTCCATGTTCCCGTCAGATACACCAAGTGTACGCGCGATAATCCGAAGCTCTTGCATGTACGCTTTCGCTTGCGCGGCACTCGAGATGTCAGGTCGACTCACGATCTCACAGAGTGGCGTTCCACCACGGTTGAAGTCAACGTAAGATTTTCCGTCGTCCCCGTGAATGTTTTTTGCAGCATCTTCCTCAAGGTGAAGTCGCTCGATTCGAATAGTTACAGGTTTGTCTTCACCGGGCACATCCAGGTCTATAGATCCGTCATGCATGATCGGTAAATCAAACTGAGAAATCTGATAAGCTTTTGGAAGGTCAGGGTAGAAGTAATGTTTACGGTCAAACTTTGAATGAGGAGTGATCTCACCGCCAAGCGCTAGACCTAAAAGTACAGCCCAGCGAACTGCCTGCTCGTTTGGAACGGGAAGGGTACCCGGATGCCCAACACAGACCGGGCATACGTTAGCGTTCGGAGTGTTACTTTCGTGATTTGAGCAACCACAAAAAAGCTTACTTTTTGTTTTTAGCTGAATGTGGGTTTCCAGGCCGATGATTACTTCTAGCTTCATATTAGGATTTGCGCGTTTGTGCTGTTTTAGATGTAGATCCTGTCAGATTATAAGGGTGCTCAGAAATATGTCCCTTTATGCATTCTGGGGCAGTTTAGCAGCAGATTCGGTATTAATCAACCCGGGCTTATTAGGCTTTTTGCTCAATATCTCGAAACATTGATACCCAGTATATAAGGAAGATTGGGATAAATAGAATGTCTAAAAGCTGGAAAGAAACGATTTCAAGTAGAGTTGGTTGTGTTTGCGTGAAAAATGTTAAGAGATCGAGGCTGCGCATGCTCGCAAAGGCAACGGCGATGAATATCGACAGGAGCGCGTAGGGAAGGCCGATCATTACTATACCTCCAACGAGCCGTCGAATCAGTACCCATGTTTTTCCTTTTGTCAGCTTCACACTTTCTTTGATGGCAGCAAGTGGGTCGATCTTTTTACGGACTATCAGAATCTGCGCATAGCTTAATCGTGCGATCACGATGAACCCGGGGATTAAGAAAAGTACGATACCTATTCCCGTTAGAACATTGATGATTACCGAGAGGAAAAGATAGGGGATGAAAAGTTTCCAGGCTTGCTTGCTAATAGCACGAGGTCGAAGTCGTTTTTTATCACGAAGCAGCGGGATGATTTTTATAAAAACAATTGTGAGCCAAGTACCAATTACAAGTCCAAGAGTTCCGTTCACCGCTTGGGCAATGTCCATTGTGTCGGTGGAACCAAAAGCGAGTGAGAGCAATACGGAGATTGCCATTGGAACCAAAAGCCACGCACTGTATCCAATGAAGGTTCGCGCGTGGCGTAGGTATAGGTGCCAGCTATCCCGAACTAGGTTAGCTACGCCAATGGGCTCATTCCGCTTTGAGCTATGACTATCTTGTTTGCTTGAGGCTACCATATAGAAGTTCATCAGCGATGATGAAAAGAGGTGGGTATAGAACTCGGAGTCCAGTTGTAAGCGCTACTGTAATTGTTAGGCCAGCGTAAAGTCCGAAAGTAGGACCGAGGTTGTAGAGGCTTCCAACAAGGAGCGGAAGAATAAGTCCGAGTAGAATCTCTGCAACCAATACTCCGGAACCAAATACGAGCTTTGGAATAATAATTCGCCACAGAGATGCCCAGAAACGACCTTCTGTTACGCGGAAAGATTCTTTGAGCGAAGTGAGTCCACCCTTACCGTCAAGAAGCATTGCGTATCCAGCAAATGTAAGGCGCACTCCAAGCCAAATTACCATGACGAGTGCTGCTACAGTTCCAAGGAATGTGAGAAGTAGGCCAATTGAATTGATAGCAACTCCGTTATACATCAGTGACAGAATGAGCAGGATAGCTCCTGGAACGATCAGTAGGATCGGAAGAACGTTTGCGATATTTTTAAGGATCATCACCCATAGGTATGGGAGGAAATCACGCCATGACTGTCGGCCAAGTTCTTTTGTAGAGTATTTTTTCTTCGCGATACTGTTGTCGACTCCGCGAACTAGGTTCATGTAGACCCAGATTGATGTAATTGGGATAGCGAATATAGAAATAGCGACTGCGATAGCAAAACCGATGATGAGAGTCTGTTCAGGGTTGGTTCCCATTATCTCTTGGATCGCTGCAGTCTCTCCGCTTGGGAGTAGTAGAAGTCGTATAATAACGAAGATACCAACAAGGAACGCCCACATTGAGATCTTCATGAGTGATTTGAAGTTTGTGGAGTAGATCTCCCAGGTGCGGTCGATGATTTGTCCGATGGAAATGAGTTTTGCCATAGTTTAGATATAGTTTTTGATAGCGCCCCAGATTTTTTTATGAATATTTTCGCGGTCTAACAATTCTCCATTTTCTACGCAGTCTATAAGTTGGAACGAATCGAATTGTTTTGTCATGTCTAGATATGCTTGCTCGGCATCTTTTAGATGTTGAGCATTCTCTTCATGAATGTCTTTGTCTAGATTGCTTTTAAGCTCACGACCTTCCATGAGCGTTTGAGCGGTTTCCGATGGTACATGTAATATGAGATTTATATCTGGCTTTGGAATTCCCATCAGTTCATGTTCAAATTCCATTTCCCAGGCAAAGAAGTCTTTCCGTTTATCTGGGTCGGTTATCTTTGACCCTTGGTGTCCCATATTTGCACCAACGTATCGATCTGTTATTACGTTGATGCCATCTTCGAGCCATTTTCTTATTTGAAATGAAGCGTCGAATCTATCAACTGCAAATAGTACAGACGCTTGATATCCAGTGACCTCGTAGGCACTTCCGTATTTTCCACTTAAATACTCTTCAACCGAGCCGGCACTCTTTGTCCCGTACTGGGGAAAGGAGATTGTCTCGACTGGAAGGTTTTCAGCTTTAAAGCGGTCCACTAAAAGCTGAGTCTGGGTAGCTTTTCCAGATCCATCTGTTCCATCAATTACGATAAGCCGACCCTTCATGCACTTTAATTATACCAGCTTTCTATCTATTTGTTATTGAGTCCTGTGGTGGGGTAGTTTACGCACCCGTCGTTCCAAAGCCTCCACGACTCTCAAGCGCGAGTTCATCAGCTTCCTCAAACGTTGGGCGGATCACAGGAATGATCATTCCTTGTGATACACGGTCGCCAGCGGAAAGGGTTACTGTCTCGTCTGTAATATTTTCCAGAAGCAGATGGATCTCATCTTTAGGTCCTGAATAATCCTGATCGATGACACCGATACTGTTTGCAAGATCAATTCCTTTTTTTCCTGGATTGGATGATCGAGATGCGAGGATGAGGGCATGACCCTCCGGCACTTCAATTACAAGACCGGTCCTAGCCATTATAAAGCTACGTGGCTCAATCGATACGTCCTCAACTATAGCGAGGTCAAAGGCAACGGCACCTGGTGTTTTGTACGCGGGAATTGTGGCGTCTTTATGGACGCGGCGAAAGCGAATATTCATATGAGCGCATTTTAGCACAGCGAAAATTTAGACTCATCCACAAGTAAAGTTGAAGGACTCGGCTCGATTCCCTAAAGTGTTGTTGGGAGTCATTCCCACTGGGGAGGTTGTCGCGCGCCATGCTTGCACGATAGCCTCTTTCTTTCTTAATTACTCTCCGTGATGGCGCACTGCCTGTTTACAGGAGCCTGTCATCTGGTCACCGTACATTAGGTACGGCTCCGGCGCCGACATCCTGCGCACAGACATTACATCCAACACAGAGCGTAATTACATATAGCGGCTCCGCTCCTCGACACTGTATCGTGAAGTATCCGGCGTAGCCGGACCAGGCTCCGCCTGGCGGTTCCGGCGCCGACATCATACGAACCTATCTTCATACACCACAAAACGTAACTAGAATAAACCTCCTCTATGCAACCAATCGAGAATCTAGAACTAAATGATCGTTGTGCTGTTTTTGTGGATCAAGAAACCGGAGAGCGAGTGGTCTGTATGGGGGATGGGCAGACGTTGCCGTATCGTTCATTTATTTTAGAGAAAGTGTTTGAGATGGCTCGACCGTTCTTTCTTTCACCGGAAAGTAACATTACGGCAATCGACGGACGTAAGCTTTCAGGATTGGTAGGAGCGATGCTTGCACGACAGAGTCGAATTCCAGGAACCATCATTGATGTTTTGGTAAAAGAGTTTCTTGTAACGGACGAAAAAGAAGCAAAAGAACTCGGTGTGGAGATTGGTGGATTGCGGGAAGGAAAGTTGGATAGATTGATTGAGCGAATTTTGATTCAGTACGGAGATGATTCGGTGCAGGAGTTGGAATTCTCGACAGTACTTTTCAACTCAGTTTCAAACGTTGCTACAAAGATGATCGAAGATAGACGATTGGGAGCATATATTGAGCAGTCCAGTCGATACGTTTTGTACACGGAAAAAGATCCTATTACTGATAACTGGTACTACTATCGTGATCCAGCGATCATGAATTCACCTCTGGCTGGAAAGTACATAGATGTGATGGATCGTTGTTTTGAGTTGTATGTCGATTTGGCGCACAAGCTCCAGGAGTATTACAAGGGCCTCAAGCCCATTGAGGAGGTCGAGTACGCTCTAAAGCCGAATGATGACACCAAGTACAGATTTGATCAGTTGGATGACGACAAGCAACGTAAGGCCTTCAAACGATCATATACATTTGATATTCGCACTCGCGCTTGTGATACGGCACGAATTTTCTTGCCTGCTGCGACTTTGACGAATGTGGCCATGGTGGCTAACGGTCGTACTTTTGAGCATTTATTGAAGCGGCTGTATTCGGAAGGGCGAAATGAATTTAAAGATATTGCAAACCGTCTGCACGACACCTTGAACAAGGTCATTCCAAAGTACGTTAAGCGTGCTGACCGTGGTGGTGTGAAGTTTTGGATGGATGTCGATCGCCAGATGGTGGAGGATATGCGAACGTATCTTCCCGAGGCACTTGTGTGGGGAGGGTCGCGCGAAGAAGTGGTTGTGATGAATACGCCAAACGTAATCACTCGTGATCGTGTTGGTGCAGAACATATGTTGGCTGCAGCATATTTCCCGTATGCACGTACTGATTATCAAGCATTAATGTCGTTGATCGTGGCTTTGCCTGACGAAACATTCTATAAGCTTCTTCACAATGCAGTTGGAAGTCGTGAGATTAGGCGTGATCGTGCTGTTCGTGGTTTTGAACATGGGTATCCGATTTTTACAGAAATGGTTTGCGACTTTGGAGTTTTCCGAGACCTACATCGTCACCGAATGTGTACTTTACAGTGGCAGCGTCCAAATCCACATTTGGGATTTGTTATTCCAGAGGACGTTGATATTATCGGAATGAAAGATGCATGTATCGCACTTGAACGTGAGGTGAGCGATTTGTATGATCAGATTGAGCAGACTCTAGGGCCGAAAGTTGCTGAATACGTAGTACTATTTGGTCACAATATTCGTTTTTCAATTGGAATGAATCTGCGTGAAGCTCAGCATTTGCTTGAGCTCCGTACGGTAGCGCAGGGGCATCCAAACTATCGTCGTGTCTGTCAGAAGATCGATATAGCTCTCCGTGAGAAGGCTCCGTGGCTGAATCAGACGGATATGCTGAAATTTGTTAACCACAATCAATATCATTGGGCTCGCGCTGATGCTGAGGCTCGGCAGTCTCAAAAGGCAATAGAGCGCGGACTGGACGTATAAAAATAATAATACCTGTATACATTTCGTATGCAGGTATATTATGTAGACGACGATTGTGAATAAAATAAATATGTATGAAAGTTGTTGGTATTGCCGCGATCTCTATTAACGGCATGATTGCTCAACGTCCAAGTCAGCGGTCATTGGACTGGGCATCAAAAGATGATTTAAAGGTTTTTAAACGTGTAACGAAAAATGCCGGAGTTGTTATTGTAGGTCGTAAAACTTATGAGACGATCGGAAAGCCGCTAGCGGAACGATTGATGATTGTAATGACAAAAGAACCTTCAAAATATGAAGGTATTACCGGTGCTATTGAATTTACCGATCAGTCTCCACAACTTATTTTGGAAGATTTGAAAGGTAGGGGGTTTGAGGAGGTCGCAGTTATTGGTGGGGGAGAGATATACTCACTATTTCTCAAAGAAGGATTACTGACCGATCTGTACGTGACGGTTGAACCGATTTTATTTGGAAATGGAAAAAATTTGGCGACCGATTTTGATCGCATTGATACAAAACTTGAGTCGGTTGAAAAAATAGGGGATCAGTCTGTATTGTTGTACTACTCGCTTTCGTAGTTTTTTTCACCGGTGTCACTAGACTTAACTTCGGAGGTTTTCTCTCGAGGTAATATTTTATAAAGTTCTACAAGGTAGTCGAGCCACTCACCGTTGGGAGTATATCGGTCATACATTACGCCAGCCTCGACGCATGCATCTGAGACGCGTGTATCACGATAAACATGTGCTGCAACGATACGTTTAACGCCACCTGCAATCAACTTTTTAAGACAGTGATAGCAAGGTGAATATATTGAGTATATTGTAGATCCGTTTGTTGAAGTTCCAAGACGGGCAGCTTGGAGTAAAGTATTTTCTTCTGCATGAAGAGTTCTAATGCAATGTCCTTCGTGCATTAGGTGGCCGACATCATCGCAGTGTTCCATTTTGGGAGGTGATCCATTGTAACCACTGCCGATAACGCGCTTGTCCTTTACAAGGATCGCGCCAGAGCGGAGTCTGTCACATGTAGATCGTTCGGCGGCCATGTATGCCATGCTCATGAAGTAGTCATCCCAGGCGGGTCGGAAGGCCTGTTTTGTTGGATACTTCATATGCTAAAACGTTTCTTCAACTCATCAAGATCTCCCTTTGTGAGGAGTTCTGTTTCGTCGGATTTATCTATTTTAAATTTTGGCTCACCTGAGTGGGAATATTTCGCTTGACTCATTCCGTGCAGATTAGCTTCTTCTTGTGATAGTGGCTGCTTCAATTCTTCAAACACAACTTGGCAAACACGCTCACCGGGATATAGCCGTAATACTTGGTCACCAGCTTCGTTCTTCATTGGGAAGATAAGATTACCGTGATAACCGGTGTCGATTATTCCAGAAAGAGAAAGGTTGATTCCGCGACGGTTTGTGGAAGTACGAGGGAAAAGAATCGCCATAAGATCCGGCGCATTCATTTCGATATTCTCGAGACTTGTTCCGATCACGAATTCGTTTGGCAGTAGATCGAAATATTGTCCTGGTTTTAAAATAACTTCTTCGAACTGTTCGTGGTGAAAACCATCTTGCTCAATAGAGACTTTTAGAGCTTTACGTCCTTCGTCTGTGAGGACCCAGTTTTTTGGAATGAGAAATTTGTATCCAAGTCGCAGGTCGACCGCATGTGGCTGAAGTTGGAATTGGTCGAGGTTCGGAGAAAAGCCGAGATCGTTCTTTTTAATGCGGTCTAGGATGTCTTGTCGGGTCAAAATCATACGCGAAAATCTTAACATGTGGACGGGGGCTGAGCAAGAAACAAACACGGCCCGCTCCAGAGGAGACGGGCCGTACTGATTGTTGAGGTTGATGATCAGACCGCGGCTTTCTGGACAACCTTGGAGGATCCAGAAGTCTTTGCAAGTCCTTTCTTGGACTCGAGAAGTGCCAATGCGGCGAGAAGGTCGAGGGCCTGCTCAATCGCGTTGTCCACACTTCCTTGCTCGATGTGACCGAGCATCACTTGGCGGTTCACCAGGCGAAGGATCAGATCCATGAGGAAGGGGACCGTGACCAAGGTCACGGCAATCTCGTAGGCAGGAATCCAGCCGACGAACCAGCCAATACCGAATTCTGCGATTCCGATGATCAGCAGGGCGGCTAGGCTCTGCTTCCAGGACCGCGTGGAGAGTACGCTCAGAATGAACTTCGTGTACCCGACCACGATGCGAGGAAGGCTGCTAAGCAGCCAAATTGAGACGGGGTGCATTGCACTCCTTGTTGTTGCGAACGTTTTTACGCGTTCTAGGTTCATCTCAAGGAATGGCCCTAAGAGAAGCCTAGAACAAAACACAGACTGTTAGCTGACTCAATGAAGAGGCGAATAACGATCTGTGTTTGATGTGCATTAACCCGTACATCTTGGGCGGATTCCAGATAGTCGGGGAACCACTTAACCCTTATATAATAGCATATTTTAGCACTTTTGTCAACCTCTAGATAGCAAAAAAGGGCCGGAAAAGCCCTGTTTTTGCGTCTAAATTGGAGTCTAGTTTAGAGGGTTGAAGTATCAATTCGTACAGCTGGCCCCATGCTTGAGGTGATTGTAGCTGACTTGATGTAGATACCCTTTGCAGCGGCTGGCTTCGCCTTCTTGATCGCCTCAACGACCACAGAAGTATTTTCCATAAGCTGCTTTTCTTCAAATGACGCTTTTCCAACGATCAAGTGAATGTTTGAGGTGTTATCAAGTTTGAAAGAAACTTTTCCACCTTTCTGCTCTTTAACCATCTTTGCAATGTCCATCCCGACTGTATCAGTCTTAGGGTTTGGCATTAGCCCACGTGGTCCAAGTACTCGAGCAGCCTTTGCGAGCTTTACCATCATAGTAGGGACTGCAACGGCTACGTCAAAGTCGATGATACCTTTCTTTACGATTTTATCGATAACCTCTTCAGTTCCGATAATATCAGCACCAGCTTCCTTTGCAGCTGTTTCGTTTGCAGAGTCTACGAATGCTGCAACACGTACGTTTTTTCCAGTTCCGTGAGGTAGTACAACTGTTGGACGGATCTGCTGATCACTCTGCTTCGGATCAATTCCGAGATTCATACAGATCTCGATTGTTTCATCGAACTTTGCTGTTGCATTGGTCTTTGCAAGAGCAATCGCCTCAGTAAGAGGGTAGTGCTTATCTGTCTCAACCGCCTTAGCTACTTCTTTGAATCGTTTTGAATGCTTCATACGCGTTTAGTGGTTCAAGCGCCCGGAGGCTCCCACGATTAGTATTAGTGTTTTTTATGATTGTCTTCTTTTTTGTGCTTCGCTTTTGGCTTATGTCCTTGTAGACGTTGCCAATCTCGGTACAGGAAGCGGAAGTGTAGAAGGAATAGTGGAACGCTCACGATGAGAAGCGCGAGGTTATCAACCGCTCTACTCGCTTTGTCTCGACCGTGGCTTTCCCACGACTGTTCATTTCGAGCTTCACACTGTATTACAAGCTCTTCGTCAGTAACTTCAGAATCTGTCATGTAGATTCTCTCGGACTTGATACCAGCGTCTGAGCATGTCTCGAGCCAACTTGGCACATCTGCAGATGGGAAGACCCATGTTTTCAGTCCCGTTTCAATCAGTCCTACAGATGAGAACATTAGAGTGAAGAAGGTGACTGCTGAGATTACTGCAAAGTACAGGCGAACGATGAACGAGGTAACTTCTTTCATATACAGAATTGTTTACGGTGGATCTGTTAGTGATGTATGCGTTTAGTATAGCGCACACTTCATCACTTATCGAACCTCGACTCCCATTTGCTTACAAGTCCCCGCAACAATCTTCATTGCTGCTTCAACATCGTTTGTGTTGAGGTCAGGGATTTTGATTTCAGCGATTTCACGCAGCTGATCCTTTGTAATTGTACCAACCTTGTCAGTATTTGGTTTTCCAGATCCCTTTTTGATTTTTGCCGCCTTCTTGATGAGAGCGGATGCTGGAGGGGTCTTTAGGATGAAGTCGAATGAACGATCCTCATAGATTGTAATCACAGCAGGAACAACGTCACCTCGGCGATCTTGAGTTGCGTTGTTGAAGTCGTTTACGAACTGCTGGATGTTTACTCCGTGCTGAGAAAGTGTTGGTCCAAGTGGTGGGGCAGGCGTTGCCGCTCCTCCGATAGCTTGAACCTTAACGATTGTTAAAATCTTCTTTGCCATACGAGTCAGTGTTTATTACCCAGTTAAGGGCTCTAGTGGATTCCTGTAAAGGCAACCACCTCGTTTATTAGTGCGCGAATATTAGCTTTAAGTGCCTATTTTGTCAATAGTTTTTGGTGCTATTTGGAGCCTGTCTTTCATGCTCATATAGATACTGCTCATTTCGGCTTAATATATGCGTATTATTCAAAAAACCGCCCTAAGGCCACGGCGGAGCCGGGCAGGCGGTTTTTATGTTTGATGTATTCGCAGAGAATTTATTCAGCTGGATGCAGAGCAAGGAGAAATTGAGGCTTGTGGCGCAGACGTACTAATACGTACGTTAAGCTACAAACGTAGATTTCGACACAGCTATGCGCCAGATTAGTAGATTCTTCTAGATTTTTTTGACCTGGAGGAAGTCCAGCTCCACTGGAGTCTCTCGTCCAAACATTGAAACGAGAACCTTTACCTTTCCGCGCTGAGCGTCAACCTCACTAACTTTACCTTGCTGACCTTTGAATGGTCCGTCGGTAATGTTAACGGCATCACCCTTTGCGATATCAACAGTAAACTCTGGCTCCTCAACACCCATTCGTTTCATGAGTGATTCCATTTCTTCTTCTGCAATCGGGGTAGGGGTAGTTCCAGCTCCGATGAATCCTGTTACGTTTGGCGTGTTTCGAACCACGTACCAAGATTGGTCAGTAACGATCATCTCAACGAGCACGTATCCAGGGAAGATTTTCTCTTCGACAACTTTACGTTTTCCGTTTTTGATTTTGATCTTCTTTTCTTTTGGAACGAGGACTGCAAAAATTTGATCTTCTACGTCCATTGTTTCTAAACGTTGGTGGAGTCCTTCCGATACGTTCTCCTCATATCCAGAATATGTGTGGATTGCGTACCAGCGCCGGCCGTATGCCGAGGTTTGTTTTGCCATAAAACTAGAGTGACAATAGGGCTTCGAGCCCTAGGTTTAATAGATAATCGATAACTCCGAAATACACGGCGATCGCAAGGCTGGCTACAATTACGATGATTGAGTAGCGCACTGTTTCCTTCTGTGTTGGCCACGTAACTTTGTTGAGCTCTTCCTTTGACTCCCGAAGGTAGCTAAGGAGGTTTGCCTTCTTTTTTGTCTTAGATGCCATATAATTGAAGATTTTTAAAAAGCCCTGTTGGGGGCCGATGCGAAAAATATACTCTTTTTTTTCGATAAAGTCAAGGGATTGTAATCAACAACCCCGCCGGATAAACGGCGAGGTCATGGATTGGTATGTTATTAGACGTCCAAGTTCACAACCTCTTTTGCGTTGGATTGGATGAACTTTTTGCGAGGAGCTACTTCTGCTCCCATTAGAGTCTCAAATGTTTCGTTTGCAACTTCGGCGTCGTCGATCGTTACCTGCTTCATGACGCGAGTTGCGGGGTCCATAGTTGTTTCCCAGAGCTGTCCGGGGTTCATTTCACCAAGTCCCTTGTATCGCTGAATATTTACCTTTACACCTGACGTTTCAACGACTTCAGCTTCAATCGTTTCACTATCCTCTGCACTTTCTTTTTTGGCCGCAGCAGCCTTTCCTTTAGTTGAGTTCTTTATGAACTTTTCAATGATCTCTTCCTTTTCTTCGTCAGAGAAAGCGTACTCAGCTTGCTTACCAACCTGCACTCGATACAGGGGAGGCATTGCAATGTACACGTGGCCTTCGCGGATAAGTTCTGGGAAGTAGCGGAAGAATAATGTCAGCAGCAATGTTCGGATGTGGGCTCCGTCTACGTCCGCGTCAGTCATGATGATTACGCGATCGTATCGTAGACCTGTGATGTCAAAGCCTTCTCCGATGTTTGTACCAAGGGCAATGATTAGGTTCTTCACCTCGTTGTTGGTGAGTAGTTTGTCTAATCGTGCTCGTTCAGTGTTCAGGATCTTTCCTCGAAGTGGAAGGATGGCCTGGTACTTTCGCTCACGTCCTTGTTTTGCGGATCCACCAGCTGAATCTCCCTCAACGATGAAGATTTCTGACACGCTCGGATCTTTACTTGAACAGTCTGAGAGTTTTCCTGGAAGCATGAGGCCTTCAAACGCTCCTTTACGAAGAACGGTTTCGCGGGCCGCACGAGCAGCCGCACGTGCTCGAGCCGAGAGAAGACATTTTCCAATGATTTCCTCTGCGTCTTTTGGATGCTCCTCAAGGAATACTTTGAACGCTTCACCGAACACTGATTCCACGGCCGTACGTGCTTCTGGGTTTCCAAGCTTTCCTTTTGTCTGACCTTCAAATTGAGGTTCAGCTAACTTGATACTGATAACAGCCGTAAGTCCTTCCCGAGTATCTTCACCGGTAAGGTTTGAGTCCTTTTCTTTCAGATAACCTTTTTCACGTGCGTAGTTGTTGAGCGAACGGGTGAGGGCAGAGCGGAAACCGGCAAGGTGGGTACCACCGTCGGGGTTGGTGATGTTGTTTGCAAAACAGTGAACTCCTTCGTGATATTCATGAGTGTACTGAACTCCGAGTTCCACCTGCACACTTTCGTATGACTTGTTTACGTAAAAAACGCTTGGGTGTTTTGCTTCTTTCTTTTTATTGAGATGTCGAACGTATGAAGACACTCCTCCTTCAAAGTAGAAACCGTAGTTCTTTGGTGTGTCACCGCGTTCATCGATAATTTCAACCTCTACTCCAGCCGTTAGATATGTTTGCTGACGCAGGTGGTCTATTACAGTTTGGTGATCAAAGTCGATTGTTTCAAAAATTGAATCATCAGGATGAAACCGAATAATAGTTGCATTTCGTTTGCTCTTTTTTCCTTTCTCGATCTTTCCTTGAGGTTTTCCTTTTTTGTAAACCTGATGCCAAGTGAATCCATCTCGGTGAATTTCTGCCTGTAATTCAGTGGATAGGGCGTTTACAACTGAAACACCAACACCATGAAGACCACCGGAGATTTTGTACCCACTTTCTTCTCCACCGAATTTTCCACCGGCGTGAAGTTTTGTAAGAACAAGTTCCAAAGCTGAAACTTTGTGCTTTTTGTGAATGTCGACAGGGATTCCACGACCATCATCTTCAACTTGAATCCAGCTGTCAGGCTGCATGCGGATTACAACCTTTGTTGCATGCCCGGCCATAACCTCATCGAACGAGTTGTCGACAACCTCCCAGATCATGTGGTGCAGACCCGTAGGTCCAGTTGATCCGATGTACATTCCTGGACGTTTACGAACCGGTTCTAGTCCTTCAAGTACTGTAATGGATTTGGCGCTATATTCTTTCGCCTTTCCGTTCTTGGCTGGTTTTTTTGTTGTGTTTTTTGGCATAGTGTAATGATACATCCGCGATGAGTATTTCTAGAGTCAAAGAGCCGTTGAACAATTTATTCAGCTCTACATTTGGTCAGGTACGACCTTAATAATTGCCAAGGTCGAGGATGTTTTTCAACAAATCATTGAGTAGCTACAGACATTGCGCCGAAGCACAATAGTGAAGACAGTCAGCGATTTGTGGAAAACTAGACTAGTTTCAACGTGCTATCGTGAGGTATTATTATTCATGATAACGGCGACACTTTACCACGTTTTGTAATGGTTTGCTATACTTAAAATATTATGGCTAAAAAAGAAGAACAGCCACCAATCGATACGCAGCTGCAAGAGGCACAGCGTAAAGTTTCGGAGGCAGAGAAGGATTATCAGCGAAATGTTCGGATGATAGATGCTCGTCCGATCGTTGGACGTTTGGCTCTCGGTATATGGGCATTGTTTGATCTCATCTTGGTTTTATTGTTTTTATTTTTCGTGTTTGGGTATTTGGTTTCTGGTCAGTTTGCAGATAGGCAATCGGTAGCCGAGGTGTTTAATGAGATTGGTTCCTTGCACGATGAATCGTTGGAGCGCGCTCCGTTCGCTCTTCTGACGAGTAATGCTATCGCTATCACATTTGATGATGGTAAATATGATTTTTATTCTGAGATTGAAAACGGGAATGAAGATTGGTACGCGACATTTAAATATGGATTCGAGACGGAGGATGGTGAGGTGACTGATATGGAATCGGGATTCGTTCTACCAAGTGAATCGCGTCCACTTATTCAGTTGAGTGTTGCTCTTGAGAATTCGCCGTCGCAAGCTGAGCTGATTGTAGAGGATGTAGTTTGGCAGCGCGTTGATACACACGAGGTTGCTGATATAAACTCTTGGATGGATGAGCATGAGAATTTTGTTCTGTCATCATCAGAATATGGAGATAAAATAGTTTTAGAAGAAGATAGTGTCGTGCGATCAATGTTCACGGTAGAGAATGATACCCCGTACAATTATTGGTCAACTCCATTTTGGATCGTGCTTGAACGTGGAGGGACGGTTGTTGGAGTTAATCAAGCCACTATCGCAGGTTTTGAAGCTGGGGAGATACGAGAGGTGACAGTTAATTGGTTTGGGCGTGCTCCGACCAGTGCACAGGATTTACGGATTTATCCGGTTATTGATTACTTTGATGAGGATGTTTACATGGATCAGCAGGGAGGGGATGACTTGGACAGTAGAGATGGTATCGAAAGGTAGCCTTGAATCTATCACTTTGATAAGCTGACTCGTGTATGATTGCGAGTCGGTTTTTTCGAGAATTTCAGCGTTTTGACTGGTTGCTTTTGCTTGCGACCTTTGTTTTGTTCGCTTTTGGGCTTGCCGCGATTTATTCTGTTGAGTTATCTCGTGAGACGTTAGAGTTTGCCCTGGTTAAAAAACATGCAGCGATTTTCCTAGTGTCTACAGTAGTAATGATTGTTATAGCTAATTTCAATCATCTATTCTTACGCAGCTGGGGGAGGGCACTGTATTTGGTTGGGGTCGCTTTGATGGTTTTAGTTTTGTTTTTTGGAACAGAGCTCAACGGAACGACAGGTTGGTTTATTGTCGCCGGAGTTTCATTTCAGCCCGTTGAGTTTATGAAGGTGGCACTCGCCGTGCAGTTAGCTCGATATTTTGGAGAGCATGCTCGTCGCCGTTTTGGATGGAAGGAGATATTTGGGAGTGGTTTTTTGGTTGCTGCACCAACGGTTCTTACGATTGCGCAGCCGGATCTTGGTAGTGCTATTTTGTTGATTGGTATGTGGATGATTGTGATGTTCTTCGCTGGACTGCGGGTTCATCACGCTGTAATAATCACATTTGCAGGAGCGTTGTTAGGTTGGGTTGCATGGATGTTTGCACTTGCCGATTATCAGCGTCTACGATTGCAGGTTTTTCTAGACCCAACATTGGATCCACTTGGTAGCGGGTATAACATTGCACAGGCAAAGATTGCTATTGGTTCAGGGCAATTGTTCGGACGTGGACTTGGTTTTGGATCTCAGAGTCAGTTACAGTTTTTGCCAGAGAGTCAGACTGACTTTATTTTTGCAGTCATCGCAGAGGAACTAGGGTTCATTGGTGTGATGGTGGTGTTCGCTGCAATTGGTGTGTTGCTGTGGAGGATGCTGACAGCCGCCCGACAGGCACGTGATAACTTTACAAGCTTTTTAGCGATTGGTATTTTTGCTATTTTCGTTGTTCAGTCTGTTGTAAATATCGGTGTGAACCTTGCTGTACTGCCGACAACCGGAGTGGCGCTACCTCTTGTGAGTGCCGGTGGAACTTCACTTTTAATATCGATGATTTTGATTGGTATAGTGCAGAGTATAGTTGTGCATTTACGCCCAGGAGACAAAATAAATCTGGTATAGTAGGGACGGATATCTTTGGACCACTTCGGTGTTGCGGGGCCCCTACGGTTCGTTACCGTACGTATTAGTACGGCTCCTCACCGTTTTCCCCGCTCCTAGAATTGATCTCAAATATATCCGTCCTTCGCTAGTCTCGCCTAAACATTCTTCCGAATGAGTCGAGAACATGGCAGCTTGTAATAGTCTGCGGATATCTTTGGACACTTCAATGTTGCGGGGCCTGACATGCTTTGTCAACGCATATCTACATCAATCAAAAAACATATTTAAATTCTCACGACATGCACTCACACGAAAATGACCCAATGGGTATTGTAGGCGCTTGCCCGACCTGTAAAACTGCGTATATTTATCAAAATGTACGTATTTTGAGGAAGGCTAAGGAGCAGACTCTATTTCACCTCACTTGCGATAAATGTAAGCATTCAATGCTCTTTTCTGTATTACGTCAAAAAGAGGGGGTTATGTGCTCTGGGCTGATGACAGACTGCTCATTTGAGGACGCTAAACTCTTCCATGGGAAGGAAATCGTAAGTATTGGCGACGTTATGGAGGCTCATGAGGCGCTAGACATTGCATGGAGTCAGGAATTGTTCTCAAAGTAGAAGATTGTCTATTTCTATAAAGGTTGACAGGATAGGCTAAATGCGGTTCAATAGTGCCGTTATTCCAAAGAAAAGACCCGAAAGGGCAAAAATTTCATATGTCTGATAATACGATAGCTGCTAAGGCCCGAGAAATCATGGGCCGCAAGACAAACTCACTACGTTTAGAAGGGGAAGTTCCTGCTGTTATGTATGGGTTTGAAATCGAGCCAACAAATCTTTCTCTTGATCGATCCGACCTTGAGCGACTATACGCAAAGGCTGGAGTGAGTACTGTGGTGTCTGTAGATGTTGACGGTACCGCTCATAACGTGTTGATCCAGGAGTTACAACGAGATCCACTTACTGAGTACATCACACATGCTGACTTCCGTCGTATCAACATGAACGAGAAGGTGCAGACATCTGTGAGCGTTCGATTGGAGGGTGTATCACTTGCCGTAAAGGATATGAGTGGAACACTTGTGCAAGCAATTGACGAGGTGGACGTAGAAGCGTTGCCGAGCGCATTGGTTCGTGAATTCGTTCTCGACATTGCTCCACTTGCAACATTTGAAGATGCTCTACATGTGTCTGACATCGTTGTTCCGGAAGGAATGGAAATTACAACAGATCCAAAGCAAACAATCGCAATCGTTCAGATGCCACGACAGGCTGAAGCTATCGACGAACTTGATGCTCCAATTGAAGATGGTGCTGACGGTAACGAAGCTGCTGGAGCCGAAGGTGACGACAAGAAGGAGGGGGAATCAAATGCAAAATAAAAAACCGAACAACGAAAAGAAGATCGAGTCTCGCAAGGGGCTCGCTTCTTTGTTGTCTAGCGTTCGCATCGATGAGATGTGGATAGCGCTCGTTGTTCTTGTAGTGGTAGGCGCTATTGCTGGATGGACATTCTTGTCTTCGCTTCCAGGACCAGTTGCCGAAATTGTGGAGGAGATATTAGTTGATGAGCCTATTCGTCATCCGTTAACGGGTGAGGTGATACAAGAGGCTTACGAATCACTTCCACAAGTGATTGGAGTGATGGTAGAGAACTCTGCTGACGCTTGGCCATTGTCTGGTTTGGATCAGGCTTTCATGGTTATAGAGGCTCCGGTTGAGGCTGGCATTCCTCGTTTCCTGGTACTGTTTTCGGATGAGGATGAAGTAGATAAGATTGGACCTGTTCGTTCAGCACGCCCTTACTATGTTGATTGGGCAGATAGCTTGCAGGCTCTCTATGGGCATGTTGGAGGCTCTCCTGACGCGCTGGAGCAGATTCTGGATGGAGATACATTAGACATTAACCAGTTCTGGTTTGGAGATTATTTCTGGCGTGAAAACGGAACTCGCTTCGCACCTCACAATGTGTTTACAACTATTGAGCTTTTGATCGAAGCGAGCGATCGACTGGATCTACAGCCACTTGATTATGACCAGTGGATCTATGGTGAGGTTGAGCCTGCGGAAGAACCTGTGTTACTGGTTGAGATCGATTTTGCAGATGGCGTTGTATATGACGTTGACTGGGAATATGATATTGATGAAGAATCATATCTTCGTTACACATACGGATCTCCAACACGGATGGAGGATGGGGCAAATATCTGGTCAGACACAGTAGCGGTGCTCGCAATGGATATAAGAACGATTGATAATATTGGCCGAAAATCTATTGATACATTTAGTCGCGGTAACGCTTTGCTATTCCGCATGGGTAACGTTGATTTAGTTGAGTGGAGGATGGAGGACGGCGGCCGCATTACGTTCTATCTAAATGGCGGGGAGGTTGAAATGCATCCTGGAGTGACATGGATAGAGATAGTGGATGATCTGTCACAGGTTGAATATAAGTAAGAAAGAGGCGGCTTCGGCCGTCTTTTTTGAATAAAAAAACGAACCGCAACACCACGAGGGGCGCTGCGGGACGAGTTGTGGTCGGCGTTGACCTACCAGACGATCAGGGCGAGGACGGTGAAGAAGATGCACAGGGTGGGCATGGCGTTCCAGGGTGGAATTGCACCAAAAGAGATGGTGTAGTTTAAGGATAAAAAAAGAGCCCTACAATGTCAATTTGTAGGAGCTATTTATATTGAAACGTGTACAAAGCGATCTTTTTTTGTAAGGTCAACGATGATCTCAGCATTCGCCTCAGGGAAGTGAGATCGAATGATCTGTGCCAACGGATTGCTTTGTGATGGATCAATTTCGATAATGATGTCTACGGTTTTCGTGAGCCGATCACGCATCATAGCCAGCTGTGCAAATAGCCGATCATAGTGCTCAAGGCCATCTAGTCCCCCAACAAGAGCGTGCTTAGGCTCGTATGTCTGTACATCTGGGTCTGTAAGCTTAAACTGAGTTTGAGTGAGATAGGGGAGGTTTGCAGTGATTAGAGTGTGGGGCTGATTTGTTTCGCGTATACCAGACATTGCAAGCGGTTCAAGAAGGTCACCGTGCATGAAAGATAGAAGGTGGCCGACATTGGCTCGATCAGCATTTCTCTTGGCAACGCTAAGTGCTTGCGGATCTATGTCGATTGCAATAACTGGCTGATTAAACTCCGCTGCAAGTGTGACAGCAATTGCTCCTGACCCGGTACCTACGTCAATTATGGTAGATGTGTCTTGAAGGATTTCTTTTGCTAAATCGATTATAGATTCTGTTTCAGGACGAGGTATTAAAACAAAAGGATTTACGTGGAATGGGCGCCCGTAGAAATGTGCGGTCTGTAAAATGTAAGCGATAGGCTCGTGCCGTTTTCGTCGTGCAATGAAACGTTGGTATTTTTCAATAATGGTTTGTGAAAGGGGGTCTTCAAAATGAGAAAATAAAAAAGCTGTCGGTTTTGAAAGACATGCCGCAAGTAGCAGCTGGGAGTCTCCCATAGGTTCACAGGATTCTCGCTTTTCGTGTGCTGTCTGTTTCAATTGTTCTTGTCCCCAGTTGAGGGCTTCGAGTATTGTCATTTGATTGCTTCTTCGTTTCGTTTTTGTGTGTCTGCTAGTTGTAGCGCTGTTAGAATTTCTTCAATCTCTCCAGTTAGAATACCCGGCAGGTTGTGCCATGACTCTTTAATACGATGGTCTGTTACACGATCTTGCGGGAAGTTGTATGTTCTAATTTTCTCTGATCGATCTCCAGAACCAATTTGGTCTCGACGATTAGCGTCAAGTTCTGCCTGTTTTTCCTCTTGTTCTTTGGCATACACGCGGGCACGCATAATATCGAGTGCTCGGTCTTTATTTTGTCGTTGTGAACGTTCTTCCTGACAGTACACGAGGATACCTGTAGGTTTGTGGATGATTCGAATAGCCGAATATGTTGTGTTTACTGACTGTCCTCCAGCACCAGTTGAGGTTGTAGCTTCAATATCCAAGTCTTTGGGGTCAAGATGGAACTCTTCCTCTTCAATTTTTGGAAGAACAGCAACTGTTGCGGTAGACGTATGGATACGACCTTGTTTTTCTGTTTCTGGAACGCGCTGAACACGATGCACTCCAGATTCATACTTCATTTCACCGTACGCACCGTCTCCTTGAATTTCAAAAACAACTTCTTTAAACCCGCCCAAGTCGTTTTGGCTTTTTGATATTAGTTGAATCTTTCGTCCATGCATTTCAGAGTAGAGGTTGTACATCTTGTACAGATCACCTGCAAACAAAGACGCTTCGTCCCCACCTGCGCCTGCACGAATCTCTACGATGGCATCATTCTCATCAACCGGATCGCGTGGAACAAGGGCTAGCTGAATTTGTTTTTCGAGGCCTGGAAGAGCTGTTTCAAATTCTGTAATTTCCTCTTGCGCAAGTGCACGCATTTCTTTGTCATCTTCTTTAAGGGTTTCTCGTGCTACTTCAAGATGTTTCTGCTTTTGCTCGTACTCATCAAGAAGATCAAGTAGCTTTTTTTCTCGGTGGTAAGACCGGTTAGTTTCTTCTAGTTTTTTTCGATCACTAATAACGGCCGGATCCATTAGATCGGATTCAAGATTTTTAACTTGTTCTCTTTTTTTTGTGAGAAGTGATTTGATGTCCATAGCTATTAAGATCTTACCTTGAAAATAGTGTTTTGCCGAGTTGTGAGCGATCTTTGTGCGTTCAATTAGATAATGGCGGGGGAGTGAGTATTTCTTTAACGCAAAACGCCCGCATTTAGCGGACGCCTTTTGAAAGTAAAATCACTATTCCTGATCAGCCTTTGCTTTTTTGTCAGCACGCTTTTTAGCACGAGCAGCTTTCTTTTCTGCCTTTGCCTTATGATCAAGTGCTGTATTGTCCTTCTTTTCGGTTCGTTTAACGAATTTTTCAACTCGACGAGCCGTATCAACGATTTTTTGCTTTCCAGTATAGAAAGGATGACAAGCAGAACACAACTCAACTGAGATCGCCTCCATGGTAGATCCAGTATCGTATTTTGCTCCACAAGCGCAAGAAATTGCTGCTTTTGCGTGGTAAGTTGGGTGAATGTCAGCTTTCATAGAACGACGAGAGTCTATCATTTGCTGAAAATACTGTCAAACGCCTGGCGGGGGATTGAGGGCAGTTGTTTACTTGCTCTTTACAATTAGGCGCGTACACTGTACATTGTGGCGTTCTGCTCCCTAAATAGGGAGGAGGCGCTAAGGGGCGATTTGCTCCTAAAAAGACTTCCAGGCAACCAACCCATTTTCCCCTTCCGAGGAGATGACATGAGACTTCGATCAATCCTGCAGATGGTGCTCGTTGCGCTCCTGAGCGCATGCGCTCTGGATGGCGCTGATGGTCTTCCGGCTTTCAGAGCCCAGATCGCGGACACTGACACGCCGAGTGGTGCTGACGACGACGGCGATGGCTTCAACGCCGACGACGACTGCGACGACAGCAACGCCGCTGTCAATCCTGATGCCACCGAGGTGTGCGACGGGAAAGACAACGACTGTGACGGCGCCACCGATGAGGACGTTCAGACGAACTTCTTCGAAGATAGCGATGCTGACGGCTTCGGCGACGATACGTCAACGCAACTGGCTTGCGAGACCCCCGAGGGTTTCAGTGCACAGAGCGGTGACTGCAACGACGACGACGGTGACATCAATCCGGGCGCCATCGAGGTGTGTGACGAGCAGGACAATAACTGCGACGGCGAGGTCGACGAAGGTGTGACCACGACCTCCTATCCGGATGTGGATGGTGATCGCTACGGTGATCCCGACGCTCCGTATGAGTCGTGTACGCTCGAGATCGGCTATGTCGACAATGCAGATGACTGCGACGACACCGAGCCTAGCGTCAACCTCTATGCCATTGAGGTGTGTGATGAACTCGACAACGACTGTGACGGTCTGACCGACGCAGAGGATGTCGACGACATCGTGCTTATCCAGTACCCCGATGGGGATGGTGACCTCTACGGTGACGCAGACTTCGATGGTGAGGAGATCGCATCGTGTGATGGTGTCGAGGGTGGCTACTCTCCGTACGGAACCGACTGCGACGACGGGAACGCCGAGGTTCACCCCGGCGCGACTGAAGTCTGCAACACGGTCGATGATGACTGTGATGGCTACGTCGACTCACTTGATTCGAGTTGGGATGTCAGTAGTGGGACGACCTACTTCGCAGACACCGACGAGGATGGCTATGGCGACGCGGCGGCCAGTCAGGACTCTTGCTCGCAGCCGTCAGGCTACGGGCTCGACGACAGCGACTGCGACGACACCGACGTTGAGGTCAACCCGGGTGCCAGCGAGGACTGCGATGATTCGCGGGATCTCGATTGTTCCGGCGGTGCCAGTGATGGTGCCACGGATGTGGACGCTGATTCGTATGTCCATGACAGCTGTGATGGCGGTACCGACTGCGACGACGCTGACTCTACTGTTTACCCTGGCGCCACCGAGACGTGGTACGACGGTGTGGACAGTGACTGTGACGGTGCATCGGACTACGATCAGGACCTCGATGGAGAGGACCATGATTCCTACGGCGGAACCGACTGCGACGACGTTGACGATGAGGTCAACTCATCGGCAACGGAGGACTGCGGCGACACGCGGGACTTGGACTGTTCTGGTAGTGCCCTTGATGGCACGACCGACGTTGACGGCGACTCCTACATCGATGAGGTATGTACCGGTTCGTCCGGTGATGACTGCGATGACACGGATTCCTCGATCAACCCTGGCGCCACGGAGACGTGGTACGACGGTGTGGATCAGGATTGTGATGGTGCGTCAGACTACGATGCGGACAGTGATGGAGAGGACTCGGACGCGTATTCCGGTACCGACTGCGACGACACTGACTCCGCGGTCAACACCTCGGCCACTGACACGTGGTACGACGGTGTGGACAGCGACTGTGACGGCGCAAACGACTACGATCAGGACCTCGATGGAGAGGATCATGATTCCTACGGCGGAACCGACTGCGACGACGATGACGATGAGGTCAACTCATCGGCAACGGAGGACTGCGGCGACACGCGGGACATGGATTGCTCGGGGAGTGCCACTGACGGCTTGACCGACGCAGATGGTGACGGATACGTCGATGAAACGTGCGTCGATTCCTCTGGAACCGATTGCAACGATGAGGTCGACTTCGTCAATCCTGGCGAGGCTGCCAATCCGTACAGCGCCTGGGATCAGGACTGCGACGGTGTCTGGGACAGGGCGGGGGAGACGGTGTCGACAGATGCAGGATCCTTCACCTTCGACTCGGCGGCGGTCAATCTCTTCCCTGACGAAGAGGGTGACTCCACCTTTGAGGGTGGCTTGAGTAATTGGGAGCCGTATGCTAGTTCGTCTGGAACCACCTCCTCCTCGGTCGTGGAATTCACCTACACTTCCTACCCGGGAGCTGGTGACTTTTACTCGATCGAGTTGCTGTATCCTGCAATCGGACAAGGTGTCGACAACGAGGCTCTTGGAAGCTCAGGCTTCTCGGTTACCTCGGGACACCACTACGCAATCTGCTGCGTGATCGTCAATGACGGAGTGGATGGTCAAGGTCTTCGGATCTGGACTGCCACCGAGTACGATGTATTGGGCGACTACATGGCCAACGAGTCCATCGCAGCTGGTACCGAGAACTTCATCTGCGCATCGTGGACGGCGGCATCGACGACCACTGAGTATGCCATCATCGCTACGGGTAACTGGACTTCCAGTACCGCGGGCCTGGCAACTCATTGCGCTGTGGGTGAGGGAAGCTAATAGCATCGGCTAGAGCAGAACTCAAACACCTATCTTGGTCGGCTTATCTCAATCCTTCGGGGGAGAGTGAGCCGGCCTTTGTGCATCTACAGGATTTTCATTATGAATGTACGGTGCTAATCAATTCTTTTTTGATATACTGTTCTCATGAAAGGTATCAGAGAGATCTATCGTTCAAGTGATGAGTATGCCGGTATTGCAAGTATCGCTTTGTTCACCGTGTCGATCGGTGTACTTTTGATAATGATTTATTCGTCAGCGTCGTTGGTGCTCGGTGCACTTGCCGGCCTTCTTGTGTTGGTTCTGGCTTTTCTGCGACCGACCTGGGCACTCGCGCTATTACTTTTCTATCTTCCATTTGAACCATTCATACTAAAGTGGGTTCCAGACGATTTGTATGTATACGCTCGGTATGTATCAGAAGGTATTATTTATCTACTTGTAGCGTCGACGGTTTGGAAACGGTTTACCGGACAAATAAAAAGAGAAACTACACCGATAGATATTTCGTTTGTTATTTTGATTGTTGTAGCGCTTGCGTCAGCACTGATCAATTTCATTCCAGTTACTGACATGTTGCTTGGAATAAGGCAGATCATACGATTCATTTTGCTATTTTTTGTAACCGTACACCTTGCTCCGTCAACCCAGTGGGTTAAGAAAGTGTTGATGGGACTTTTCCTTATATTAGCTGTACAAATCGCCCTCGGATATGGGCAGGCGATATTTGGTGAGAGATTAGATACTTTTCTTTTGCCGACAGAGAGTCGTTCTTTTGGAGACATTCAGCTGACATCTGGAACGGTTCAGTTTTGGGATTATGGTCAGCGAATTTTTGGTACTATGGGTCGCTATGATCGTCTCGGTACTTTTATGGCGTTCATGCTTCTTATCGGTCTTTCGATGCTGTATGAAAAGAAGCTCCGTAAGCGTTATTCTTGGCTTGGCTGGGGGTTGTTGATAGCACTTCCTGCCCTAGCGTTTACTTACTCTCGCTCATCTTGGTTTGGCTTTGTATTGGGTGCATTGTTTATTGCTATATGGGCAAAGCGTGATCAACGTGTGAGGTGGGGGGTTGGTATCGCCATTGGTGGTCTTTTGATTTATCTTGCTATATCTGGATTGGTTGTCGATACATTACTTGAAGTACCGGACCAGAATTTGACTGAGCGATTTTTTGAAGCCTTTTCTTATGAGCGTTGGCGAAGTGAATATTATGGACTGGGACGTGTTTATTGGGTTATCGAAACGATTGGATCTGTAATTCCGGCGTCCCCAGTGTTTGGTCATGGGCCTGGAATGTTCGGTGGAGGAGCGGCAGCGGCCCTTTCGAATACTCATGTATATGAAATGCTCGGGCTTCCGTTTGGCGTGTACGGTACGCAAGGATATATCGACAATAACTGGCTCAGTCTTTGGGGTGAGATCGGAACTCTCGGTCTGGGTATTTATATTTGGATGTATGTCACGTTGTTCTTGACCTGTGTGCGTGTGTGGAGAAAATCAAAGGACCCGATGACTAGGGCGTTAGCCTTGGGGGTTGCAGCGGCGATGATAGCTATTGTGCTTAACGCGTTCCTTGCAACATTCTTGGAGGTCAGAACATTGGCATCTTATCTGTGGGTTATGGGTGGCGTTGTAGTTGTTCTTGGAAAGCGTGAGAAATTGATTGAATAGTTTATGAGAATTATCCATGCACACAAATACTTTTATATGCGAGCTGGGGCTGAGAGGTTCCAACTTGATTTGATGGATGCCCAAGAGAGGGCCGGTCATGCCGTTGCGCCTTTCGCTATGCATTATCCAAAGAATCTACCGTCAGCTTGGTCTGATTATTTTGTGAGCGAAGTTAATACGGAGGGCAGTGTAGGCTACGGGGTTGGTGCAATTAGGCAATTGGCAAGGGCGCTTTGGTCGCGTGAGGCATATAAGAAGATGTCCAAAATGATCGATGCTTTCCGGCCGGACATTGTTCATATTCACAATGTTCACACACATCTTTCACCATCAATTTTAAAAGCGTGCGCGCGTCACAATGTTCCTGTGGTGATGAGCGTGCATGATTACGCTTTGGTGAGTGCTAACTATTCGCTTTGGGATACTCGTCGTGACAAGTCTATGGATCTGGATGATCTGGGGATGTGGGCCGCTGCCAAAACTCGTTTCATCAAAGGTTCTTTTGCAGCGACTTTCGTATTGGAGGCGATAACGCGTTTTCATAAGTGGACCGGTGCGTACGATCGCCGTATTGATCGTTATCACGTTATTTCAGATTTTATTGCTGATGTTTTGGTAAGTGTTGGTTATGACGCAAAGAAAATGGTGATGCACCATTCGTTCACGCAGCCAATAAAAGAAATGCGTAAGGGTGATGATGGGTACGTGGCCTACATTGGTCGTCTGGAACGTTATAAAGGTGTACATACATTGATTGAGGCAATGAAAGCGTTCCCTGAAGTCGAGTTGCGTATTGCGGGAACTGGTTCGTATGAGAAAGAATTGAGAGCGCTTGTAGGTGAAGGGCAGAAGGTAAAGTTTTTAGGTTTTGTATCTGGAGATGATCTGGAGAATCTACGCTCACGGTCTCGTGTGATGGTAGCGCCATCGATTTGGCATGAGGTACTTGGGCTAGTTGCTATTGAGGCTATGTCATGCGGAGTGCCTGTTATTGTAGGTGATCACGGCGGGCTGCGGGAGATGGTTGAAGATGGCGTTAGTGGTTCGGTATTTAGAGCGGGGGACGCGGACTCTTTGGCACATTCATTGGAGCCGTTTATACGTGATGAAGGCTTTGCAAAATCAATGGGAGAAGCTGCGTATCAAAGGGCTTCCCAG
This sequence comes from Candidatus Uhrbacteria bacterium, assembly GCA_018664485.1. Classification (GTDB taxonomy): domain Bacteria; phylum Patescibacteriota; class Patescibacteriia; order UBA9934; family UBA9934; genus JABJOE01. The sequence goes on along the minus strand of JABJOE010000007.1, from coordinate 13,292 downwards.
ATCGTTGACCCTGAACTTCTGAGCTCTCAAATTATGGATATCTATGAATCTGTAATAGATTCGCGGGAGTAGCTGGGATAGTTGTGGATATGTAGAGAAAACGGCCAATATTGGCTGTTTTTTTGTTTTTATTTTCTCGAAAATTGTACGAGAATGCCAGCTCTTAGGGTTGACAAAATGGCAAAAAACTGCTAAGTTATCCCGTTCGCAAATTTGGAATAGACGTATCTGCGGGCAGCTTTAAGTGCGATGAAAGACAAACAACACCATAGCTGACCCAAATACGTATATCCCATATGAAAATTGTAATGATTGGACAAAAAGGGCTTCCGTCTAAGTTCGGAGGTATCGAAACGCATGTCGAGCATCTCTCGACTCGTTTGGTGCGCGAAGGTCACGAAGTGATCGCATACGCGCGTCCTTGGTATTCACCGGGAACGTCTGATCGTTTTAACGGTGTGCGTGTTATCCGTATTCCATCTATCCGCACAAAGCATTTAGATGCGATCACGCATACACTATTCTCTCTGATTCACGCCTGCCTTATAAGCGCACCGGATGTAATTCATGTTCATGGCGTCGGACCATCTCTTCTTTCATGGATTGCTCGGATACTTTCTCCTTCAAGCGTTGTTATTACAACATTCCATTGTATTGATCGAGAACATGGAAAGTGGGGAGCTGTCGCACGATTCGCTCTTCGAGCTGGAGAAAAGATGTGTGTTAAAAGTCCTCACGAAACTATTTGTGTAAGTAAAGTTCTTCGTAACTATATTGAATCATCGTATGGCAAAAGAACGCATTACATTCCAAACGGCATTACGCCACAACGCGTCACAACCAATGATGTTGTTTTGCGCCCTTTTGGATTGCGTTCCAATGGCTACGTTGCTATGGTCGCGCGCCTCGTCCCGCATAAGGGAGCGCATATCTTAATTGATGCGTGGAAGGTGGCGAAAGAAAAGAGACCTGAATTACTTAAAGATTTGAAATTGGCAATTGTAGGAGGATCATCTTTTACAGATTCATATATTCGTGATCTACATGCACAGGCATCGGGCGATGATTCAATTGTTTTTACAGATTTCCAGCGTGGAGATGTGCTAACTGCTTTATTTGCCGGTGCTAAATGTATTGTTCATCCGTCTTATTCCGAGGGTATGCCAATCGCGGTACTCGAGGCGATGAGCTACGGAAAAGCGGTTCTAGCATCAGACATTCCAGAAAACTTGGAGGTAGTTGAAGATCACGGAGTATCATTTGCGTCAGGCGACGTTAATGATCTAGCTTCCGAATTGATCGCTCTACTATCTGACGAGATGCACATGGCCTCAATTGGTCATAGCGCACGAGGATTTGTTGAAACCGACTATAACTGGGACGATATCGCAAAGGAGACGTTGGGTGTTTATAAGAAGCACATTCATCAACGCCACGGAGCATTCGTTACAGAATAAAAAAAGAAGCACCTGACTGTCTTTACAATCGGGTGTTTTTTTGTTTAATAAGCTTATTGAGATAGGTGATGCTTACCATTCTACGAAAAATCTCTTACGATAGATTTACTTACGAGCATTGGCAACTGCGGTTCTGGTAGCTCTTGGTTTTCAAAAATAGAAATATGTTCAAGTCCGATATTTCCGATAAAAAGTTTTTCAAGGATTTCTTCTCCATGCCAGTCAACGGCCTCTGTAATATCAAGAAGTCCTGATCGATATATATGACCACGCAAAAATCCGACGCCATACGTGCTTGTATCTGTAATGCCACGATACGCGCGAACACAGAGGCGCCATGCAGCGTCTATACCTACCTCTTTCGCATCTTTCGCACCAGTTGCAGCCGCCAGTTGTGAGCGAGCATCTGAAATTATTGCAAAGGTGTCGGCAAAAGAACCAGTTTGCGTAAGCGCGCATGTCCACGCATCCCAAAAGCCAGGCGCGTGCTGGGGTTTTTCTTTGCTGATTTTTTGTTGATAATAAATTGCGAGGCCTTCGTCTGTTCGAATATATCCATTTAGACCAACGTGAAGAATATGGAGGGGGGAGCGACGACCATTTTGGGTACGCAATGCGTGTACTTCGATCTCGTGTGTTAGCAGTCTAGCTGCACGAGCTTTTGAAATCTTTAAATTGGTTGGAATATAGATAACTGGCTTTCGTGCGCGTCTGCCTCGTGTGATTTTGATTGATGATTTGTCAGATAAGGCTACTTTCCAGTCATCTATTTTGTAGTGATCTAAAACTTTATGTGTCATGGCTGTGAACATTTCGGCGTTGATTGGTTCTGTGTGGGTATGAAAAATATTTGCATGGTCAAGCATACAAGAAAATTCTTTTTTCAATTCTTCAGCATCTTGACGGAGGTTTCCAAAAAGTTTTCGGGAGAGATGCGTTACTGTTTGGTCATCGCCATGTGATATGGCAAGTACGAGGGCTGCGCGCATTTTTAGCTCGTTGAGTTTTTTGATGTAGAGCGAGCGAATGTACGCCGGGCCATCAGGGAGACTGTCACGACATTTTTCAACAGCTTCTAGATATTTAAGTGCATCAAAATCTTTAGTTTCCGGATATAAAAATGTTGGCGGTGTACCTGCGTTAAGCCACGCGGCACGCTGTTCTTTTGCTTGCTCTGCGTTTTGTCTAATTAGCCTGTAGAAAGGGAAGGTGGGGAGTTTTAGAAGTTCAACAAAAAATGCTTCATCTAGATGGTCGCCGTTATCTGCAGAATGTTTTTTGAAGGCCATTTTGTTTATTCCTCTACTACACCGCCGTATTGCGCTGCTTTTGTATCAGCCGTAAGTGAAGATGTAATTTTACTTGAGCTTGTTTGCACGTTAGCATCTGTCCAATTGTCGCTAGCACTAACATATGCACGTTCCAGAAGCGTAGCTACAGAGTTTACTTGACTGGCAGTTGGGGTGAGCGCAACTTCAAACGCAGCGGCAATAACAGTATTTCCCGGAGTCATGGTTGGACTTACTGTGTTGACCGACCAACTAACAGATCCGTTAGTCGATTCGATCGAAGTTCCAACAGATACACTTTGCCGTCCGGTGAGTGTTACTCCAGGTCCGAGATCTGCGTCAATTGAAAGATTTGCAAGTTCATTAGTTGTTCCAGATATGTTCCAGAAGACCCAATATTTAGTTGTCTCACCAACGATAGGTGGAATTGGCCCACGACCAAGTTGGTCGCCGTTTGCTGTCCAATACCGTCCGAAAGATTCCAGGATGAGTGGGGAAGTGAGTGTAGATACAAAGCTTGATCCCGTTGTATTCGTTTCTATAGTTTCACCATTTGGCGTAAAAGTGAATGTTGCAATTGATCGAGTTGTTACGTTTATATTCTCGTAGCTCGAGAGGTATGAACGAGAGATATAAGAGCGTACGGGGACTGAGAGCGACAGTGTTCCGGAATCTCCAGGTTCGATTACCGACGGCGCGTCATCGAAGATAAGATCATCTGAAAATACATCTACATCTGAGGTAAGCCCAAGTTCAACACCGCTCAGTGTGTGCTCGCTATCATTTCGATATGTAAGTGTGACTGTGGCATTTTCTCCTGGTTGCAGTGTGGATTCTTCAATCGCATGACTGATAGTGAGTGGAGGCGGAAGGATATCGATCGTGTCGTTCAGACGTTCTTGCTGATATTGGGTGTCATCAAAGATAAACGATGGTCCAAACGAGAACGTTGAGTCGTCTTGCGTTCCCAGTCGGCCTGAAAAGGAAATAATACCTTCTTCACCGGGGTCAATTCCACTTACATGGAACGCCCCGTCACTTTGCATGCTTGGATTTGCGGAGATGAGCGTGAAACTTTCCGGCCAATCGGGCTCAATCGCCATATCTGGGAAAGAAACGTCACCTGTATTTTTATATGTGATAGACCCTTCAACTAATTGGAACGCTACGAGATGTTCAGGCAAAGTTAGTTCAAGTGCGAGGGTTGAGGTCGTAGGGGAGAATACGTGATCGATGACTTTCGTATCAGTCATCTGCTCTTCACCGTAGTTATAATCAAGTTGTGTTGTGAAAGTTTGTTCACCGCCAACGTCACCAAACATGGTTCCACTTACATGAATAAATCCATAGCCACCCGGAGCAATATCGCCAAGGTCGAATGTTTGATGTCCAATCTCTTGCGCATCTTCACTTTCAATTACATCAAGCGCAAAGTGCTCGGGGAATGTGAATAGAACATTCGTGTCAACGAGCGTGTCGTTGCTTTTATTTTCAAATCTAAATGTCAGAGTAGACGCTCCACCTGTAATAACTTCGCTTGGAGCAATGTCGGCGTCCACCGTAATTAGTTCGGGTGTAAACCTTGGAATCAACATCCAAGCTAGAGTTAGTAATGTAGCTGCAATGATGGCAAAGCCTAGAATGTCGAGCCATTTATGAAGCGACTCACGTTCTTTGTGATACGTACCCTTCATGAGCATCTCAATAGGCTCTGACACGTGTCGGCTGGCTTGCGTTCCAATATTCAAGGTACATACAAGAAGATTACTCTTCTTACCCTTGCCCGTTGGCTTGCAGATTAGTTTTGGATTTTTGTCAGCCATATGTAGTGTCCTAGAAGCCGAAGCCCGAAAGAGTAAATACGTCTTGTGTGAAAGCTATAATTTCATCAATTCCATCTCCATCCAGATCTGCAGCCGACACTTCAATTCCTACGTGGTCGTTTGAGTCTGTTGCAAAGAATGGATCTTGCAGGAGGTTTCCATCTTTATCATACACCCGAACCTCCGGGTCACCACCTAATCCTGGCCCAGTAACGATCTCATTCTTCCCATCACCATCGATATCGGCAGCGGCTACATTTACACCACCACGAAAATCTTCGTCGTATGCGAAGAATCCAGGGTTTATCAAAACTCCATCTTTATTGAAGATTCGAACATGTGGCCCACCGCCTACACCTGCACCACATATAATTTCGATAGTTCCATCACCCTCAAGATCTCCAATCGATACGTTTACACCTCCGCGGTAAACTTCGTCGTATGCGAAGAACCCGGGGTTAATCAGAACGCCGTCTTTATTGAAAATTCGAACATGCGCACCCCCACCGTTTTCAGTTCCGGTAACGATCTCAACGGATCCATCATTTTCAAGGTCACCAACTGAGATGTTGATCCCACTTGCGTATGCCGATGTATATGGATAGAAGCTGGCATGTAAAGATCCGTCGGTATTGTAGATATATACTTGGCTATCGTCGGCACTTACCATTTCGAGAGTTCCGTCACCGTCCATATCAAATGAGACTACCTGGATACCTCCGAGGTGGTCGCTGTCGTATGCGAAGAACCCTGTTCTCTTAACATCACCATTCCCTGAAAACACTCGAGCGAAAGCACCGTTAAGGAATACGGCGTCTACAATTTCTTCGATTGGACGAAGTAGTAGCGCTCCATCTTGAGGGGAGAGCGTGATTCTAGAAATGATTGATCCGTCATTTGTATCAGGGTCTTGAATTCCGTGAATTTTTTCGAAGTCACCGTCTAAACGAATCGTTTTTGTTTCGTTTGTTGGGTTGGTGATAACTTTTCCATTTGTAAATTCTCGTGACCATACGCCATCTTCTTCGACGGCGACATCTTTCGGAGTCCCCAAGAATGCATCATATTCATCGTAGCGCCATAACTGCGCATGTTCTTGCGTTCCAAAGTCGAAGCCAAAGAACCCGCTTGCCATAAGCGCACTTGAAAGTCCAAATCGAACTCTTTGATAGTTTGTTTTGTCTCCAGTGTTATCGGTGTCGCTGTTTATTAATATGACAGGATCGTAAGCCACGTTTTCTTCAACCGAGAGGTAATTTGTAATATTTGTTTGCCAAGATCCGTTACCTTCCCAGGGGGTAGGGAATGACTCGAACATTCGGCCGTTTACATATGGAGCGTGCTGAAGGTCGGAACTTCCGTTTGAGATAATTATTTTGTCAGATCCAACGCGATTACGAGTATCAGAAAAAAGTTGAGTGTAAGCATCGACCCATGCTTCATCTATGTCACTTTCGCCACTTGCAAGGTCGAGGTCACCTGTCCAGCTGATCGTATCGTTCACCTCATCGTAAAAGACACCGTCCCAATAATCGTCGTCTAGAATTTCTTCAGCCACAAATTCGGCGAGGTAGCCGTTCCATCCAGAGGTAAGATCGAGCGCTTGGGTTCCGGGCCAGATAGATACGTCGTCACCGTCATTTGTTTGAAGCCAGTAACTTGAAGAGATTCCATCGTGCAAATCGTTGTGTAGTGAGTCGCTCCAGATCTCGTTCCAGCTTACACTTGGAACATAGGCGAGGAGAATTATGTCTGGATTAAGTTCCCGCACTTCATCTGAGAAGTCCTTATTCCAAACCTGGGCTTCTGCTGGGATTACGAGAAGATCGTATAGAGCTAGAGTTTTGAGAGTTTCTACATCATCCAAATGTGTTCCAGATAGCAAGAAGTAGTTCGCCGTTTTTATGGCGTTCTCTTGTGCTGTTGTGACCGCGGCTCCGCTGAGCAGTACGAACAGGCAGATGATTTTAACAAACCACTTTTTCACAGGATATCTATAGATCTTTTAAGTCACCCTTATCTTCTTTTTCATCTGTTGGGATACGTTGTGGGTTGGGGGAGTATAGGGTGTTCTTGATTCTCCAGCGTTCGACAAACTGACCAATGCCAGCGCTGTCTCTTTTTTTACGAACCGTAGTACTTGATTGAGACCATTTCAAAAGAGATTCAAAATCGATCTTATATCGACCCTGAACCACAATGTAGCTTATGTCATTTTTTGCTATAGATCTACGGATAGTGCGGGTGCTAACTCCAAAGAGTTTCGCCGCTTCCGAGACAGATAGCCTAACTGAAGGTGTAATAGCCATAAATTTGATATCAAATGTCTACTCTAGAGTAGACAAAAAGAAACTGATTGTCAAGCTTAGTATTGACAAATTGGCGAATATTTGCTATTTTATACTCCAACTGTAATGATTTAGCCTTTTTTCCGACATATTAAATGAGCATGCATAACCGTCACAAATTTCTGCTTTTTCGCGTCTATCGGTTTCGCGACACGCAAGCGTACGGAGAATTGTACGAAGTGTATGTCGCACGCATTAGGCGTTTTGTAGCATTCCGTGTGAAAAGCTCACAGGATGCAGAGGACCTCACAGCGGAAGTATTTTTAAGAGGATGGGAGTATGCGACTTCCAGCATGATCGAAAAGCCAAGTGCCTTATTCTACCGCATAGCCCGTAACGTGGTCGTTGACCATTATAGAGCAAAAGAGAGGCTTGGAGAGTCAGCAACAATGGAAAATGCTCATCTGGTAGTGGACAAGAAACCAATAGCATCTGAGCAGATGGAGCTCGATGAAGATCGTGCGGAACTTCTCTCAGCAATGCAGCTGATCAAAGAGGAATATAGAGACGCTCTTATGATGAGATATATGGATGAGATGAGCGTGAAGGAGATTGCCCAAGCATTAGAAAAAACTCCAAACAATGTGCGAGTACTTTTGCACCGCGCGAAGAAGGCGCTGGAGCGTGTTATAGAAACGAAAAAATAGCTGTGTCAAAACTAACTAAACAATTGAACTCTCTCAAAGATCACCCTCAGGCAGGGTGGGTGAGTTCGGACACGAAAGATCGTGGACGTGAGGTTCTTATGGCTGCCATTGGTGGTGATAGACCTCAGGTTGTTGAGGTAGAAAATCAGGAAGGAGTTGCTTCTTACTACGGTTGGAATGCGATTCGTATGTTTACGCGCCCAGTTACAGCTGGAGCGCTTGTTTTTGTCCTGTTATTTGGAGGATGGTTCACGACTGCACATGCTGCATCGGCAAGTTTGCCAGGGGATACTCTTTACGGGTTGAAGCTGGTGACAGAGCGAGCGCAGTTAGCGGTATCGTCTACTGAACGTCGAGCAGTGCTTCACACCGAGTTTGCGCAACGTCGTTTAGAGGAGGTGGCAGTTTTGCAGTCTCGCGGTGATAGCGTATTGGTGTCGCAAGCAATGGAAGCTTTCCGTGATGAGTTGCAGGGTGCTCAAGAAGAGCTTCTTATATTGAGAGAGGATGGAAATGTTGAGACCATTGCAATCGCAAGTGTGATTGATCAAAAAGTTGGTGACCTTAATGACAGTTTGACTTCTCTTGAGGGTGCTGAAGAAACTATTGATGATGTTGATGAGTCAAAGAAGGTCGCTCGTGAAGTTTCTGATTCAGCTGTAGGTACAATTGTTGATGCTCACGAAGCTGGAGAAACAGAAGAGTCAAAGTTAGCATTAGAGCAGTCATTTAAAAATGAATACATCGCTCTAGTATCTCGTCAGACATTTGACGCTGGACGAATCGCAGTTATCGAGCAGGCATTGAAGAACGTAGATGATCCATCTACCGTACTTAACGGTAATGATTTACGCTCAATGAATTTCGAAGTTGATTCCGCTACGGATTCAGTTGCACGCGCTATGGACTTGGCGGCATCTGACGGATACCGAAGCGCATTTGAAATTTTGCGTGAAGCTGATGAAATTTTGCTTAACTTGGAAGCGCAGATAGCTGAAATTGAATTTGCAATCTTGAATCCTGAGTTAGACGAAGAAGAATCTATTGATGAGACTGAAGAAAATGAGAGTGTGGAAGTTTACGAGATCAAAGATGAACCCACTGATGAGGCGCAGCAGGTAGAGGTTGAGATTAACGATAACGGAGAACTTGAGATCAAGTTAAAAGATGAGTCGATAGAGTAGTGCACTATGATGTGTATCTGTCTCTGTTGACTCGGAAGGTCAATAAAGACAGGAACGCATCAGTGTTCCGAATTAACACACAAAAAGTGTGTGTGTCTGGAATAAAACGTAGATGATTATTTCCATCACGTTTTTGATCAGTCACACACCGTGGAAAGGAGTTCAAAGGTCGAGACCGCATGGTCGCTCTTACCACCTATTCAATAAGATCAGAAAGATCAGATAGTTATGGAAAATACTTTTATAGTTCGAAAGCGACTCTTTGCCGCTGTTACTACAGTTGCAATGATCTTGGGATCATTGAGTGCTGCAATCGTTCCACAGACAGCTTCTGCCGCTTCAGGTGGAGACTTGATCGTGGGTGAGAGCCTCTCAACGTTGTACTACTATGGTTACGACGGAGCCCGATACACTTTCCCGAACGAGAAAACATTCATGACGTGGCGTGCAGACTTCGACGATGTTGAAACAATCTCTGATTCAGAGCTTGCTGACATCTCACTTGCAGGTAACGTTGTATACCGACCAGGTTCTCACTGGATTAAGATTACCAGTGATGCCAAGACTTACGCTGTTTCAACTGACGGAATGATCCACTGGATCGAGACTGAAGATGTTGCAGTTGATTACGCTGGAGATGACTGGAGCGACATGATTCATGACGTACCAGACGTTTTCTTCGTAGACTACTCAGCTGGAGCTTCTCTTGAGACTGCTACTGCATTCGACGGAGCTGCTTACATGAGTGGAGACGACACTTACCTATCATGGGGAGGTGAAATGCGTATGATGACAGACGATGGTATGGACGCAAACTACTACTGGGATTGGATGCTCCTCGACGGTGAGGGCATTGACGACAGTGGTTTGTCAGCCGGTGACGATATTGACAGTGCAGAATGTGCATTGTTCGACATCGCTCAGACTGGTGACTGTACTGAAGAAGAGGACGATTCAGACTCTGCTGGTGACCTAGAAGTTTCAGTGTCTTCTGACACAGCTGCTTCTGCATCAGTTCCTAACTCTGCGGCTCGTGTTGCTGTTGCATCATATGACCTAGAGGCAGGAGACGACGATGCTGAGTTGAACTCTCTTACTGTTACACTCGGTGGTCTTGCTACCACTACGGCTATTGGTTCTGACGGAGTTTACCTTTACGAAGGTGAGAGTCGTCTAACTGAAGGTCGAACTGTTAACTCTTCTACACGTGAAGCTACGTTCACATCTCTTGACTTTGTTGTTGAGGCAGGTGAGACACGAACAATCACTGTAGTTGTTGACATGAGCACTACAATTAACTCTGGTGATTTCTACTTGTACATCGCTGACGAAGATGATGTTGATGCTGACGGAGACGTCGACGGAGACTTCCCACTTGAGGGTGAGTCAATGAGCATCACTGATATCGATGTTGGGTCTGTAACAATCACAAAGACAGGTTCTATCGGAGATCCTACTTTGGGTGAGGACGATGCCATTATTGGTAAGTTCCAGGTTCAGACTGGTTCTGGTGAGGATATCTCTCTTGAGACAATCACATTGAAGATTGATCAGTCTTCTGATCATGACGACTTCAAAATCTGGCAGGGATCTGACCAGGTTGGAACAGGTGAATACATTGGAAATAAACTTGTTCTCTTCACACTTGATGAAGAGTATGAGATTGAGAAGAGTAAGAACGTAAACTTCTCTGTATCTGCTGACATCGGAGGTCAGGCAGACGACGACGTTAAGGTTTACCTTGACTCTGATGCTGACTTGAAGGCAACAGGTGATGATTACGGATTCAACGTAACTGTTACACGAACAGCCTACGACGGAGACAGTTGTACAACATCTTCTGGTGATTGTTCATTCTCTGACGTACAGGGTGGTGACGTTACATTCATCTTTGATGGTCCATCTGCGGACAATGTAAAGGACGGAGCTGAGGATTACACTTTCCTTGCTTTCTCTGTAACATCTGCAAACTGGGCTGAAGTTGATTCTATGGCGGTTATCGTCGATGGAACTGACGCAGATGCAGGTGGAGACTCAGGTCTTGATGACTTGATCTTGACTGACATCAAGCTTGTTATGGCTGACGACGCGTCACTCGTAGCAGGACCACAGGAGCTTAGCGCTTCTGGATCTGCAACACAGCAGACTATCACTTTCACGGACAACTGGGTTCTTGAAGAAGGTGAAACATACGACATGGCAGTAACTGCTGATGTTGATAGTTCTGTTGCAGAAGACAATGACACTATTGCAATGACACTTGACGTAAGTGGTCTAACGATTGAAGACTCAAACAATGACTCAATCGCTGCTGCGGACATCGTTCCGTCTGCTGACATGGCTGGTTACACTCATACTGTTGCATCTGCATCCCTAACTGTTACAGCTGCATCTACCCCAACGGGTGATACTACTGTGGTTCGTGGATCAAACGACGTAGACGTTGTTGGTTTCAACTTTGAAGCTGGTGATGGAAGCGACATTGAAATCACTGACCTTACAGTTACGGTAAACGTAGACGAAGATTCAGGTGGAACTTTCGCCGCTGGTGAAGAAGGTTCTACTGCATCAACTGATCGTATCAGCTCATGTTCTCTTTACGAGGCAATTGACGATACTTTCATTGCAGGACCTGAGTCAGTATCTAGCGCAACAACAGGAGACATTCTATTCCAGAACTTCTCTTGGACTGTTGAGGCTGGTGCTATCGAGAAGGTATTCGTTCGATGTAACCTAGCAAACGTTGCTCCAGGTACTGATGACGAATTCGGATTCGAGATCAACGCGGCTGCTGACGTTACAGCACTTGATGATGAAGGAACGAGCTTGAGCTCATCTGACATCACTGCATCTGCTATTAACGGAGCTGAGACTGTTAAGATCTCAATTACTGCTAACGGTTCACTTACTGTTGCAGTTGACTCTGGAACTCCTTCAGCTGACTTCATTGCAACTGGTAGTTCCGACAACCACGTAGCAACGTTCGAGTGGACTGCTACAAATGAAGACTTCGAAATTACAACTTTCACAGTTGCTGAGCAGCAGGCTAAGCAGGACGATGCAGATGATGACGATTCAGCTGCAGACGAAGATGCTTCATACGCGAACAACATTTCATTGGTTACTATTGAGTACCCAGCTGAAGATGGTTCAACTATGACTGCTACAACTTCAATGTCTTCTAACGAGGCAAAGTTCAGCTTGAGCAGTGGTAGTGGTATCTGGATCGAAAACGGTGAGGACGCTGATACACTTGTGTATGTTGACGTTCCTGGAACTGATCGATCATCTGGAGGATCTGCTACTTCAAACGAAAAGATCATGCTTGATACTTTCGTCGACACATCTAACGACGATAACTTCAAGACAGTCGGACAAGGATCTGGTGTTACATTGGACGATGACGACCTTACGTTGACATCAACTGATCCAAACACATTCGTTATTCGAGAAACAGTCCCTACAGTTACATTGGACTCTAGCTCTCCAAGTGGAGCGTCAGTTCCAAGTGACCTAGAGGTGTTCCGCTTCACAGTGGCTGCATCTTCAAACGAAGATGTTGTTCTCAACGAGCTTATCTGGAAGATCTCTTCTACTGATAACGGTACAAGTAACTGGAATCAGTGTGATACAGACAACTCTGGAGCTAACGCTCGAACAGCAAGTTCAACTGACGTTGATACAACCGACTTTGACTTCTACAACTTGAGCAAGGAAGGTACTTCAACAGCTGTTGACGTAAACACTGATTGGCTAATCCTAAAGGCTACTGGAGCAGTTTGTGACGCTACAGCAGCAGACGTAGGATTTGTCCACCTAACATTGGCGACAGCAGAAGTTGTGCCAGCGGGATCAAGTTACACGTACGCTTTGTACATGGACACTACACCTGCTAGTGCTACAAACGACGACAGCATTCAGCTGGAGTTGGCTGCAGACCCAATTGTGAGCACTTACCTTGCGGCTAGTGACTCTAACGAAGCAGACTTAACTGCTATTGACACAGCACTTACAGTTACTTCAAGTTCTGGATACACCGCTGGTGATATCGTATGTCTTGACTTGACTGATGACGGTTGTGACTCTACAGATGAGAAGGCTCTCGTTACAGTAGCTTCAGGTAACGTGTTGACTCTAGTTCGTGGATACCTTGGAACAGAGCCTGACGCATCAAATGCATTCGATGCTTCTGATGACGTTGACCGACTTCCAAGTTCATTCTTCTGGGAAGATGATGGAAACACTTCAACATCTACCACAGCTGAGGAATGGGGATCATACCTAGTTGACAACCTACCGTTGACTGGTAACGCGCTATCATTCTAATCACTAGAATAGTAGTTGCGGTGAACCAAGAGAAAGACCGGCCCTTCGGGGCCGGTCTTCTTTCTTTTCTTCATTATGTTGGCGATCTGTCGGCTTATGGGTCCCGACACACTTCGTCAACGTACCTTTAGTACGTATCCTAGTGTGCCACCCATGCACCGAAATCTCATCCAACAAAATGCAGAGATCTACGATGTGGGCGACTTGCGGGGTCGTAG
>JABJOE010000002.1 GCA_018664485.1 Candidatus Uhrbacteria bacterium | reverse complement strand
TATTTTCGGCGCAGAAAAACTGGACCAGTGAGCTGTTACGCTATCTTTAAAGGATGGCTGCTTCTAAGCCAACCTCCTGGTTGTATAAGTTTTTCCACCACCTTTTACACTTAGTGATGACTTTGGGACCTTAGCTTGAGATCTGGGCTGTTTCCCTTTCGACGCGTGGAGCTTCGCCCCCACGGTCTGACTGCCAGGAACATGTGCTAGTATTCGGAGTTTGGCTGGAGAGGATACCCGAAGGCTCCGACTCCAATCAGTGCTCTACCCCCAGCACACTATTAACTGACGCTATGCCTAAACATATCTCGGGGAGAACCAGCTATTACCGAACTCGATTGGAATTTCTCCGCTATCCACAGCTCATCCCGGCATTTTGCACGATGCGTGGGTTCGGGCCTCCACAAGTTTTTACACTTGCTTCACCCTGGCCATGGATAGGTCGTCCGGTTTCGGGTCTTGTGCTCGCCACCTTAAGATCGCCCGTTAAGGCTCGCTTTCACTCTGGCTCCATCCCGAAGGACTTAACCGGCGACAAACACAAACTCGTTGGCTCATTCTTCAATAGGAACGCCGTCACCCACAAGGGGCTCCGACTCATTGTAAGTATATGGTTTCAGATTCTATTTCACTCCCCTCTCGGGGTTCTTTTTAGCTTTCCCTCACGGTACTCTTCACTATCGATCAAAACGTGTATTTAGCCTTACCGCATAGTCGCGGTGGATTCCGACAGAATTTCACGTGTTCCGCCGTACTCAAGACAACACATAATACGTGACTAATCTCTTTCGCATACAGGACTATCACCCTCTTTGGTTCTACTTTCCAGAAGATTTTACTAGAGATACATCAGCATATCCGTTCCTGTGAGGAAACGACATGTGCGCTTACAACACCTACTACGCAACGGCTCACACCTTTCACCTAGCCTCCTTAACTCCGAAGAGCTAATTTGACCGGTTTCACGTAATAGGTTTGGGCTGTTCCCCTTTCGTTCGCCACTACTCAGGGAATGAGAAAACAATCACTTCATCTGACGTCTCGATAAATCGAACAGTCAGATGAGAATTGAATTCCTTCTTTTCTTTTCCTCGAGGTACTGAGATGTTTCACTTCCCTCGGTTCCCTCTCTACACCTATGTATTCAGTGTAAAGTGACCAGGCATTCCCCTGGCCGGGTTTCCCCATTCGGACATCTTTGGATCAAAGGTTGCTTGCCACCTCCCCAAAGCTTTTCGCAGGCTGCGACGTCCTTCATCGGCACGTTTTGTCAAGCCATCCACCATATACCCTTATTGCTTTCCACTCACTGTTAATGTCCAACGCCTGTTGGCAGACGTGAACGTAACAATCAGTAGCTTGTTTTTTGTTTTGTTTTTGAATTTATCTTATCGGACAAGACTAAGTCACAATGACAAAATCTCTACGCTTACTACGGCGCTTAAGATAAATTCGTTTAGACGCGTATGTAGAAGACTGGTCTTTCGACTCTGAGCTTGTCTGTCACATCCAGTGCACAGGCCCAACATCTTCGTTGTTAAGGTTCAGAGAGAAGGTCTTATCTAGATAAGCTCTCGATCTCTGAATCAGAGTTTCCTCTGAAAACAAAATTCTCGCTGTATCGCCCTTAAAGGGCAGCGAGATCAAAAAGGATCACGCATACTCACATAATTCATTGCTGCAGTATTTGACATAGACCTATCGTTTGAAACATTTGGGTAATGTCTCGTCAACGATTCTATAATCACTGCTAGAAGTGTCCCGAACACCACTCCCTGAAGTTCCGATGCCACTTTGGCGTTTGGGGGTTCGGAACAAGGTGAGTACGCAATGTGTAGATTGTGCGGAGATTGTATAGAAAACTAGGATATATGTCAAGGATATATACGCCCAGATTGTGTACAGTATTTATTTAGATTTTATTTGGCTTATTTTAGCCCAAAAGCACTATAGACCCCCCAGAAGGTGAGTCTACGAGATAGTGTCATAGCTGACTTGCGATAGCTGCCAGACCAGGTCTTTTGCACCCTAGATCCGTCAGAACCATCGCCATGTAGTGAAAGTGGTCCGAGCCACCCCCGTCATCGATCAGTTTGCGTAACTTCTCTTTTAGGTCCTCGTCCGAAAGTGTTGTGTTGTGAATCATGCGATGCATCTCGTCGCAGCGATCCTTGAAAGTAGGTGGAGCGGACCTACGTCGCGCATGAAGAGATGCCTGAGCACTGAGAACGAACAGTCTGATAAAACTGCGAACCATAAGGTCCTCCAGAAGGTTAGCTGCCGCAAAGCGACACTACAGACTAGCGTTTTTCAGCAAATAAGTCAATATAAATAGAGCCAGCCATTATACAAAACGCAATCATCTTGATATACAAGATATGCTCCCCAGTGCAGAAAGGGAGTCACGCAAGCTCGAGGCAGCCCGCCTCATAAAACAAAAAGGAAGCTGAGCCGTTGAACTGATTTAGGACTTAAAGGTCGGACATAGTCCACCGGCATACTAAACTCAACACGACAAGATCAAAAAAGTACCCTCGTAAACGCCGCGGACCTTGTCCGCGGCGTGTGTGTTTTTAAAATTTTTCCCACCCCTACCTACAAACTTTCTACAATTTAATAATCCCCTCTAAACTTTCGATCACGCTTCTTACGACTATCTTTTTCATTACTTTCACGTTCTCGAGTTTTTACGCCCCATGACTTCTTCGTAGCTCTGCGTTTCTTTTGCGGAGTAAGTGCATTGCGCACAAATTCATTTAAACGATCCTTTGCTTCCTGAATATTCTGCATTTGAGACCGTTCACTTTGGCATCGGAAAATCAATTCATCCTGTCCTGTTACCTTACGACCGGCTTCGCGTACACGAGTTTTCTCCCCCTCGCTTAAAACTTGAGAGTCACCAATACACCAACGTGCCTCGATATTATTCGACGTCTTATTTACAGCCTGTCCTCCAGGCCCTCCCCCACGAGTTGCTTTAAGTGCAATCTCTGAGTCAGGAATAACGCCACTCTCCCAATCAAACATATGTTTATCGCTGCACAATTCTATTAACGTCCCCAAGTTTGTCCTGCAAGTCCTTATATAGAGCAATCTGCCCACGTACTCGAGCCAAATTATGCTCACGGCGAGAAGCGTAGCGCTCAGCATCCCATCCAAAGTAAGAATCATCGAAAACATCTTTTAAAAACCGTGCTGCAAGCTCTAAGGTGATGCAGCTAATCGCCCGTGGTACCAAGCTCCGCTCTTCGTCTGTCAGAAAGTCGCCGGCCGTACCTATGTACCCAAGCCATCCAGCCTCAAACAATTCAAGGTTGAAAGCATTCTGAGAATCATCTTCATCTCTCCCACACCATGAACGAAAAGCGTCCCCAACATCAACTAGTACCGTGTGATTATTGCAAGTATCTAAATCTATAACTCCAACAGCCTCCCCACCTTTAAATAAAATATTGGAAATCTTTGGATCTCCGTGGATCACTCGCTGCGGAAGACCGCTAGGAAGAAATTGCTTTGGAAGATGCTCTAAAATAAAATCGACCTCATCACGTACGCTCTCCTTTAGCCCTATATCTCCGCCCCAATTCCCAATAACCTCCTGAAACTCTGCAAAAATCTTTTCTGTTTCATGCAATTTCAACTCTGACTGAAATTCATAGTCCATTGAGGCGAGAGACTTGTGCAAGCGCCCATATATCGCCCCAGCTTCCTTCGCCACATACGGATTATCAAGCTTGCTATATGTGCGGCCATCGATATAAGTCTGCATCCGCCAATTGTACTCACCATCATTCACTAAGACTTCCCCACCCATACCAAGTACAGCCTCAGGCGCCGGAAACCCTTCATTATTCAAATGTGTAGTGACTGCGAAAAAGTCCTGGCCGATTTCTGAAGTTCCCAACAAAGGATGTAAGCGCTGCAAAATAAAATCACCAGCCATCGACTCAACCTTATACGTCTGATGAATAAGACCGTCTGACACCTTAGTAACCCTATCGATTGGGCCTAAGTCGTAAGCTTCTAAAACAATCTTTGGAATATCTTGCATACCCTGAAGTAGATGTTCAATCAGACAATCGTCTGCGAATGAATTATAACTGTTTTCTGCTATACCTTTTTAATTCCGACCGGAAAACCGAGCAGTTTTCTATCGAACATTCACTTCATGGCATAGTAAACATAGTGTACCACTGCAGATACCTGCCTGTAAGTGCGAATCTGCCGGGGAAATCCAGACAGCACGATAGCGTTTTTATACTGTGAGAATAGGCTAGTTTTTCTTTTCCACAAAAACTGCCGAACTACTATTGCAGACCCATCTTAAAAGCCTTAGTGTATCAAATAGATCGGTCGACTCTCGACCATCACCAATTCACCGGAGGAGACAACCATGACTACAACTAATCAGGTTCGGCGACTGGATGCATCAAGGGTAGGTCCGGTCCTCGGGCTCCTTGTAGACGATCTGGTGCCAAGTGATGCCCACGTAGTGATCCCGGCGAAGAACAAGGCCGGAAGCATCGCTGCAACCATCGTTCACCTGGTCAGACTTGGCTTCCCGAAAAAACGTATCCACGTGATCGTCAACGGAAGCGATGACAACACCGAGGCTGTTGCGCGAAATACCAACGCAGCCACGGTTTGGACCCAGGATGAGGCACTGGGCCTCGTCCCGCATACGCTCGCCACAATGAGCAAGTTCAGAATCGACGAAAGTGACCTGAGCGGAAAGGGATTCGCCATGTTCATGGGAGTACTCGTACTCGAACATCTGGGCGTGCCCGATGACGCACCGGTGATCTTCCTGGATGCCGACATCGCAAACCTCGATGCCGTAAACCCGGTTGGGTGCCTGCTTGCTGGGTGGCATGTATGGCGTGAGGATCGACCAGACATCATCAAGCTCGCAGCACAAGGAAGGCAGAACGAGGGCGTAATCGCCTACCTCAACAACACAGAACTGTTCAACATCGGTGCGCTGGAGTGGCCACTGTGCGGACAGGTCATCGTGCCCTGGAAGGTTCTGCGAGAAATGCGCTTCGCTAGTCGCTATGGCGTCGAGATCGCCATGCTCATACACATCATGTGGAGGCGTAGGAGTCTACGTGCCTTCGGCGAAGTGGCACTCTCCGTTCCACTGGTCGATGACGCAAACTCAGACGCTGTACACACGCGCATGTACACAACAATCATCGGATTCGTAAGTGACTTGCTGCGTACAACACGGGGACACCATGGTCTGCTTGGCTACCCAGAGATAGGGGCGTTCAACACCCTCGGCCCGATGAGGAGCTACATACCATCAAGTACGGGTACCTCATCGCATCTTGAGGACCTGCCACGCGACAGGATCCTCCCGTCAGTGCAAGACATTCGTCTTGCTACGCGTCTTGCCGGCGGCTAAAGAGCACAACCGCTCCGTGGCGCGAGGGAACTCCACCCTCGCGCCTTCGTGCATCTATAAAATTTGATATCCTTTGGAAAATCTATACTCAACCGAAACATATGAATGAACTTAATATCGGAATAATTGGCGCAGGCTACATTGGTCGAGAACATGCTCGCAGCATTCGACTCACTGCATCCATGTTTGGCGGAAAAGTTAAACTTGCAGCAATCGCAGACAAAAATCTTGAAGCAGCAAAAGCTGTTGCCAGTGATTACGATATCCCACTTACCACAGATGACGTCGACAAAATTCTGGACGATCCAAATATCAATGTCGTTTTCAGCTGTGTTCCAACAAAATTTCATATCGACATAATCCGCAAAGCTACCAAAAAAGGAAAAGCCGTTTTTTGTGAAAAGCCATTTGCGGTAACACTCGAACAAGCACACGAAGTACACGAAATTCTTACTAACAGCTCAGCTCCGCATCAAGTCGGTTTCGTACTTCGATATGCCCCAACCTATGTAGCGTTGAAAAAAATCCTAGACAAACAATCTGATAATTCCCCTCTTCGACATATAAGTCTGCGTGATGACCAAAAATTTCCAATAAGCGGGATACAGCATTACACAGACTGGCGATCCGACGTTAAACAAGCTGGCGCTGGCGTTTTGATTGAGCACGGTATTCATGACATCGATCTTTTTGAGCATCTTTTCGGAAAAATTAAACGAGTTTCAGCAACGCAGCGTAATCATCATAGCTACGAAGGAATTGAAGACTTTATTGAAATTCGTATTGAGTTTGAGTCTGGTCAAACTGCAACGATGACGCATATGTGGCATGACATTCCAGCGCATACGTCTGTGCGATCATTTGAAATCTTCTTCAATAAATCTCTTGTCACCTTGCAAGACTACGCGATGCATCACATCAACGTACGGGACCAAGAAGCCGAGAAGAAATATGAAAAAAATGACCTGTTCGCAATGCTCTCAGATGAACCCCTATTTAAAGACATCTCTCGGCGAGAAGACCTGCTCTTTATGAGTGATTACTATGCTATACAGGACTACTGGTTTATGCGGAACCTTCTTTCAGACACAAAACCATCACCTTCTATATATGACGGCCTACGTGCGTTTGAAATTGCCCATGCCTGCTACAAGAGCGCGCGAGAAAATAGCGATTGGGTCGAGGTTTAAATTATCTTTGCCAAGTAACCTATCGGAAGACCGCTTACCCAGTGGTCTTTTGGTTTTGGAAAAATTATTACACCATCAAAGTCCGGTTTTATCTCCTTACCATCACCGTGGATACCAACAATCTCTCCAGCTACGAAAGGAGTGAACGAACCACCCTCTATCTTATATTCAAACCCGTCCTCCGTTAGCACGATAGCTTCAACTAACTCGTAGGTTTCATTTTGTGTAATATCCGGAAGCACAACGCCATCGTTGATCATCCCCTGATCGCGCAATACATTTAGAATATCTACAATCACTTCGTCTATTCTGGATGTATCAGTTGCCAAACCAGTTTCGTAACACACACCGACGCCACCTTGAAGGTCAACGTACTCATCTGTTGCAACCGCTTGACCTCCCAAAACATAATTCGGATCTGTGACAATCTTTTTTGCTTTAAACCATCTCGTTACAAGGTCGTGTTTTGCTGACGATGCGCTGCATAAAAATGGCTCGCAAGGCTTGTTAGCAGAATGAATATCTAAACTAATATCTGATTCTTTTAAAATTGGTAGCATTTCACGCATACGAGAATCCTCATATGTACCATCCGGTTCTGACTCAATTCGCTCGTTATAAAACTGACGATTAAGATCTCGATGATCGCCAGACCAACGCTGATTAATCTCCATCGCCTTTAAATTGCCAAGCATCAGGAACACTGTACCGGAAGATAGCTTTATCTCTCCTGCCCCAAATTGCGCCTTTAACTTCTTCACAACTTCAATACCTGTAAGCTCATTCCCATGCGTTCCACCAATGACGGTAACAGTTGGACCTACCTTGTCAGTGACTACTTTCCAAATAGATTCTTTGATTTCTTCGATCATATATCCGGAGCATAATAGAAACACCATAAAAACAAAAGGCTTGCAGGTTTTTGCAAAGTCCGATATAACAAAGGAGCTATGATCTATACAGGACTTACAAAGAAGACTAAGAAGCGCCTCTCTTGAGGGATGCCTTGTTCTATTTGCCTGTAAGTAAGCAAAAGCAAGCCTCCCTCTCGGGAGTGCTTTTCGTTTAACCCGATGGAGACACCAATGCCCGCACAAGCCCAGCCCATTCCTCAGCGAGCCTCACTCCGAGGACTGCTGCTGCGAGCACGTACACGACTCGCGCATTCTCAGACGGCCCAGGTTGCCAGTCTCGTACTCACTCGATTCACCGGCATCGTTCCCACGCCTGGCATCGCCGTTCGGCACGGATCAGATCTGACGCCTAATGATCACGTATGGATTCAAAGTGTGATCGAGGCCACGCGCCGCGAGTCAGCACTCCTGGAGCAAAGCAGCAAGTCCATTCGTGCGGCTATCGAGGAAGGTCGAGTCTTCGTCGCCTTCGACCGATTGACCGGAGCCTTCGTTGGCTGCCTCTTCCCTTGGCATCTCGTGGATCACCGCGTAAGCTGGACCGAGATCGGAACCATCTTCGTAGATGAAGATGCGCGCTACGGAAAGACACGCTTGCGTATCTGTGAGCGTATGCTCTCAGCCGCGGTTCGCGAATTCGAAGCTCGTGGAGACATGGTTCTGATGACTACTACGGAAAACAAGGTGGTCGATCACGGCAGACGACGGGGCATGGTTGTCGTACCCTTCGAAAGCCTCCCGCCCGTTGTGCATGCAGCGACCTGCTGTTGCCCGACCGCAAAGACTGGCGCGCCGAGCACCGAACAGAACACGACACATTGTACGCGACGGGATACAGTGTGCTTCTGCGTTGTCTCTGCTGCCACCGCACACGCACTTCTGGAGCAGCCGAACTGATCAGCTCACGCCCTCGTGTTGAGCTCCTACAACGTCAAAGACCCGCCCTCCGGTACTCCGGGAGGCGGGCTCTGTGCATCTAAATTATTTCCACTCATCAATCCCCAAAGCCTTCGCCTTGGCTAGAGTTTCTTCATCCATGGTGTGTCTTGAACTTATCTTTACAGTACCATCCGGGCTTACATAATATCGACGATTTCCCGCCAGGCCATTGATTATACCTACATTTGGAGGACTGCCTGACATAAGCGCATCTCGTACACCCCAAGGTAAATTACTTTGATCTGCGCTCGGATGACCGTGGTTATCGTTTATTTGACCCATCCAAAACTGACCTTCGATACTTGCAATGGCTGCAAGCGCACCATCAAAATCTTCAAGCAAGTTTGCTGGAGTTACCGACTCCGATTCCCTCGCTTCAGGAAGCGGTGGTACTTCACGAAATTCAGACATACTATTTCCATTCACGTTTTAGCATCATTGAAAGTGCCTCGATCGACTTGTTAGCATACGGCAAAAGTCGTGGCTCAATTTGATCAGGTTCAATACCGGGCCCGAGCACTCCAAGACAAACCGGCTTACTGTAATCAAGAGACAACTTCATTGTAATATCCATCAACGACTGACCCATTGTAAATCCGTGCTTCGTCCCACCCTTTTCGATAATACCGAGCATCGCCACACCATCGACATCATCACGCTTCAACAATGTCTGTACTGCAAGCGGCTTCTCTACAGATCCAGGAACCCAAATCTCTTCTACAATTTCCAAATTATTATTCAAAGCGGTGATGCGTGCTTCCTCGAGCATCTTTGTGATTTCTTCTTTGTGAAATGAACCCATTACGAGCCCGATACGTTTTGGCATAAAAAGTTGTTAAGTAACTTAGTCGTTTAGTAATTGCGTCGTTAAGTCGTTTCGATTATTTCCCTTCGATCTGACCTTCCTGCACCATCCTCTCTACCGTGTCGACGATCGCCTGGGTACGCGAATCGATCTCAAAGTTCATATTGTCACCAACAACCTTTTGTCCGAATGTTGTTATGTCTAATGTCTCTGGAATGAGGTGTACATTAAATGTTCCGGCAGACTGATCTGTGTCGACAATAGTTAAACTCGCCCCATTAAGTGCAATAAATCCCTTTGGAAGAACATACTTCATGAACTTCTTTTCAATCTCGTACGAGATCACGTGATTATTTTCTGGAACATCTACATCGATAATTTTTGCCTTTCCGGTAACGTGACCTGACACAATATGGCCTCCGATTTCGTCGCCCACTTTAAATGATCGCTCTACATTCACCTCACTTCCAACTTCAAGCTCTCCGATGGTAGTCTGCACCAAAGTTTCTTCCATGGCATCAAAATAAACTCGTTCTCCCTCGATTTTGGCAGCTGTTAAACATACTCCGTCCACTGAAATACTCGCTCCGGTTTTCAATTCTTCAAGGTTTCCTTTTTCAAACTCAAGCACAAAAGTACGCAACCCGGTTGCGTCAGTGAGCTCAACTACAGTGGCTTTCGCCTTTAAAATACCAGTAAACATATCTATAAATCATCTTATCTTGTCCAAGCGCGCTTGACAATGGCATGTCCGCGAGAGAAAGTGATCTTGTTCGAAAACTCGAACTATCTGTGCACAGACCCGAGCAAAGGCAGAGGAAGGAATCAGATATGCACCAATCCGACCCTCAATGAGGGAAGTGAGGTCTAGATGACAGCAAAGACAGCAAGGGCGCCGGACTTTTTGTACATGCACGTCGCGGGAGTGACGGCTGTGTGTCCAAATCCGCATGGACGCTTCAAAGCCCTGGCCGAAGAAGGGCCAGAAGGTCGCCAGAAAGTGTGGGTCTTCCGAGATCCAAAGTTCATGTTCCTGGGCGACACTCATCGACTTGCGACCGACAGCCAACAATTCCACGGTCACTGTACCGGTGACGGAGGCTGGGTAGACTTTCGACGCGCAATGGAAAGGAAGTACGCGCTCAGCTTCGGTGAAGATGCAAAACTGCATGTCCCCTTCACGAATGGCGACGGATCTCTATTTCTCGCCAAGGAACATGCACTACGCAGAGAAGATGCCCCGTTCTTGGTCATTACCGGCTGGGAACAAATCATCCAACCTGACGTCGTAGTGATCTTCGTGAGTGACAGCGTTC
Source organism: Candidatus Uhrbacteria bacterium (assembly GCA_018664485.1). Lineage (GTDB taxonomy): Bacteria > Patescibacteriota > Patescibacteriia > UBA9934 > UBA9934 > JABJOE01. The sequence goes on along the minus strand of JABJOE010000002.1, from coordinate 107,130 downwards.
AGCGGCTCCATAGGAAGATCTTCACACACGGTGACGCGTACCCCATCTCCCAGCTCGTCGTAGGTGACAGGTGGACCAGTTCAGCAGATTACCAGCGATACCTACAAACGAGGAGCAGACGATTTCGTGTGGTGAAAGTCGTACCAGTTTCGCCAAGAGACGGAATACACGCCGTCTACGTAATCTGGATGCCCGAGCAGTTGATGGATGAGCGTAAGCAGAAGGCTCTGCAGATCATTACCGAAAAAGACCTGTTGGAAGAGCAGCTGCTCGCGTCGATGACTTAGCGTCGTAGCCCTATCGCGGGCAAAAAACAACACCCCGCTGGCCTACTCGGTCAGCGGGGATTACTGCATGTTACTTTTCTAGTCTTCGTATTGATGGCCGAGCTCTTCACCCGGTTTAAAAACTATTTCTTCAGCAACAGCCTGCTCAATCGTGTCTAAAATGATCGGATATTTATCTCCCGTAAAATGCATCTCCCCTTCGTTGCGCTCAATCAACTTCGCATGCAAGACGTCGGCATACTTCTTGGCATGATCAAACGGAATCGACTTGTCATCGTGCGAATGGAGAACAACAAACCTCGATGCCTTCCACATCAACACATCAAAATCCAGCTCACTCAAAAAGAAACCTTGGAACATCTCATTTTTAATCATCCATGCCGGTGAAATCAAAATACATGCCTTTGGTGTAGATCGAGCTTCGGCGGCTTCCAAAAATCGCAATGCAGTTGGAGCACCGAGTGAATGACCGACGATGATCGTCTCGTCATCAATAACGCCGACAGCATCGATCAATGTCTGCATCCACTCCTCCGGGTCTGGAGATTCTGGATTCGGCAAATCGGGGCACACAACCTCGTGCCCCTTTGCGTGCAATTCATCGCGCAGCCATGGGAAAAAATTACCATTACTCGAGCTCTTGTAGCCGTGTACCAAAACAATTCGCATAACTACTTTTTAATACTCTTAACGAATACATCTAGCGGTGCTCGATAGTACTCAATAAAATAACCAAGTTCTTGCGTGAACATCATTGGAGCCTTTTTGATCTCATCTTGGAGATCATCAAGCGTATACTGCAACACGCCCTTAGCTTCTTGGTCAACGGTCTTAATCTTCCCTCCGTAAACTCCGAAATACACATTGACCTTATTGGCTATCGTACATTCTTTCCCGCCAATCATCTTTGTAAACTCGAAAATACGTGTGTCTTCATGCCGCAATATAGCAATCGTACTTAAATACGTGTTCAGCATTTTATGAGTCTTGTGAAAATCATCATCAGAGCGCAACACAACGGAAGGTACCGACAGCTCCTGGACCGTCTCAACCATCGCCGTGTAATCAGCGGCATTACCATCATCAACATGCCCCCCAATAGACTTATCCAAAAGTCCTGGGTTATGAGCTTTATTTGATGAACGCTTTTGCACGAAAAGTTCTCCTGCCTCGTTAAACAGAAAGACGTCGACGATCTCGACAGCCCGAGATGGTTTTCCGTTCTTTTCAAATTCAGCAACCTGTTCTTTATAAAAAGTCTTACGATCCATCGGAGACAAAACGTACGGCTCATCTAGTAAATAAGTTTTTACAATCTCTGACATAAATTTATTCTTCTTTATTGCTGAATCTTTTCACAAAAGCCTCGAGTGACACACGATGTCGTTTCACTAAATCCTTCAAATCTTGTGTGAACATTCCAGGGTACGCCTCCATCTCACGATCCAAGTCCTCAAGCGTATATTGTAAAATTCCTTTCGCTTCTTTATCGACCGTCTTTGCGCGCCCTCCATACACTCCGACGTAAACATGAGCTTTAGCAGCGATCGTTGCGGGCTCCCCGTCAATAATTTTATCCTGCTCGATGATCGATGTATCGATGTGACGGATAATAGCGACTGTGCTCAAATAAGTTTTAAGCAAGTCGTAAGTACGAATAAAATCCTCTCCCGACCGGATAACAAACGACGGAATTTGCATCTCCTGGATTGTTTCTACCATCATGGTGTGATCAGAGCTGTCTCCCATTGGAATATGACCCCCGATAGACTTATCCAAAAGTCCTGGGTTATGAGATTTTTTCATTGAGCGCTTTTGCACAAAAAGCTCTCCGTCCTCATTAAACAAAAAAGCCTGAACGATCTCAACAGCACGAGATGGTCTTCCATTTTCTTTGTACTCTGCGATCTGCTCCTTATAGAAAGCCTTTCGATCCATCGGTATAAGGACGTCAGGGTCGTCTAATAGATAGGTTTTTATTGTTTCAGACATAATATAATTTTGGTCAAAACTATTGCCACAGTGCCTTAATACTTGACAATCGTCAATAAAATGAGTACTCTCCCTCTCTTCATCGGCCGGTCGTTTGGCCCTGAAAGTACCTTCCCTTCCCTTCCCATCCCACCCACCTCACCTGGAGCCGCTGTGATACTCTCGTTATCCCTAGGTACAGCAATTGGACTACTTCTCCCGACGATGACCGCTGCCAACAGCTATCGATCTGGAGAACCGTCTTCTCTCGCTGCGTTCTTGGAGGAGTACTTCTTGGTGATCGGGGCGCTGGGGGCTCTGATCTTCTTCCTTATGTGTGGCGCGGAGCCCAACAGGGCATTCTACTGGAGTGGCGCAAGCATCATGACAGCTTGCCTCATGTACAAGATCGTGCTCGGTGCCGTGCGCAATTACTACGCGCCGACGCCCGAGGAGATCGCGGATAAAGAGAACAGTATAGCGGAGGATCATATCGAGCGTGTGAAAGATCTCACGATGGAAATCCACGGCTACGCAACGGCTCTTGTCGCCACGTGCAAGGAAGCTAAGACGAGCGGGGCGCTCGAAACGGCTGGGCAGTTTGCCCGTACGCTCTCTATCCTTGGCAACTTCACTCAACAGATGGGGAGGCTCAACCTGGAGCCAATCGCAAGGATGGCCGCTTTGCTCGAGCGTACAAAGGCTGCGGTTACCCTGGATAACGAAGGCTACGCGGCCTCCGCTGCAATCGCTGTCTATTTGCGGGACGTCCTGATAAGGCTCGACGAAATGGACGTTGACCCATCAGCCCTTGAGGCGCTCAGGCTTACCAAAGCCATCGGGCTCACCCCCGGAGGCACGCTCGCTGAGCGTCTATCTGCCACCAGACTTTCGCTTGCAAAAATCATGCATGAGGTAACTGCCGAGGCGAGACGAGACGACATTTCGCCTGAGCGGAGGGCGCAACTGACAGTTGTGTCAGAGCACTTGGTGAAACTCGTGGAGGTGACCGAGAACAGATCGAACACGCTTCGAGATGTGCTCGACAACACAAATTGAAACGTCCTTGGGGCCTGGTCTACTTCGACCAGGCCCTACGTGCATCCAAAAACTAAAACATAATGAGTCAGGCTACTTTTAACTCACGATATTTTCTTATATTTATAAAATTGAACCCACAGATCGCAGAATCAAAATACGCAACCCGGTTGCGTATCTACATAAAAATAAAACATCATCAGTTGGTGATAGTTTCGGTGAACGGGTGTCGTAATTCAAAAACGCTATCAGATAGATGAGATGTTGGTGCCTGCCTGTCGGCAGACAGGCGCAGCGAGAACCAGAGTAAGCCGACCCCATTGGTCGGTGTCGAGGATCATAGCTGCAATCCAACAGATCGCTATCTGAGAGCGTTTTGTTCCAGCTGAGCTGGACTATCACCAAGCTAAGCCTATCTTGACGTTTGTCCTAACGGAAGCTCAGCTTCCGTATCACATCGATCAAACCGAGCTCAGCTCAGTGGTACCGGGAACCTGCCTTCGCTGAAGCTACGGCAGGCAAGCAGGACAATTAAATCCGATCGAGTCCTGTCGCAGAATCAAAAAGACCCAACCTTTCGGTTGCGTCATTTTGATGGTACCGGGAACAGGACTCGAACCTGCACACCTTACGGCACGTGCTCCTAAGGCACGCGTGTCTACCAATTCCACCATCCCGGCACGTACGCCTATTTCTTAGGCTCGCCAAGTATGCCAGAATAGCGACTTTTTATCAACCCTTCCACAACCTATACTTGACGCAGACCTTCATACATGGGGTAATGGATATACAAACTCCCTACTCGCTTTTGCGGGTGGGGAGTTTCATTCTGTCTCGATATTGCGCACGGGACAGCAAGGCCTTGCACCTTAACAAATTACATCTGGGAAATATTCCCGAAATTATTATGAGATATTTATATGTCTTTCTCGTATTCGGCTTGCTCTCTATGCAAGCTCTACCCGCCAGTGCGGAGACCACATTTACACCCGACGTCTACATCTCCGAAATCAACTGGGCCGGGTCCTCGCAAAGCCGTTCCGATGAATGGATCGAGCTGCATAACGCGGATGGCCAAAGCGTGGATCTTAGCGGGTGGGTTATCACCGGCAGTGCAAGTAAGGGAGAAGCACTATCAATCGCCGAGAGAACAGTACTAGAAGCTTACGGCACACTATTGATTGCAAACTACGCTACCGATAATGAGAAAACTACCCTAACCGTCGAAGCCGATCTTGTAACCGCGTCGCTAAGTTTATCAAATAGCTCGCAGGAAATCTTATTGGCAATGCCCGACGGTACTGTGGTCGACGGCGTGGGTGACGGAGGAGCGCCTGAAGCCGGATCAACAGAACCATTTGTGTCAATGCAAAGGAATGCTGCCGACCGAACCTGGAGCAGCGCTACTCAGTCTACCGGACTCTCCGACACAACACAGCTTGGATCCCCAGGTGCAGTTTCAAACGCTTCGTCTGTTGCAGTCCAGCCTACGGATTCCGCAACGACTGTAGAAGCTGCCGCCGACGAGGTTGAAGAATTATCAGAAAGTACAGTCGAGCTAAGTGAGGAACAGCTGGCAAACTGTTACTCGCTCTACATGCCTAGCAATCTCCACGAAGATGTTTTGGAACCTGAATCCGAAGAACAAGACGATGATTTTGACCAGGTAATGACCGACACATCTGAAGATGAAGCTGGTGACACAACTGATCAAACGTCATCAAGCGAGTTAACGGAAGAAAGCGAAGAGCTTGCAGAGGAACCGGAGGAATCAGTCACAGAAACACAAACCGGATACGAGCCTGGTTCAGTAATACTTAACGAAATCGTTTCCGATCCTGCAGACGGAGAAGAATGGGTAGAACTATTCAACCATACAAATGTAGAGGTCGACCTTACTGGATGGACGATAGAAGAGGGGTCAGGAAAATCAACCGCCCTTGAAAGCACAATTCTTTTACCTGGAAATTTTCTTGTAGTTGAAAAAATAAAGGGAAATCTAAATAACGGTGGAGACTCAGTAGTTCTCAAAGACGCACTTGGAACGGTAATCGACAGCCTCACATATGGATACGATCCGGAGGCGCCTGCCAAGGGAGAGAATCTTGCACGAATGGAGGACTATAACTGGTATGTCACCTCAACTCTCACGCCGGGTGCATCAAATACCGTTCCAGAATTAACCCAAACTGGATATGAAAACGTACAGTCAGACGATCAAGCGGCCGACACCGACACTGATTCGCAAGATGAACACGAAAATGTTTCGGACGCTGAGCAAACGAGCACGGGAGAGGATAATGTGGTTTCCGAGCAATCCGACATTCATCACATTATCGCCATAGCAGACGTACCGGAAGATGAAACTCAAACAGATTCATCAAAGTCAGAGGCTTCATCAAGTCTAAGTAGTGTTGAGGGTATGGTAACGGCGGCGCCTGGAACATTCGGATCACAAATTGCTTTCATTGACGGAATGCAACTCTACTTCTATCACGCAGATTGGCCAGAGCTTCAAGTTGGTGACGTTGTGCGCGTGACGGGAGAATCGTCAACGGCCTGGAACGAAGAACGAGTGAAAATCGCTGGGCAGGAATTCATTCAAATCACTGGATCACAGTCCACCGAACCTACCGAATCTTCTGTAGCAGATGTCTTCAGTCACGACATCGGGTCGCTCATGGAGGTCGGTGGAGAAATCCTCGGCATCGATGGCAAAGTGCTCACGCTTGGAGACGACTCGGGCCAAATAGAAATCATTGCAAACGAAAAAGCTGGAATGAGCTGGTCTGACCTTGGAGCAAGCGCCTATACGGTCACTGGAATCGTTCGTACACGAGGAGACGTCGTTCAACTCTACACACGTAGCTGGGATGACGTGACAGAACTCGTAGACGAAACCGTAGAAGAGCAAGACGCAGAAACATTCGCAGGAATGACAACGACTGGAGACGATAGCTTTCCTTGGATCGGAGCAATCTTGATGGGGGGAAGCGCGAGCATGATCGCTTACTGGTTTGTTATCTACAAATTTAATCCTGGATCTTATCAATCAACATAATCCTATGGCACACGTAAAAAATCCAAACGCAAAGTGGTACATTGAGTTATCAAATCGTTTTTCAACGCTGATGAGTAACCTTGGTCTTGCAGACGAGACTAGTTCACAAGTAAAAAACCTTCTTGTTGAGATTGCTCAAGAACAGTACATGGCGGGTAATCGCAGCGGCATTCGCTGGGCACGCGAACAGGCGGCACCTGCCCGATAAGAAAAAGAAGCGGCTCTTTGCCGCTTCTTTTTCTTTCTTTATTTTACAGTCTCGTGACTACGCCGCAGCGCGATCAGTCGTAATAGCACTATCAAGCTTGTGCAATGCAGCAACTCCGATTTCCGGCTTTGCCTTTAGTAGCTCAAGCGCCATAAGTCCCGCTTCATTCTCGATACCGCCTGACGCAAGCGCTGCCTCGGCAGCGAGTTTTATGAGTTCAGCAGGGTCTTTATCAACTATCTCAACAGATGCCTTTGTAAGCTCTGACAAGACATCACCCTTTGAAATTTCCTCGCCAGCATCGATTCGAGTTTCAAGACCTTGAAGCTTTTCAGTATATTTTTCCATTCCAACCTTACCGATCTTTACCGCTGCTGCAACCTCAGGGCCAAGCCCCATGCTAAACGGCGCAAGTACAGCAAGTACATCTGAACTAACCTGTGCACGAATTCGCTGTTCCTTAATAACATCTCCATTATCCTGAAGGAACATTTTTGCCAACCAAGAATTGCTAGCAAGAGTCTCCTTCATGTCGTCAACATGAGCCTGACGTTCCTCGCCTTCTTTGGTAGCGGCTCCCCAAACATTGTGTCCCCAATCTGCCATAGCGATAAGAGGATTAACTTTTGCAGATTTTTTCCAAACACTCTTTCGCGCCGCAGCTGTCTCCTCATCACTATCTGCCATCACTGACCGATAAGCGTCGCGCATAAAACTAGCTGCAAAAAATGCAGGACTCATTCCCTCGGTGGCGCTCATAAGCTCGTCCATATCTGCTGAAAAATGCTCTTCCAAAGCTCCGGTGATCACGTCCGCTACCCCCTTCTCGTTCAAAGCCTCGTCTGTCAGATCAATACTTTCAAAACGTTCCGTCAGCTTGTGCAACCCTTCTTTTGCCATCTTTGCACCCTTAAGTAACGTCTCTACTTTCTCGCGAGCACTCTGAGCGCGCGCCTCAAAATCCTCGTGCGCTTCTTGCGCACGTTCCTTACCTCCCTCACCCTCAAGCCCAGATACAAAACTTTCCGCCTCTTGTCTATTCAACGTTTCTTGAGCCTCAGCTTGCTCGGCAGCGCCTTCAAGCTTAGCCTCTCGCGCTTCAACCTGCTCGGCCGCAGCATCCATAACATCCTGATTTACTTCCATTTCTTCATTTTCACTCATATCTATCGTAAGCTAGTAAATTATTGCCAAACCATATAATAGTTATTGGCCTAAGTATAACAACAAACACCCTCCATACGGAAGGTGGCTATTGGAGCGGCAGATCGGGTTTGAACCGACGACCTTCTCCTTGGCAAGGAGACGTTCTACCGCTGAACTACTGCCGCAATATAGTGCTCGAGAAAATTCTAGGCTATACCCAAGGACTCGTCAACCGAGCCCATGTTCGCTATTATATAACAGTATGCTAAAGAAAAAAGATGCTCTCAAATACACGTTGATCGTTCTAATTTTAGCGATCGCCGTAATCTCCGCCTACTACATAGCAAAAACAAATAGTCAGACCTCCGGGCTTGGACTAATTGATGACAGCCCTGAAATATATTACGAAGGAAGTCGGTACCGTAACTTTGAGAGCGAGGAGCTTGGAGTATCTTTCACATATCCAGCTGCCTGGAGTGAGATAACCGAATGGATCGGAGTGCCACCAGAAGAGCTTAAGGAATTTCGCATGGAGTCTACGCTATCAGCCTACGATGTTCCTTTTCTTATGCTCGTAAGTGAGGGTGAGACTATGCCACGTGATGGTTGGTGGGGTGACATTGCAGTCGAGGCATCAAGTGAAGATGCAGTGCGAGAATTTTGCGATAGTTATAAAAATAATGACGCCTACTACGTGCAGCCAAATGAAGCTTGCGAGATTTTAATCAATGATCACGGTGTCGCGTTTGCACGCATTAAAGGTGATACATCTTGGTTTGGGTGGGATCTCGAAGATACACATGTATACATCACCTTCCATCCCGACCATCCGTTTTATGGGATAGCGCTCTCGGCTCAGAGCCTACGTCAAACTGATCTAGAGGAAACGGTTGGGTCTACGGAAAAAGCCGTGCATGAAATCGCCAACAGCCTATCGTTCACCGAGTAAACCGAACCCACGCAAAGCAGCGTTAAGGCCCGGTCTCTTTTGCGGCCAGGCTTTTTCGATCATCTCCTGCGCTGTACCCCACCAAACTTTCCCGAACTCGCGTTCATGCGCATCAAGATCAAAAGATACGTTTGCATCTACTTGTGCTAGAAAAAATGTCTGCTCCTGTCCTATAAAACCAGTGTAGTGAAGCTTCTTTGCAACATCATCTGGCCAATCATAGTTATACGTATCTGGAAGCTCGTCCAAAATTTCAAATTTGTCAGACGACAAACCTAACTCTTCTTGCATCTCGCGCACAGCTGCCTCGAGTGGCTTCTCTCCAAAATCAATACCTCCCTGAACGGTCTGAACATTAAGTGTACCATCAACACGTTCACATAAAAGCACTTTTCCGTGCCCGTCGGTGACAATGACTGCTACATTTGGTCTATATAAACTCATGCAAAGAGGATACGACGAGAATAAATAATCGTAAAGGTCTATTAAAAAATTTCAGCCACCAGGAGAACCCGGTGGCTGGAGCGAATAGCATCCCTGGGCGTAAGCCTAGATAACGTCATTTTTCGCTTCGATTGTTTTTCTTTAAAGGCTAGCGGGTGTAGAGCCTTACGCTGATGGATCTACCCAACCAGATGGTCTCCCCGTTTTCGAGGCGATACATGAGGTTTGGCTGAAGCCACGTATCCCGAATACCGGTGCCATTGGTAGAGCCGCTGTCGCAGATATACCACTGATAGCTGCCGTTATTCCACTCCGCTACCAGAACTGCGTGACATCCAGAAACCGTTTCTGCGTCGATCACGATGTCACAACTCGAACCGGCACCGATCGTCCACTGACTTCTCTGTCCACTTGCGCTGAAGGTCAGCCCCATTCTCGACCAGGGGGTCATGAGACGGGCATTTTTGTTACCAGCAGGCGGAACATAGAGAGTCCTCTTGATTCTTTTTGCCATCATCTGTCTTTGCTCTGCCTCTGTGATCAGAGAGGTTGCGTTTTTCGCAACATCTATCACTCATTGACGCCTGTATAATAGCACAAAAACGCTGTTTTGTCAAGTTGTAACGAGCAAAATAATGGCTAAAGTTAAAGGAAAAACGTCAAGTTATCTCGCTATATATAAACAATAAAACCACAGCAAAAAGCTATGGTCTTAAATTACAAAACGCAAGATTTTAGTCGATTTTCTATGCTGCCAAGCAGAAGGCAAGCGAGCTTATAACTAAAACATCATCAGTTGGCGATAGTTTCGATGAACGGGTGGCAGACAAGGAAACGTACTATTAGTACGTAGACGAAGTCTGTCGGGGCCCGTGAGTCGAAAATAGCCCAACTGATGATGTTTTGATGGTACCGCGGGTGGGAATTGAACCCACACGGTATCTCTACCCGGGGATTTTAAGTCCCCTATGTCTACCATTCCATCACCGCGGCATAGTCCACGCAGAATATATCCGAGATTAGCGTTAATTTCAAGGCCTATACTCATAAAAGCAATCGCGGCCGCACCCAGGTGGGTCGACCGCGCAGAAAGCTCTTTACTCACGAAATATCGAGCTTCTCCTTTACGAGGCGAAGCAGCTCCTTGCTGAAACGGATGTGTCTCTGCCTGTCCAGGTGGGTGCTTTCGCCATCTCGAAATGCGATGAGCAGGTCTTCTGTGTGACTCCCGTCAACACCTCCATCCTTATCACAGCGCAAGACCACCCTCAAGATCTCGTCGCAATCATCGATTCGAGCATAGCTAATGACGTAGATGTTTTTCCTATATCGAAACATGAGAGAATGTGGCGACAACGACCCGGTTTGAAGCGTCGGCTCCACGAACCAATCCCTTTCAAATGCCCTCAGCACAAACCCGACCGTGATCTCAGGAGGCGTGAAGACCAGTATTATCGCGATCGGTAACGCCAGTACCAACACGAGAATTCCGACGACTATAAGTGCGTCCTCCATCACTCACCTCCCTTCATTGTTTGAGTCAAAGATTTGCTGTACCCACATAATTGACCAACAACAGCCAATACGAGGAATACGGTCAGAATAACCACTGTGCCGGCCACAGTCCCTCCATGGGCAAATGAACGACAACCCAGTCTTACACTGAAAATTGCTGATTGCCAAGCATTTTAGTATCCAACCAGGCAGTGTATACTGTGATTAATGATCGAAACGAATACAGATATAAAAGAGGAAAAGCGTACTGTCTCAAAAGGCTCTAATGAGAACGAACGCCAGTTTGAGATTGGATTACGTCCCCAAAGTCTTGCAGATTTCGTTGGTCAGGAGGATCTCAAGGTAGGACTGCAGATATTCATGGACGCTGCAAAAGCCCGCGAAGAAGCGATGGATCACGTACTTCTATACGGAAACCCTGGACTTGGGAAGACAACGTTAGCTCATATCATCGCAAAAGAAATGGGAGCAAATATTCGTATCACAAGCGGTACTGCACTCGAACGCGTTGGCGACCTTGCTGCAATACTTTCAAACCTTAAAGAAGGTGACATTCTTTTTATCGACGAGATACACCGGATGAATCGCTCTATCGAGGAGGTTTTGTACCCTGCAATGGAAGACTATGCGCTAGACATAGTTGTAGGGAAAGGACCATCTGCCCGCACACTTCGACTGGGACTTGAGCGTTTTACAATCATTGGAGCAACCACTCGACTGTCTCTACTTTCATCTCCGCTGCGTGACCGATTCGGATCAACGTACCACCTCTCTTTTTATACTCCAGATGAAGTTACAAAAATCGTTAACCGAAGTGCCCAACTCCTTAAACTGTCCCCTGACACAAAAACATGCGAGGCAATCGCATGCCGCTCACGACGCACTCCTCGAATCGCAAATCGACTACTGAAGCGCGTTCGTGACTACGCCCAGGTGAAGCACGGTGGCGATCTAGACGAAGTGATCGCAAACGCAGCGCTCGACATACTCGCAATCGATCCTCTTGGACTCGATAACACCGACCGCCGGCTACTTCATACAATTATCAACAACTTCAATGGTGGTCCAGTTGGACTATCCACGTTAGCTGCAGCAACCCAGGAAGAGCAAGCAACGATTGAAGAAATCTACGAACCATTCCTTCTACAAATCGGCTTCCTCGAACGCACTCCTCGCGGACGCAAAGCAACACAGCGCGCTTACGACCACTTAAAATCAATATGATATTCCCACTTTGGATCTTCCTTGCAATATACGGCCTGTTCTTCTTCATCTGTAGCTTTTTCGTCTTCTTCAACTTCTACCACATGGCTCGCTTCGGCCTACAAAGCACAAAAACAACTATCGTTCTCGCTCTCTACACAATAGCGTTTGCGGCTGTCGTCCTACTGCAAGTAAATCTAATACTAAGCATAGACTGGACACAAACACTTTCAATCAGTGAAGCTTTCTTTTCAACAGCACCTACGTTTTAGATTACAAATATGATTTCCCTTCACCACCTACCAAATCAACAGCGCGGAGAAAAGACAGTCATCTTTTTGCGCCGGCACTGGATCGAGGTCCTCACCATCTTTCTATACTTCCTTGGATTCCTTTTGATCCCGGCAGCTTTCTACCTGATCATACTCTCAACGGGAACAGACATTACTAACATCCTCTGGCAGACATTCGGAATTCTGGGAATCTGCACCTATTCGATCGTTGGACTACTTCTACTGATGACAATGTTCACCGATTACTACTTGGATACCTGGATCGTTACAAGCGAGCGTATCGTAAACATCGAGCAGCTCGGACTGTTCTCTCGAGTTATCTCAACGCTTCACCTAAACCAGGTGCAAGACGTAACTGCTGAGACCCACGGATTCTTTTCAACTATATTTACATTCGGGAATGTTCATATTCAGACAGCTGGTTCGACAGAGCGCTTCAACTTTAAAAACGTCGACAATCCAGAGGACGTAAAACATAAAATTGTTGAGCTTGTTGAAAACGACAAACGTCGACACGGAGACGACTCCCGCTAAGCTTTAGGCGTTGACATATCAAGAATAGTGCGCTACGTTGTTAGCGTACTTTTTGGTTGTGGTCTCAGAAATGAACCACATCCGCAGAGTTTGTTCGCGCGCCAAGCGTATGAACATATATATGCAGCAATCCCCGCTGTGCATATAGAGCGATGAAGGCAACCTGCTTCTAGTCGTTCTCTTGGTAGAAGCATTTCAAGCAGCGCAATGCGTTGCAGGTGGATGCACGGGTGAGTAAAGGGACCAGTGGTGTCGAGGAAGTGGAGGCTTGAGGGAGCTAAGGGATAAGAGAACCAGAAGGGTTTGGGAGAGGCCCTGAAGGTTTGCGTAACGCGTGGCTCCGGGGAATCGTCCCTGGAGCCTTTGGCTTTCCACCAGGCATTGACAAAATACAAAAAAAGGACTAGTCTTGGGCTAGTTCTTTAAGTTTAGCGCTGCCAGAGCGCTGATTGCGTACTTGCCCTGCATGGATTCACCGAGCTCATTCGAGCAAAGTTGTCCACGAGTACGCAAGATGTTGAGCTCCAGATCACTTTTCTGTAGAGCCCCATCTTTTCTGGTGTTGAATCCTTGGAGGGAATTCAACGGAGCGACCTCCGCAAAAGGAAGCTCCACTAGTACTGTTGTTTCGCCAAGGGGCGGTGAAGGTACGTGACCTCCGAGAAGCTGGGGAGCTTTTCGGAGGTCATCTTCTTTTAAAGAAATTTAAAAAATGCTGTCGCCGCAAGTTATCGCTCCCAGTCGTGGTTCGCCCAAGCCCATCTTGCAAGCGACGCGGCATCATCACAGCTTGTACGTCTATCATCCGACCCCATAACTACTACAAGTACCGAACTATCTTCGTCGTCTCCCATCGGGTGCATGCGTACGACTAAATTCCATCCAGCTTCGGGCAAGTATCCGGTCTTCCCCGCTGTCACATACACGTCATCGTATGCGTGATCATACAAAAGCCAGTTAGTACTATTGATGTTACGCGTATAGTCATCATTAAGTGCGTCAATATAAATACTCGATGTTCCGGCCATGCGTCGGATATTTTCATCTGCAAAAACAGCGCTTGCAAATGCCGCAACCTCGCGTGCCGTCGATACATTTCCAAGTTCAATGCCGGTTGGATCTTCGAAAGTTGTGCGTCCAAGATTAAGTGATGCCGCAAACTCATTCATGTGATCAATGAATGTTTCGTTTTCATATCCTGTCAGTCGCGCTACTGCGTTTGCTGCGTTATTCGCTGAAGCAACAAGTGTCGCTTTCAATAAATCGATCATCGCAAAGCTCGTCCCACCATATACCCAGAGCTTCGCACCGCCGACATCGTCAACATCCTCTACAGTTCCAACACCTCCGCCATCAAGCCCAAGGTCCATCGCAGTTTTGGCAGTTACAAGCTTTGTGATAGATGCAACTGGCCACAGCTGATCTGCATTGCCGGCTGCGAGGATCGTTCCTGACGCGTCATCTATAACAATGTAAGTCTCAGCAGTAACCTCGGGCGCAACACCCACGCCATCATAGGTAGCTGGCGAAACTTCAGGTGCATAATCTGCGAGCTCCGGATACGCCACATACCCATACTGACGAGCCCAATCTTCTATATCAATTAAAAATCCAGATGCCGTTCCTGGAATCGCCTGGTAAGTCTCGTTATCAAACGCCTCCTGAAGATCTCCACGATCATCGTAAATCTCAAAAAGGTCCTGACTGATCGCAAAAGATGCTTGCGGGACCAACAACGCGGCCAAAAAACTAAGTAGAAAAAATTTCTTCATAAAAAAGATACAACGAATGAAGTGGGTGCAATGATGCCTTATAGGTTCTAGGTATCAGGGCCTAGGTATTTAGGAACAATAACTAACTTTTGGATCCAACTACTCCCAGCGCTTGTGAAGCTCAACCCCCGTGTAAAAGTGCTTCAAAATTTCATCCCATGTATCACCTCCGTTTGCCATGCACAGCGCACCTGAAGCAGACATTCCGACCCCATGCCCCCAAAGCGACTTACCTTCGTCACATGGCACCTTCACAGACTTCGCCCACGCAACATCACCTCCCCAAACCTCAGCCCAGTCACGAGTATATCCGTCGGAGCGAGAAAAGTATGGAGTGATAGCAATGTCATCATCGTATGTCACGACAGTTCCTCGGGTATCGTTAACCGCCTCGGTAATACGTGGCGCCATTGTCTCTCGCTCATACCCTCGGTAAACCTGATCGTCAGCGTATGCGACGATGTGCATGTACTCATTTCCGCGCTTAGTTCCGCGAGTAAAGTGATAATACGCATATGTTCGTGCAGCCGTAAGTAATGCTTTTTGATATTCCTCATGAGAAATATTGGACGTCTCGGCAAGTCCACGCAAATACATCTCGATAGAAATCTCGTTTATCACCCAGGTACGATCTTTGTAGTCGTTATACCGAATCTCTAAAACATTCCTGTACGTATTGTATGCGTAGCCGCCGCCGCGAGTAAGTCGGTAGTCGAAGTTTGTAATTGTCATCACCGCATTTTCCTCAAGTGGCTCAAAACGAAGTCCGTAAGAAGACTTCTCAAGCCCGCGACCGACGTCGTAATAATAATAGCCGTCTTTGTAATACCCAGTTGCCAGCTGTCCAGCTTCTAATTCTGCTAGCAGATTCCCCTCCGTGTCTCGCACGTCAAAGTCGGACTCGTAGGAAGTGATCGTAATAATATTGTCTGTTTCATCGTCAACCGTGAGAAGTCCTACTCGTAGTAAAGGCTCTTCTTGTTGAATGTGACTCTCAACTATTCCGTCGTCATCAACTAAATCTTCATCTGCAGGTTCATTAATTGCTGATGCAGCACCGCCAGTAACCTCAACTGGAATTTCAATCAGTGCATCATCTACAACCTCACCATTTGCTACGAAATCGAAACGCGCGGTATGTGATCCATTCACCTCTGGCGCGCTAAAAGCGAAACTAACCGTTGCCGACTCCCCGGGTGCCACCGTTTCAACTGCGTATGCAATTTGCGACCCGAGCCAAGACGGATGTCCAAAATCAACTGAACTTGATGACGCAATAGCAACGTCCTGCGACTGTATTCCGTAATTTTTCCAGGTTGTTGATCCGGTATTCTTGACCACGACAGTGAATAAGATAGGTCGCTCTGCCAAAGCCTTAATCTTATTTGCAGTTCTTACAATGACCTCCCCATCATAAACATCTCCAACAACTTCATCATCAACTATAGATTCAGGCATTGCCTCAACCTTCTCGGAGCTAACAGTAATCGTAAAAGTAAACTCTCCGCCATCCACCCAAGCAACCCCCTCCGACGCAAGAGCAAAAGTTTCTTCATACTCCCCTTCCTCTAATGGTGCGTGAAGTTCAAATACAACATTCGCCGTGTCGCCGGGTGCCACAACAGTCTCGCTAATACGTTTTACTTGATCAGGCCCGAGCCATGTAGCCGGATCAAAAACTGAACGACGATATTTCGGTCCGTAAGTGTAAACTGAGAGATAGCCGGCTCCGTCATTCATCCACGTTGACGATCCAGCGTTTAAAAACTCTACGCTGACCTCCTTTACCTCCCCCGGTTCCATAATGAGCTCGCCGCCTGACCCCGAAAGGCTGACCTGCATTGTCTCGTATGCCGCGGCCTGAGCGTTAAGCGTGAAAACAAAAAAGCTACTCAGAACCAACAGCGCGAGTAGCGTCCCCCAAACTAAACTTCTTTGAAACGACTTTGAGTGTTCCATGTTTTGTTATTATCAATTGTATTCTCCCCACAGTATACCCAGCAATAATGCCCTTTTCGCATACCCATCTACATGGCAGTATATCACCCTGAACACATTGATTCTTCCACAGATTGTACACAGGTGTTAGAAAACCTTATAAACAGCAACGCATTAAAGAAAATCGACAAAAAGCGCTATAATTGAGGCAATACAGCGGCTCCGATTACATAAACTCAACTATCATCCACAGTATGGATTCAAAGGCCCTCGCACAAAATACAGCAATTCAAATTACAGCCCGAGCGCTGATAACCATAATTGGGGTTGTGACAGTCGGAATAATGACTCGCTATCTTGGAACGACCGGTTATGGTCAGTTCACGATCGCGCTTTCCTTCCTTTCTATCTTTGCTGTGATCGTAGACTTCGGTCTCACGCTCACGACGACGCAAATGATCTCCGAAAAGCTGGCAGATGAAAAACGTCTTCTTTCAAACCTGATTTCCTTGCGGATTATCTCTGGAATTATATTTCTATCACTCGCACCGCTTGCAGCACTGCTATTTCCGTACGAACAAGTCGTCCTTATAGCCATTGCCGTCGGTGCCGTGTCATACCTCTTTGGAACAACGTCTCAGATGTTCATCGGCGTGTTTCAAAAGCGACTCGTTATAGGGCGTGCGATGGTTGCAGAGATCATAAACCGCCTACTCGTATTGATCGGAATTATTGCAGCGCCGTTTTTCGGATGGGGTGTCGTTGGAATCATGTGGCTGCTAGTTATTGGAAACGGAGCTCAACTTCTCATCGTTCTACTTCTTTCACGCCGGCTAATACGCTTTGGCATTACTGTTGAGTGGGCGTTCTGGAAAAAGATCATCTCTCGAAGCTGGCCAATCGGTGCATCTATCTTCTTTAACCTTATCTATTTACGTGGTGATATAGTCTTTCTATCTCTCTTCCGTTCTGATGCCGAGGTTGGAATCTATGGAGCCGCCTACAAGGTAATCGATGTAATGACGTCTATTCCAGTGATGTTCATGGGTCTACTACTACCAATGCTCGTCGCCGCATGGACCGCATCAAACAAAAAACTTTTCCGTGACACTATGCAACGGGCCTTCGATTTCCTTTCATTACTAGCGCTTCCGATGATCCTCGGGTCAATCGTTATCGGTGTACCTTTAATGACTCTAATTGCCGGTGCCGACTTTGCAGAATCCGGAGAGGTACTTGCCATCTTAGGTCCTGCCGGAGCACTCGTTTTCTGGGGGTCTCTGTTTGGCCACGCAATCGTAGGTGTAAATAAACAACGCGTTATGACATGGGGTTACGCAGCTGTCGCCGTACTCACTATCGCTGGTTACATAATATTTATTCCAGCGCATGGAATGTGGGCTGCAGCATGGCTTACACTTTTCTCAGAGCTTCTTATCGGAATTGTTACAGCTACAGTCGTCATGCGTGTTGGTGGGTTTAGACCACGATTTGGGATGGTGCTACGCGGACTCATCGCAAGTATCATAATGGCCGTTGTTCTGATAATGCTCCCAACACAAAATGCAATAATCCTTCTACCTGCCGGTATCTTGATCTATGGAATTATCATTCCACTCATTGGTGGCCCGGGACCGCGTGACATCATCAAACTCTTGAAACCAGAAAACGTATGATCTATCTAGCTTTCGTCTCTGTATTACTTTTCGCTTTTGCGGCACTCGCCTGGCGTGACCTTCGAATGGCCCTCATCGTTCTCGCAGGTCTGCTACCAATCTATCTACTACGCTTCTCATACGGACCAGTACCCTCAACAGTGCTCGAGGGATTCATTTTAATTGCTCTGCTTATTTGGATCATACAGAAGAAGAAGTGGCCGTTTAATCCGATTCCACTGTTCCCATGGATCATGCCTGGGCTTCTACTTCTAGCAGCCGCATGTTTTGGAGTTGTTGTAGCGCCTGATGTTTTTGGAGCGCTCGGTGTATGGAAGGCTTACTTCGTTGAACCGCTAATCGTATTCGTACTATTTATAACCGTCCTTAAAAAGAAAGACTGGGCACTGGTAATAAAAGCTCTGACGGTAACTACACTCGTACTCTCTGCCGCCGCAATACTTCAATGGCTGACAGGTCTTGGCATCCCGACCCCGTGGGATATCGAATTGCGCACAACCGGTCTGTTTGAATATCCAAATGCTCTTGGTCTTTTCTTGGTACCAATCATTACTTTACTTATCGTGCGGGCCTTTAACGCTAAGCGCCGAAACTGGCTTGAGATTACAGCTATCATAGCCGGGATCATCGCTATATATTTATCAAAAACTGAAGCCGCATACGTCGCAATTCCCGCAGCGCTTCTGGTTATCTTCATGATGAGCTCTGCTCGCAAAACTTTAAAACTTCGTGTTGCCGGAGAGGCTGTACTGATACTCATAGTGCTCCTTGCCTTTGTGCCGGCTGCAAGTAAAAAGTTGTTACTGCGAGATGAATCAGGGCTCGTTCGTCAGTCACAGTGGTCTGAAACAACTCAGATGCTTTTGGATAACCCCGCGTTTGGTGCGGGACTCAACGCATATCCGGAAGCGCTTGAGCCTTATCACGATTCAACGCTATACGAGATCTTTCAGTACCCACATACTTTGATATTTAACATTTGGACTGAGCTTGGACTGCTAGGAATATTCGCTTTTGCTTGGCTCGCTTGGTTTGTCATGGAGGCTGCGTGGAAGAACAGAAAAAACCCAGAGGTCGTCGCAATTTTTGCAGCACTGCTTGCAATGACAATCCACGGACTGGTTGACGTTCCATATTTTAAAAACGATCTTTCTGTTTTGACCTGGATACTGATCGCTGGAATAGTTTTGCAAACTCAAAAAAACTCAGAAAACAAAAAACCAGCTAAACGCAAAGCGCAAAGCTGACCTAAAGCAAAGAGCCGCCCGAGGAGCGAGGGCTCCGGGGCGACGAGTGCGCTGCGCCACGTCATGCGGCTTCGGAGCGAGATGCTTCGACTGCCGCAAAAGCTGCGATGACGTCGGCGAGATGTTCTGGCTCTTTCTTGATATCGTAACGATCCACCAGACTTCTAAACATCAAGTGAAACGCCCTTTGACCAAGTAGTGTACGAAGCTCTGTTACACCTCTTGATGAGGCAGCCCCGCTGTCTGTACACCCGTTCAGCCATAGCCGACCAATCAAAAAAAGGTCATTCGTCTGCGTCTCGGTAAGGTCGCCCAGCTTGATGCCCATCATGCTCTGAACTATAGATCTTACCGTGAGGTCCGTATCGCTCGGGTCCACCTCCCATCCAGCTTCAAAATAGGGTGCACTGAAATCGCATAGCCCACACAGCTCAAACCCAAATGGCAAAAACGCTTCAGCAACCCTTGACGCAACCCTTGGTGAGATCGCACCGGTCTTTCTACATACAGCGAGAATTACAGCAAGAATATCAACATCGCCAAAAATACTCATGTGCCCTCCTATTAAAAACGTAGCATAAAGAATCCCCGCGTCAAAATCAGCAAAAGTCGCCACCTTATATAGCTTCGGTTTCGCTATTTACTGAACGATAGTAGAATTCCAGCATGTTCAAACGAATTATTTCAGAATTGAAACGTGTGTGGAGCTGGCTTGGTGGCAAGCGCTCTGAAATTCATCAGCTCAACTACAAAGATGCCTTCATGGCACATCTTGTACTTGAGATTATGCAAACAAGCCCAAAACCAAAAACAAAAGTCGTACCTCTCTATTCCTTAATACCAATCCACCCGGTAGATAATCGAGAAGCAACAATAGAATCAACAAAAAAGCGCGCTGGCATTCTCGCAACCCATAAAAAGAAGATTTTGAAAGAAGGTTCAATGACAAAAGAGCTTTCTGCAAAGTACCTACCATCACTCACCTATATACGTGGGGTAAGCTCAGGTAGCGAATATTATACTTTCGAAGGAAATGGACGAGTTGCAGCACTTAAAGCCGTATTTTTAAAAAATGACAATCTCGATATAGAAATCGAGGTATTTCAACCAAAAAAGCAGGGCAAGGCAATAAAGAAGATCAAAAAGTTGCGGAGGATGCACAGGATGCTATGATTTAATTAGGAGGTAAAGATTGCGCATAGTTACAGAAGGTGAACTCCGCGGCGTGTCCCCGATACGCGCTTCAGATGAATGTGAAGACGATAATGTGCTCTGGGCCCGCGCCTCTGGCACATGTGAACACCACGGGTGTAGGAACCCTGATGTACGAGGTCATGCAAGCGATGATGCAGATGCCCGTCTCTTCGCCTACCACTACCACGAGGGACATCTCTTCATTGGAGGATTGACAAGCGACATGATTCTACGTCCGGTCATGCGCCCGTATGTGTACATACCCAAGATCAGACGAGCCTCATCCGGCTGAATCTGACGCCCTCGCTTAGGCGTCCCCACCTGCACTCCGCCCACCCGGGCGGAGTGTTCAACTTTTTGCTATAATATCCATACTATGAAAAAAATCCGAAAAGCCATTATCCCTGTTGCCGGAATGGGAACCCGCTTCCTACCAGCAACAAAGGCGCAGCCAAAAGAGATGCTCCCAGTTGTCGACAAGCCTGTAATCCAATATATCGTTGAAGAGGCGGTTGCATCTGGAATCGAAGAGATCATCTTTGTGACAGCTATGGGTAAACGGGCTTTGGAGGATCATTTCGACCGAAACTTCGAGCTCGAGTACCGTCTTGAGCAAAAAAAGAAAATCGAAGAGCTTAAAAAGGTAGAGGCAATCGGAAAGCTCGCGAAGTTCGCCTTCGTTCGCCAGGCAAAACCGCTTGGAGACGGGCACGCACTACTTTCAGCAATCCCTTTCATTGATGAAGATGAGCCTGTTGCCGTTTTATTCGGAGACGACATCATCCATCACAAAAAACCAGCGATCGGACAGTTAATCGACACATATAATAAGTATGGCGACCCGGTTGTAGCAATCCAAGAGATTCCAAAGAAAAAAACTGGAAGCTACGGGATAATTGCGGGACAGGAAGTTGATAAAAAGAATTGGCAAATTAGTACTTTTGTAGAAAAGCCTGAGCCAAAAAACGCACCATCAAATCTTGCAGCTGTCGGGCGATACATCATCACTCCTCGAATCATCGAAATCCTAAAAACTCAGAAACCAGGACGAGATGGAGAGATTCGACTAGCAGATGCCTTCGCAACATACTTAAAAGAAGGAAAAGCAATGTACGGATGTAAATTCCAGGGTGAGCGCTATGACTGCGGAAACAAATTTCATTTTATCCGAGCCCAAATAGAGCTCGGACTCACACATCCCGACGTTAAAGCAGACTTGAAACGCTACCTAAAAAAACTATGCGTATGAGCATACTCAAAAAACCATTTATAGCGCTCGCATTTGTCGCCTTGCTCACAATCGGTGCCGGCTGTGGAGGTGGAGGAAGTACAGTTTCATCTCTAGACAAAGTTGAGCTCGAAATCTGGCGTGTATTCGACGATGATGACACTTTCGACACAGTCATCGACTCCTATCGCCTAACGCATCCAAACGTAAAAATCGACTACCGAGAATTGCGCTTCGATGAATATCAAGACGAACTTGTTCTTGCGATTGCCGAAGGACGTGGACCAGACATCTTCTCAGTTCACAACACATGGATGCATGAATACCAGGATCTGATGGAGCCAATGCCTGAGACAATCACAACACAATCACAGGTACAACAAGGAACAGTTAGAAAAGAAATCGTAATCATCGAACGCGAAGAAGAGACAATGTCTACGCGCGAGCTGTCATCAAGTTTTGTAGAACAGGTTGAGCTAGATGTCATCTTGGACTATCAGCCAGACGATGACGTTGAGCCCGAAGAACGAATCTACGGGCTTCCAATGTCGATGGACAGCCTTGCCCTCTTTTACAATAAAGACCTTCTGGATGCCGCCGGGATTGCAGAGCCGCCAAACTCTTGGTCTGAGTTCCAAGAAAATATCATTGCACTTACAACATACGATGCAAACGGAGAAATCGAACAGTCCGGTGGAGCTATCGGATCCTCAGACAATGTAGAGCGCTCTGTCGATATAATCTCACTACTCATGATGCAAAACGGTGCAAACATGACGGATGAGCGCGGGCGTGTGACATTCGACGAAGTTGCATCAGATGTTCCAGACGATGTCTATCCAAGCTATGACGCCATCGCCTTTTACACTGACTTTGCAAACCCAACAAAAGAAGTTTACACATGGGACGAGAGCTTCGAGAGTTCATTTGAAGCATTTGCAAACGGAGAAACCGCATTTTTCATTGGGTACAGCTATCACACACCACTACTTCGTACTACAGCTCCAAAGTTAAACTTCAGCATCACTACTATTCCTCAAATTGAAGGAGGTCGTGAGGTCAACTACGCAAACTTCTGGGTTGAAGGCGTATCGAAGTCTACAGAGTTCTCAGACTGGGCATGGAGCTTCATCCTATTTGCAACGGACGAAGAGAATGTTCCTTCGTACCTTGAGGAGGCGCAGAAGCCAACAGCACTACGAAGTCTGATCTCAAGCCAGCTAGACAGTGAGTGGCTCGGACCATTTGCCTCACAAGTACTAACTGCTGAGAGTTGGTACAAAGGGTATGACGCCGACGCAACAGACGAGATTCTGAAAAATCTAATTGATGAAATTCTTGCTGGTGTCGAAGATCCAGACGCTGTGATGTCGTCAGCTGCATCACGCGTAAAACAAACGTACAGCAAAAATTAGTCCACAACATACATTCAGTAACAAGACCCATTTCGAAAGAGGTGGGCCTTGTTGTATACTTTGCGCATATGGTTTTATCATTTCGACGCTTCACAGCAACCCTTATTACTGCATGTTTTTTTCTTGGCGCCTTTGCAATCGCAACACCTGTACAAGCTGCAACCGTCTCTGAACAATACAATGACATTTTAGATCAAGGAATTATTTTTGCGGGCATCTGTGACTCGGCTGCTGCAACTTGCGAATGTCGTGATGAAGGTCGATGTACGCTCGAGAATGGCCTCCAGGTAATGGTAAATGTTAGCGTTTTTATATTAGCGATCAGCGGGACAGTCATGCTGTTCATGTTTGTGTACGGGGGGATGGTTTGGATCTTCTCAGCAGGCCGAACTGACTGGGTAGACAAAGGTAAGAATACGCTCGTTGGTGCGCTTGTCGGACTTACCATCATTTTCGGAGCCTACGTTGCAATAAACGTGATCATTTCCGTTCTTAAAACGGGAGAGATTCCAGAATCTGGCGACAGTATCGAAGACACAATTGGAGGGGATGCTGCCGACATCATCATCACCGAATAACCAAACTGGGTAAAACACTGTTCATATATTTGAACCACGTGTTATAATTTGCACTATGAAACGTATCTGGGCATATATAGTATCTTTAAGTGTCTTGTTCATCCCTTTGATGAGCCACGCACAGGTTACTATCACAAATCCACTCGGAGAAGCTGATCCTCGCATCATTGTAGCGAGAGTGATTCAAGGAGCCCTTTCGGTATCTGGAACTCTAGCTCTTTTGATGTTCATCTACGCTGGAATGCTCTGGATGACAGCTCGAGGTGAAAGCGCACAGGTAGATAAGGGTAAGAAAATCATGGTTTGGGCGGTTCTGGGAATTATTGTTATCGCCTCATCCTATATCATCACAACAGCAATCTTCAACGCTCTTTCAACTGGAAGCGTTGACGGTTAATAGACCATTCACTTTTTGACCATTTCCTTTGCGATCATGCGTCTAATCAACGTATTGCGAGAAAACCCTTCTCCGATTACGTATATGGAATTGTTCTAAAATGTGAATGATCTAAAATCACTATCACTTACTAACTAATGTCTTTATGAGCCACATTCTCACACGCGCACTTAGCGCATTTGGTCTAGGACTACTATTGCTCCTACCAGCAGCCGGACTTTTTAACGCAAACATTCAGTACGCTCACGCAGACGAGCTAGAAGTTGATGACTTCTTCGGTGAGGACTTCACTGACAACACAGGTCTTGGACAGTCAGACCTAAAGTCTACAATCGGAAACTTGATCAATGTTTTCCTAGGCTTCCTTGGAATCATCGCAGTGCTCATCGTACTTATGGGTGGATTCAAGTGGATGACAGCCGGTGGAAACGATGATAAAGTTGGAGAGGCAAAGCGTCTCTTGGTAGCCGGTATTATCGGACTTGCCATCATCCTATCTGCATACGCGATTTCAAGCTTTGTGCTTACATCCGTTTTGGAAGCATCTCAGTAAGAAGCCGCTCACAGCCCTGCAAAACTCATGCGTTGTCGTATGACCGCTGGCCCTTCTCGGGCCTACGGCTATGCGGAAACTATCTCTAGCACTACTAACATTGTGCCTACTACCACAACTAGCGCTCGCCCAGCTCTCTCCTGAAGATACAGGACTTGAGACTACGGGTGAGGAAGTTTACGGCTCTATCGATGACATCACCATCGGTTCCTGGGTTGGAATCTATATCATCAACCCTCTTATGAGTTTGGTTGGTGTTATCTTCCTGGTCCTTATGATCTATGGTGGATTCCTATGGATGACGGCTGGAGGAAACTCAAGCCAGGTTGATAAAGCGAAGAACATTCTTATTACTGCCGTCATTGGAACAGTTATTATATCTGCCGCCTATGCGATTACGAACTTTGTCTTCGAAGCTCTTAGCTAGCCCTCTCCTCCTTTTATTTTTCGCCGTACCGATTGTCACTCAAGCAGTCGACTTCACCGACCAGCTAGACGATACAGCTGTAGAGGTCTACGGATCGGTAGATGCCGATGAAGGTGACCTGCTGGGCATAGTTTCCACATTAATAGATGTGGTGTTATCCATACTTGGAGTCATACTTCTGCTACTTATCATCTACGCGGGGTTCCTATGGATGACGGCTGGAGGAAACTCAAGCCAGGTTGATAAAGCGAAGGGTATACTCGTCAATGCTATCGTTGGATTAATAATAGTCCTCGCCTCATATGCTATATCTCTCTTCGTAGTCGAGGCTATTACCCAATAGAGCTGGTAGACTAAATCAACATTTGTTACACTACTGTCATCAAGGGATTGTATTTGAGAGTGCCTTTGAAAACATTCTTATCAGAAGCTAGCGAGCCTAAGTGAAAAAACGTAAGAATAGTAGAACTATTTCGAGGCTTTTTCACAACGGTGCAGCAGTTGCTGTAAAGAATGGACCGAAGGACACTCTCGAAGATAATTCCAAAAATATTAAATAAAGATTTATGACAAATATCCTCAAACGTGTTGGAGCCGTGGCACTTGCCCTCGCTCTAGCGTTCCCACTACTTTACGCAGCAGTACCTGTATCCGCAGCCACACTAGCAGATAATCTTGAGGAGGCTGGAGACAACTCGACTCTCGCTACATCTGATCTTCCGGAAACGATCGGTATTCTAGTGAGTGTTCTAGTGAGTGTTCTCGGTATCGTACTCCTAATGCTCGTAATCTACGCGGGATTCCTATGGATGACGGCTGGAGGAAACACAGACCAGGTTGGAAAAGCAAAGACAATCATGATCAACTCAGTTGTAGGTCTGATCATCTTGCTCGCAGCATACTCAATTACAAACTTCGTTATCACAGCGCTTAGTGATGCGAACCTAGTCAGCTAGTTATAAGCGTATATAAAAATGGAGCCGCAAGGCTCTGTTTTTGTTTTTATAAGAACCTTATATCGCTCAGACAACTGTGTACCACCCATTACGCAACCGGGTTGCGTAATGTCTACATGTCAGAAATGGTATTCACAGACGGTCATGTTCTAGATGTATTTGAAAGGATGATTGAGCGAAACGAATGATAACCAAGGAGGCCTAGCAGCGCTACGCCGACGAGATTGGAATTCGTTGCAGCCAAACATACGACAAATACAGTCAGGATAATGACTGTATTTAGGTGCTAAAAAGAACGAACGCCTTACCGAGTCCTGACAGATTCGTCAGATTCTCGATAAGGCGTAGACGTTGTGGTTGCTGGTTGTAGTAGGTGACTGCTAGTGGTGACTAGCAGTCAGTGAAGTCGTCAGAGGCCTTCGTCACGACCGGCATGGTTTTGCCGACGTATCGAACCTCTTTCTCCTCGCACCCGCTGTGCAAGAGCTTTCCGCCTACGATGTTCTTGTACCCCATGAATCCGCTTACTCCGTCTGCCCGCAGCCAATTGTCAGACAGAATTCCCGTCGACACTCTGGTCGTGGTAACCGTGTATCGGTTGTCCGGGGTTTGGCGCGGGGTAACCTGGCATGACTGACCTGGCCACAGGACGGTCTCGAGGTATTCCACATTCCCAATCGTGACGAGATAGCCGTGAGGCGTATGCTCTTCGTTGAGGGTGTGTCGCCTCATGACTTTGACCTTGGACCCCTCGACCGTGAGCATGAGCGGCAGCATCGGCCGCACATCCTTCTGAGCCTCAGAGTTGGTCCGCTTCCTCGACGTGATTTCAATGACCAGAGTTTGGTCATTGAAGCCTACCGGGACGTCACCGACCCAGCAGTATCCGTGCTTCTGCTGAACGTCTCGGACATTCGCACCCTGGGGGTGCTGGTCCGCGACGTTGCTTGGCCTTGCCATCGCCGAGGCGAGTGGCACGATCAGCAACATCAAGGCGATAAGCGCTGTAATGTACTTCTTCATGTCACTTCTCCTCTTCGGTGGTGGTTTCCTGCAGGGCCCGCAGGCGGGCTTGCTCTTCTGCGAGCTCAGCTGCGAGACGATCATTCTCATCAAGCAGTCCTCCCCCGGCATCCAAGGCCGAGTTAAGGTCTGAGGCGAGAGATCGACTACGTGC
Organism: Candidatus Uhrbacteria bacterium; assembly: GCA_018664485.1. Taxonomy (GTDB): domain Bacteria; phylum Patescibacteriota; class Patescibacteriia; order UBA9934; family UBA9934; genus JABJOE01. The sequence goes on along the minus strand of JABJOE010000002.1, from coordinate 79,923 downwards.
CTGCGCACGTCTCTGGGCTACTAGAGCCTTCTGACGGCTGTACTCAGCTGCTGCGGCACGCGCCTCAGCTTCATCAGCACGCTGATCAGCAAGATTGGCCTCATTCTCATAGCGAGCATTCTGGCCACGGACTTCCGCAACCCAGCTCTCATTTGCATCCCAGTTGCCGACGACCTCCAGTGACCTGTCGAAGGACCCGTTCCCTCCCGACTGATGCGTCGTCGGGCCATAGACCCGAACGCCATTCCGATCGACAGTGCCGGGGCTCCGCGCATAGGTGTTGGGCGATGTGCGAGCCTCGGGCGTCAAAGCGGGAACCCGCTCGTCAGCCCACGGTGCGCTTTCGCTTACCGTGGTAGCTGGCTCAACATGGACGTGCAGACTTGCTGCAACGGGCGGGTTGTTGAGGGCGGAGCAGGCAGTGTCTAGACAGACATAGCCGGCGTCGTGGATGCTCTTTGCTTGCCAACACCGTGCTGGCTCGCTTCCACCCGGAACGTAGCACTCAAAGTGCTCTTCCGGTTGCATCAGGTGGTCCTGCGCGAGCGCAAGGCCTGAAAGCATCATCAGTGTGATGAGCATGGTTCTCTCCTGTGTTCTTGGTTGGTGGTGTGAGGTGGATTAGGTTGTGGGCGTCCGCAGCCACCTCTGGAAACTATTTCGGACTGTGAAATATAGCATAAAATAGGCCTTTTGTCAACCAAAAGCGAACAAAACAGTGATAAATGCTAACTCTGTAAATATACTGTTACGTAAAAATATCTTCAGCAATGAATTATTAACAAAACATCAACAAAGTGATAAGTTGCAGCTTTTTTCCAATATCTGAACCCTCAACCAAATACCCTCCTTTTGTTTAAGACACATTGACAAAAACGCTTTTTTATGCTATTTTGGACCGTTCTACTGTGGCCTCATTGCGCCCGTAGCAACACCTTCACAAGGAACATTCCGTTCCCAAACCCCATTCCATTTCACTGAGGAGACTCTCATGCTCAACCCCCGCAACCTGACCGGTGGCGCAGTTGCCACGCTGGATGACGAAATTCGTACCTACATGGTTTCGAATCAAGACGCGCTTCGCTCGGCGCCCGGCATCATCGGCACCATCGTCGACTTGATGCTGAAGAATCCTACGATCTCTGCCCTTGGTATCAACACCGTGACAGAAGGTGTTGGAAGGTATGCTCGAAGACGCTTTGGTCAAGAGCTAGGGGATATCATCGAATCCAGCGGACATGGCGTAGCAAGCGGCTTCCACCAGATCGGCAACCAGCGCTCTCCCGAGGCAATTCAAGCGGCAATGGCCACTGCCGAGGAAGCTGTGGCACGCAAGCTTGCGGCTGTAGAGCACGTGAAAAAGACCACGTTCTTCTCGCTGTGCAACACACCCGAACGTCGCTGGATCCTTCGTGCCTATGACGCGGTTATGTTCGCCGCAGAAGAAGAGTGTCAGTCAGACAACACGAGAGCACGAATGCACGCAGAAGATGGTGAAGCTCCGTTTCGTACGTTCGAAGGCAAGGCCTTTCGTACGCGCAAGGGCATGCCCCATCTCGCCGAGAAACGGCCTGAAGAGCTGGCCGCGGCCTTCGAGCGTGACGTTGTCGGAAGGACACTGTCTGACAGCTACGACATTGTCTTTGAAGAGGTCTGGAACCACCCCATGACGAACTGCCCGGGCGTCATCAACATGGCCATCAACGCCAAGTCGATGCCTGTAGCAACCTATCTCGACAAGCTAGATGCAGCAGTCGATCGGGGTGCAGCAAGTGAGTTCATGTTCAAGTGGGGCCGGAAGCTCGCAATGGCAGGCGGCGTTGCCGCTGGTCTGGCGACGATAGCTGGAATCCTGGCGTTCATTGCGGTGAACGTCCTGTGGATCAGCGCCGTTGTTATGTCCTACCTCTTTTGGGGAGCCACTCTCGCTGTGACCGTCCTGCTTGCAATGAAAGGTGATTGGGACTACATCAACGAGTTCCTGGTAGTTTTCATCCTCTTCGCATGCAGCCTCGTCCCTACGGCAATCACGCGCTTCTGCGCAGGAATTCCGGCAGCTATGCTCAGTATAGTTCTCAATGGTTTGCGTCGGCTCAACCCCGTTCGCACCACTGGATCAATTCTGGAGCGGCTTGCACAGATGGTTCGCAACAATCAAGAGGAGGCAGAAGACGATCGGATCAAGATCACTTGGTACAGGAACCTGGGCCTTCAGACGATCATGATCATCACCGGCGTAGCATCCGTAGTCTTCCTCTGGTTCCCTTGGGCAAACCTCAGTTGGATGCCTGGCCTCGTGAAGGTCGCGAGTGTCATGGGGTTGATCTCTTCGTTGTTGATTATCTGGTTCGCCCTTGAACTGGCAACCCGCAACAAAGAAGGTATCGAGGCGGTAGAGCCAAACTGGTTCGCTCGCAAAACGATCAGCGGTGTACGCATCCTTGTCTGGGTCGTCTTCATCTTGATCCCTCTCAACTTCCTCTTGCTCATCTTTGTGGGTGGGGCGGTTGCGGGAATCGGCTGGACTATCGACACCACAAAGGAGGGTGTTCAGTGGACCCAGGAGAAGTACGAAGAGTACAGTGATGAAAGCTCAAGCTCTGACTCCAAGTCCTCAGAAAGCAGCGACCCTGACCGGTCGGATAGCTCACAGGACGCAGAGACAATGCGAGAGCTTCGCGAGAAGCACGGAAAGTAGACCAACCACATCGTAGTAGGCGGCAGGTAACCCGGCGAGAGAGATCTCTCGTTGGGCCCTAGCCGCCTTTGTGCATGCGCAAAACCTCACAATGTATGTTGTGAGGCTCTTTCTTTCCTACGCTTCTTACATCTTGTTGGAAATTTATTTACTCAACTCTTCCTTGAACCAATCTACGTACGGAATTTTTATCGGATTCACCTTGTTGAGCATCGCAAGGTAATAACTTGTAAATGTAGAAAACTGCAGCAACTCACCGGCCTCTGCAAAACGAGAACCTCCGCCCGCGTCATACTCCACAACTTTCGCTCCAAGCTTTTCAAACAACTCAGCGGTAATATCGTAGCGCTTTTGATTTTGTCTATGATAAAACTTTGACTTCAACATCACTACAACGAACTTTTTTACAAAACCTTTCGGATACGTAAGTCCCTCCATGAAATAATGGTTCATCTTTGGAATCTTGTGGCATTCAACAAACTGTTTTCCAGTTTCTGAAATTTGATTCCGCATTATATGAGCGCTTGCAGACAGGTGTTCGGACGCAACAATTAAAATCGGTCGCCCCTCAATTTCTTGCGCTACCGTCTTTGCTGGATTTTTTGAAACCTTTACATCAAGTGCACATGTATCAACAACTTCGCTCATAGCAGACGCGAACGCATCAATCTCCTGTCGTCCAACCTTCACCATTCCGGCACGCTGCAACAGCCCGAGAGTACCTGCAAGCGTAAACCCGACTCCAAGTCGTGGCTGCTTAGCCAAGTCCCCTGGCTCAAAGTTATACATCGGCAGCTTCTCACGTTTACCAAATGCAGCGAGCTTCCCGCCAGTAGTGATCACCATCATCTTTGCCTTTCGCTTCTTCGCCTCGCGACCAGCGTATAAAATCTCCTCCGTACCTCCTGAAAAACTAGACAAAATAACGAGTGTCTTGGAATTTACAAATCCTGGCAGACGGTAATCACGCGTGATTATAACCGGCTTCTTAATCATCTCCGACAAGGTATTAACAATCACATGAATCCCAAGTGCCGACCCACCCATTCCAGCAACGACAATATTTTCAACGCCTCGATACGCCTTTGGAACCTGGATGCGACGCGTCTGCTGCCACGCAATCTGCACCTGCTCGGAAAGCCTTTCAATACCAAATGCTACTTCATCTTTATCATAGCGTTTGTAAACTTTTTCATCATCGAGCATAGATCTCCGACTTTTTAATCGCGTTTGTAATTGCTTGTCTTTCTTTCACAGAACCAATAAATAGCGCACCCACCGTTCTTCCGTCGCGCTCGAACAACTCTACCGAGTCTCCCGCCTCCGCAACGTGCTGAACAACTTTATCAGCAGCACTACGGTCCGTGTCACCAATAAATACGATCTCCTTCCCCATCAAATGTGTTGAATAGGATGAAACGAGCTCGAACTCTGTCCGCGTCCCCGTCATTGTCTGTGCGACCACGCGCCCTTGCATCACGGCCTTCATCCAGTTACCGGCAACCATTGATCGGCCCGCAGACACATCTTCATACTGTGCAATGTCTCCTGCAGTATACACGTTGTCCGTGCTAGTTTCGAGAAATGAGTTTGCAACAATACCTTGGTCCATCTCAATACCCGCCTCGCGCACGAACGCAGCCTTGCTCTGCATGCCGATTCCGACTCCAAGCATCTGCCCTTTAATTTCTTTTCCGTCAACGACAACACCCTCAAAGTCACCTTCTCCGATAAAATCAAACTCCTTCACTCCGTTTATAATCGTAACCCCGCCAGCCTTTGCGTGATCTGCGAGCACTTTCTTGGAGTGGTCGCTCAATACACGTGACCAGAAACCGTCACCACGCATCATGATGGTCATCGGAATATTATAGTGATCGAATATTTTTATAAATTCAATGGCAATGAAGCCTCCTCCGTAAATCAGTCCATGCCAGTCCTTCTTTGGCTGCGCACGCAACTCGTTAACAAGTTTCAAAATATAATCAGCGTCATCCATGCTTCTAAAATAAGCAATGCCGCGCCTATCGTCTTCTATCATTCGCAGCTCCCCACCCGTTGTAATAAGTAGTTCGTCGTAAGGAAGCTCTCGATCGTCACTTGTTGTAACAAATTTGTTTTTGGTGTCTATTGCCTTTGCAATCACACCGCTCATCAGCTCAATGTTATTTTTGGTATACCACTCTAACTTCTTCATAAAAACTCGCTCGCGTGGAACCTTTTCTTCAAGGTAATGCACGAGCAAGATGCGCGAATACAGAGGGTGAAACTCCTCGTCGATTATTGTAATGGATGCGTCTGCATCGATTTTACGAATTTGGTCAGCGGCTGTCGTCCCCGCAATTCCGCCACCAATAATAACAAACTGTTTAGCCATAACGGTCTACATGTCTGGATAAATCTGCTCGCCAGCTTCATCGTATATGAAAATTGCGAGAGTTGGGCATGACTGAGCTGACAAAATCAATGTTTCTTTTTCATCTTCTGTCATCTCGATTACGCGCTCATAAACCTGTCCTCCAGGAGCCTCGCCGTGGTCAAGTACGTAAACCTTATTCTCTTCGTTTAATAGAAAAGTCGCCGGATCAATAGTTACACAACTAGCTGCACCAATACACAGGTCTGGATCTACTTTGATAGTCAATTTCATAGTCTTATTTTATTGGAAGAAAATTCTTTTGCCGCACATATCGTGTCCCCCTTTAAAATAGGACAGATCGCTACGTTGCGAGTCCAGTTTAGCCGAAATACTTATCTTTGTAAAAGCGTATCAACTCTTCAATCGCTGGTAAAACCCCTGGGTTACCAACTCCTGCTTTAGTTTTCTTCTGCACAGCCTCGAGCGTTATAGCACCCTCGAGCACCGCCTCCTCAATATCACGGTCAGTCACCTTCGACACAGGGTCAATAATTCGCGCTGCCTCAACCTGTATCTTATCAATCTGATCGGTACGACGATAATAGTCGTTTATAGCATCACGCAAAGCCTTGTCGCACAAAACACTGCAATGAAATTTACGCTGAGGAAGTCCACCAAGCCTTTTCATAATGTCCTGAGGCTTAATCTTGCGAGCTTCCGACAATGTCATTCCACCGTTTTCAATAACCATCACAGAAGCGATCGACGTGCTGGCGATTGCAGACCCACAACCGAATGTCTTCCATTTAAAGTCCAGAATTTTCTCGTCTTCTCCGACGTTGAGCCACACCTTAAGTTCGTCTCCACATGCGGGAGACCCAACCTTTCCCATTGCGTTAAACTCGCCCTCCTTTATGTCACGATCCAAAAAGTTTTTCGGATTAAAGAAATGTTCTTTTACAATATCCGAATAAAACCAAGACTGCTTCTTATCTTGTGAGGCAACGTCTCCTCCTGAGCCTTTGATTGGCGGCAATACGTGATCGTTCATATAATTTTGGAAACAACTGCTGGATAAATTGCCTCGATCTTTTTCACTATCTCGTTATCTGCGCTAAGCGACTCCGTTGTTTTAATAAGATCTCCCCACATCCCCTCTGAAACAAACGCACGATAGATGTCCGTGAAATTTTCTACCCTTCCAGAACCGTTAGCACAATAACCGTTCTGAATTTTGTAATATTTTTTAAGAAGTTCTCTCTTTTCACCGTTTGGACTCTCCGCAAAAGAAAGTGCAGAAAATACTTTCACGTTGTCACCCAAAACTTTCAAAGATGCCAGCTCCTCTATCATTTTTGCTGCCGTCACCTTAACCCAGGCATCATCTCCTTGCCCTATTTTTTCAATTCCGAACATTTCTTTCAACCTTCCACCGGCATGTTCATCATAGTAAGCGTGCGTAAGCCAACCTTTCTCAAAATCGCTCTTTCCCTCAAAGTCCTCAGGTAAGGAAACGCCTCTCGGGTGCACAACCTCTCGAGCAACTCCGGTAATATAACGAGAATCGGGGTAAACGGCTCCTGAATAGTATGCTTGTATGTCTGTGACGTCAGCAACCTCCAACAACTCGCGAGCGAATCTAACATGTGTTCCTTCCATTGCCATAAGTGTATCTTTACCGGAAATATTTTTCGTCCACACTCACAGGGCTGATCTTTCGTAGCCTTTCAACGAGTGCTGGCAGCGTCGCCACAAGATAATCAATGTCTTCTTTCGTTGTTGAACGTCCTAGCGAGAAGCGTAGGCTCCCGTGTGCTACCTCGTATGGCAATCCAAGCGCCAATATAACATGACTTGGGTCCAACGACGCGCTCGTACACGCTGAGCCGGTTGAGGCGTAAATTCCAGACGCATCTAAATACAGTAAAAGCGCCTCCCCTTCAACGTCCATGAAGGAAATGTTTACATTGTTTGCTAACCGTTTTGTGGGGTGACCGTTCAGGCGAGTTTTAGGTATGACTGACAGAAGCTGCTCAATACAATAGTCACGAAGAGGCGTAACTTTTTCGTTATACTGCTCACGCTCCTCCGCGGCAATCTCGATAGCCGTTCCAAAACCAACAATTCCAATAACGTTTTCCGTACCTGGACGAATTCCGCGCTCCTGTGCTCCACCGAATTGCAAAGACCGAAGCTTGATTCCACGATGAACGTACAGTGCGCCAACACCTTTTGGTCCGTAAATCTTTGAGCTGTTTATTGTCATTAAATCGACATGCAGTTTGTTTACGTCGACCTCTAGTGTACCGACAGCCTGACATGCATCCGTGTGAAAAAGTGGATAGCGAGTTTTGGTCTCCTCGCGCATCTTTTGAATTTTGTTTCCGATCTCTGAAATTGGCTGGATGACTCCAATCTCATTGTTCGCATATAAAATAGTGACCAGTGTAGTGTCGGGTCGGATAGCATCAATAACTGCTTGCGCGTCGACTAGGCCTTCTCTATCAACATCGACATAAGTAACTTCAAAGCCTTCTTTCTTTTCAAGATGGTAAAGCGGCTCGGCGACTGCCTGGTGTTCCGTGCGCAAACTCACGATATGTTTTCCGTGCTCAATGTGCGCTCGCGCTACACCCAACACCGCAAGATTGTCAGATTCAGAACCGCCAGACGTGAAAAGAATTTCATCTGGTCGAGCACCGAGCGCAACAGCGACTTTTTCGCGCGCATCATCGATCGCATCTCGCACAACCTTTCCCATCATGTGGAAACTTGAGGGGTTTCCAAAGTTCTCTAAAAGAAACGGCCGCATGCTTCCAAGCACCCGCTCGTCAATTGGTGTTGTAGCTGCATGATCGAGGTACACCTCGCGGTTAGCCATAGGGCTGGACTTTATAGCAATTTATTGCCCTTTGCAACCCCCAAAAGTGAAGGCAAACATCTCAAGATTGTCTGATGCTGTTTTTAACTTTAATACTCCTTGGTGGTATGCGTCCGAATCAATAAGCTTATACATGCGATGTGCGTTAACATATGCAATCGCCTTACCTCCCTCCATAACAACATCGTCCCCGGCCATATCTTCTGGAAGAGGCTGCTCATCTAAAAGAATTTCTATCTTTGCTTTTCGATTATTTGTGGACCCCGTAACAAGATTCACAGAAAAAGCACTGTAGCGAAGTGCTAGGTATTCATTCGCCGCAGGAAGCGCACGCCCGTGAACCACCCCCTCCTTTTCGATTTTGAAATGACCGTGAAGATACACCTTGTCCGGTGCGAAATCTCCGTCTACAGTAAACGACTCTTCTGTGTTTGGTGCGATACCTTGAGCGTTCGCAAATTTCCCACGCACATAACCAAGATAGGTCTCAGGCGTTGTGCGGTAACAAATTCCACCGGCAGACCCCATGTCTGGCGCCACGGGTGGAAGGTCCGTTACACCGATCTCGCCGAGTGCGCGCTGAATCGCCATCTCCGTTTCCGCATATCCGCCTTCTCCAACATGGTCGTACACGATTGATCCGTCCTTATTTATAAGAAAATGCCGTGGCCACCAACGATTCGAATACAAATTCCAAATAGCATAGTCAGGATCTAAAACAACTGGGTACTTAAGCTTGAATTGCTTCAGGGCTCTTTGAACATTTTTTTCGTCATGCTCAAAATCAAACTCTGGTGTATGAACTCCAATTATTGTCAGCCCTTTGTCACCGTAGCGCTTATGCCAATCACTAATATGTGGGAATGTTCGAACACAATTCACACATGAATACGTCCAAAAATCGATCAAAACAACTTCTCCGCGCAACGACTTTAACGTAAGCGGATCGCTGTTAAGCCAAGTAAGCTTCCCTGGAAACTCCGGCGCATGTGATTTTCCCAATCTATGCAAAAACATACTTTATATCGAAACCCCTAAAAAACCTGCGGCCAAATTACCAATCAAGAACCCTAAGAGTGCAGCCGTAAGTGATACTAGCATCATCTCCATCCCACTCTTTAGCCAGTGGCCCTGCACATAACGAGCCTTCAAAACTCCAACAGCAAACAATACTATTCCGGTAATAACAATTGACGGAATCATCGCATCCTCAACTGGCAAAACCAAATATGCAATCAGCGGAATACCTCCACCCAAAAGATAAAATAATCCCATCACAATTCCTGACGTTACTGGTGACGATGAAACAGCTGGCGCGAACCTATGTTCACAGCGCTGTACTTCTTTCATCCAAAGCTTTCGTTCTTTTCCAAGCGCTGAGAGAACCTTGCTCTGATCTTTCGCTGAAAGTTTTGCTTTTTTAAGAACATTCGCAAACGTAGTATCGTCATCCACCCGCTCTTGAAGTAAACGCGATTGATCTTGCTTAAGCCTTCGGTCAAAAACTTCTCGTGCCGATTTTGAAGAGAGATAACTACCTGCCGACATCGACAACGCTTCAACAGCAATTAAAACTAAGCCCGAAAGAATCACCACGTATCGATTTCCGGTACCAACCGCAATTCCGGTCACAGCACCTAACGTCGACACGAGACTATCCTCGAGTCCAAAAACAATTTCCCGCATGAAGGCGCCTGCGCGCACACGTAATCCTCCTTCCATATCGCTCCGAGTATATCACGTTTCAACTCGACCTCACGCGCACAAAAAGCTATAATGTATATAGTCGTTCGAAGCATTTGCAGTTTTAAAATTAGTTTCCGTCATAGAAACGTCTGTGACTACACTCTGGAATAACCTGCAATGTCGAATTAGTTCAAACACGTAACCCCTACTATGCAGATTTCAAATCATTATCTCGGCTATCCAAAACGCACACTTATCGTAGTTACAAACAACGAGGTGGCAAAAATCTTTCGAGCATTCGAAAAAGAAATAGAAGAGATTGAGGTACTTGAGGGGGAAGAGATTGAATCACCTGGAGAAGGAAGTTCCCCGTCAGATGAAGTCCGACACCGCGTTCGGCAAGACCTGTACAAGGACCTAAACAAGAAACTAATGGTGTACGTTCAGGGTGAAGATGAAGAGATTCTCCTGTGCGCACCAGAAGCTCACAAAAATGCACTAGTAGAAGAAATGCACCCGGATGTAATGAAAATGATTGTAGAGGTAATTCCAAAGAACCTCGCATCACTTCCACTCGACGCTATTGTGCGAATATTGCAAGAAACAAGCCTGTAGACAAACAAAAAAACCAGCAGCCTGCGCTGCTGGTTTTTTTTAACATGAAACATTTATTTAATTAACACAGGTAACCCGTCCTGAATCTGGAGAATATCGTACGTCGCACCAACAACATCGCCGTTTTGATCAAATGAATACGAGTCTGCAACACCCTGATAATTACTAAGTTCATATAGCGTCTCTACAATATCTTCGCCATTAACACCTTCAGATATATTGATTGATTGCGTCATAATACGCAAGGCGTCATAAGCACGAGAAGTGTAAACGCTAATTTCTTCGGGTGCTAAATAAGCCAGAATGTCCTTCGAGAATGACGTATCGTCTTTAATATTTCCTGGCTGCATATACATAACCCCATCAGCAAGAGCGCCTAAGCTGTCCCAAATAGTTTGTGTAGACCAAGTATCTGGGCCAAGCACCTTTACCCGGTCTAAAAAACCGAGCTCTGCCATTTGTTTGATGCCAACTACGGTATCTGTTGGAAAGCCCAAAAAGTACACTGCCTCCGGGTTTGTTGCCATGACTTTAATGATCTGTGTTCGTAAGTCTGTTGCACCCTCTTCATGTCCTTCTTGCGATGTCACCTCCCCCTTAAATGCCTCCAGGAAAGCTTCCTTATTGCCTTCGCAATAATCATTTCTACAATGAAGAATCGCCACACGCTCTACCTGTAGGTCCTCGTGTAAATAACGTGCGGCGTGTTGCGCTTGAAAAACATCCGACGGAACAACACGAAAAATATATTCGCCCGCATCCGTGATAGCTGGCGCGCTCGAAGTGTAAGATATTAGAGGTATCTGCGCCGCCTCTGCTATTGGTGCCGCCGCAAGCGTGGCATGCGAGCACAGAGCTCCTATAATTCCAACTACATTATCAATATTTATTAACTTCATTGCTGCCGTAGCGGCCGTAGTGGCATCACATGCGCTATCCTCATATATAATCTCGATAGGCCGTCCCAACACCCCTCCCTCCTCATTTACCTGATCAGCCGCCAGCATAATCCCAGCCTGAGTACTTTTTCCGATAAATGCTGCTGACCCGGTTAACGCCCCCATATATCCAATAACAATGGGCTCTGTCTGGACAGTTACGGGCTGATAAACAAAGTGTGAGCCGAGCAATGCAGCTAAACCTGCAACAAACGCGAAACTGATAAATATTTTTTTGTTTTTCATACTTGCAACATTTACATATCGTTCATTTTATGTAAAACTGTCGTCAACATCCGACACCATATGAATATAACCGACCTAATAGTTCAGCTGGGTATCTCAACCCCTCAAGGAGAAACTTTTTTAGCTCTCCGTCAATTCCCGGAAGGTGTGTCAATAGTTGATCTCAGCAAAAAAATGGCTGTAGCGAGACCAACTCTATATGGCCACCTAGGCGCCCTAATTGATCATGGACTTGCATCACCTATCGTAACCAGACACGGAAAGCTTTTTATAGCAGAGTCTACGGATCGTATTCAAGAACTCTTTGATGAAAGGATTCAGCAACTAGTTGAATCAAAAAATAGTTTCGCTTCGCTAGCAAAGAAAATTCCTAAGATTGAATATTACAAACCAAGATTTTCTGTATTTGAATCAACGGAGTCGGCTGAAAGAATTTTTCGCGACATTCTCAGGTCACGAGAAAAAGAAACTTATTGGCTATGGCCCGTTGAAGAAATGATTGGCGCTATCCCCGAGAGTGTTTTAGCAGCATTTCATAAAGAACGTATTGCTAGAGGAATTTGGCTAAATGTACTCTGGCCACACGGCCAAACAGAACAAGGCCGCGATTACTCCTTTCTAAAAGGAACACCTACACAAAAAACTTTCCTTCGTCGCGCCAGAACTCTGCCAAAGGACCTTCAACAACATATTGGTTATGGCATATACGGAAACCGCGTAGCTTTCTTAAGCGCGCGAAGAGAACACTACGGACTTATCGTAGAAAGTGCCGAGCTTCACCAAACACTAAAAAGTCAATTTGATTACTTCTGGAAAATTGGAAAGCCGTACACCTCATAAACAAAAAAACCAGCAGCATTCGCTGTTGGTTTTTCAAACTCTATCTTTTTTAGTGTTCCATCGAGCTATTCTCGAACAGTTTATGTGTCGAGCCCAGCTCGATGGAGGCCGCGGCCGGATTCGAACCGGCGGATAAAGGTTTTGCAGACCCATGCGTTAGCCACTTCGCCACGCGGCCAAGCGAGTATACGTATACTCGATTGCACGCGCAGAGTACAAGTCAAAAGGCACATCGTCAAGATGTGCCTTTTTCTTTCCACTTAAAACAACTTCTGGGCTGCCAAGCGCTTCGTGGGGTCGCTTATTCAACTGTTAGGATTCCAACGATGTCGTCGTCGCTATTTCCGTAGAAATAGTATTCTCCAGGCTCACTATCAACCGTCAAAACAACAACATCCTCTGTTCCCATTGGACCAGTTGTCCACTCGTTGTTCTCTTCACGAACTCGAACCTCTTCTTCTGCATAGTTAACAAACTTGATTGTATCTCCCTGCTCGACCGTAAGCTCGTTGTATGCGCAGTAATCGTCATCACAAACGCTTTCGTCTGAAACGGCGAATCGAAGCGGATCCTCATAGATCATCACACCGACTGGCGCCACAAGCTCCATGTCGTCTGAGATTGAATATCCATCGTCTGGCACCTCGTCGAACTCAGAGTCATCATCAATGTTTCCGCCGGTGATAATATAGTGGCTTACAAAAACGTCTGGAAGTACGTCTACTCGATCAGCCCAGTCGTCTCCAAAAAGCACCGCTGCATCATCTTCGTCCTCTACCTCAATGAGCATAGTAAGCCCCAATGACACGTAGATTTCTTCCTGCCCTGTAATCTGAAGCAGTCGAGTGTCCGTCATCCCATCAAAGTGTGGGAAGTACGTAACCATTCCAGAGAAAGGAATCAAATTCATTTCAGTAGATGTAATTGTAACAACGTCATCGAAATCGTCGTACCAAGTAAAGTACGTGTTCTCGTTTGGAAAACCATATCGGAGCTCGTCTGCTCCAAAGTAGTAAACCGTTGAAGAGTCGTCGGTCTTGAAAAGGTCTCCTGCCTCAAGATCCGCAACTGTTGGAAAGGTGAGGGCCGCACTCACTGGTGCTGCCGCAAAAAGAGCTCCGACCATAAGTGCCACCATAGCAACACTCGCAATATATCTTCGTATCATTGTCATAAATATTCTTATCGTTTAGATTTCACGTTTATATTATAGCTGATCGCTCAAATCGTGCTCCTGCGCGGTGAAGATAACTTCTTTCGCCGCCTCGCGCTCTTGTCCGTCAACATCTATCAGGAATAGGTAGTTTCCGAATTCTTGTGGCCACCAATAGGCAGTCTCTCCGAGCCAATCAGCTTCGTAGAATCCGTTTCCAAGATCGATCGCGTCGTCTGAAAGGGGCCGAAGCTTGCTGTAGCGAAATGCCCGTACATATGTGTAGTCCGAATCCACATACTCCTCCCACCCTTCACCAACTCCGCCATCAACAGAGATCGGTAATGATGTGCTTTGAATAACGACATCCGTTGTTCGTGCTTCAATTAAATCTGCCGTAGGAAGCTCACCTGAACCCCCGCCATAGTGAGATACAACAACCCAGTCTTCTGGCAAGTCAAAACTCAACCACCATTCGGCTTGAGCGTCTTCTTGACTTGCGTCGTCGGCCACGCCCGCGGAACAGCCTGCGCCCATAAGGACGAGGGTTAAAAGCCCTAAAAATAGTTTATTCATATGCGCAAAATGTAGCATGTGCTGATAAGTTATTCAACCTATACAAAAACAGCCCACAAGGGGCTGCGTTTGCTTAACTATGAAGTTGGGTAAACCTCAATCGTAATGTTCTTAATTCCAAATTCAATTGCGTCGTCGTATCCCTCCATCCAAATATCAACCTTGTGCCAATATCGGGCGTTCATACGGTCTTCCACAATAAATACCTGGTCTCCGTAAATCTCTGGAATCTTCACTCGCGTTCCAAACGGAAGAAAGTTTGCTGCGATCACTCCGTGACGCGTAGTAGTTCCAGATGCGGTCGTAAATGGCGTGCTGTCGGTCTGACCCGGCAGTGAGTTATACGCCGTTGCCATAACGTTAATAGTATAGTTTGCCTCACGTCCCTCGGAGCTTGGAAGAGTTCCGAAATCACGAAGACTGTTTTGCATAGCTTCAATCTGAATGGCCACATATGTCATGTCCGGCCCAATATCCTCACCAGCAAGAGCAAAGGCAGGAAGGGCTCCGTATCCAAGAACAAACACCATAAGTCCAATCAGCGCGCTTTCAATGGGGGACTTCTTGATAATGCGTTTAAGCATAATAAATATAGAAATCTAAATAAATCTCCAATCAATCGACACACAATTTCGAAGCTCTCTTTACTCGTAAAGAAAAAGCCTCGACTTTGCGAGGAACAACAAGATACCACATTTTTGCCCTTTTGTCAACCAATAAAGCTTAATCTTGGCCAATATTGGCCATTGCAAAACAGAGCCTTCAGAGCTATACTTCGATGGAAATTACATATCTATGAACCCAAAATCTTCACGCCACCAAACCTGGAAATCAGGAAATAAACGACGCAGAAAGCCCGGTAAAAAATTATCCAGCTTTCTTAAGGGAATGAACAAAAAAACCCTTATAAAAAACATCCTGCTTGGATGTGTCGCCCTTGCACTTTTTGGAAGCATCCTGTTTTTAGGTGCCTTCGCCTGGCTTTCAAAAGATCTGCCAGATCCGAACTCTCTAACGATTCGAGAGATTCCACAGTCTACAAAAATCTATGACAATACCGGGGAACATCTTCTTTATGAAATTGCTGGCGCTGAAAAGCGTACGCTGGTAACTCTGGACCAAATTCCAGAATATGTTGTTTGGGCAACGATAACAGCTGAGGATCGAAAATTCTATGAGCATGGTGGGATCGACATCAAAGGTATCATGCGCGCCATCTTTATCGATGTCGTTACGCTTTCTCGAGCACAGGGTGCATCAACCATCACGCAACAGCTCGTGAAAAACGCCATTCTCACAAACGAAAAAACATTTACGAGAAAATTCAAAGAGGTCATTCTTTCTCTTGCGCTTGAACGCCGGTATACCAAGGATGAAATCATGCAACTCTATCTTAACGAGATTCCATACGGGTCTCGTAACTATGGAATTCAGTCTGCGTCAGATTCATACTATGGTCTGGCCGTTGAAGAACTTAGCCTCGCGCAAGCAGCGACCCTCGCGTCACTGCCAAAAGCTCCGACGACATATCTCAACAACCCAGATCAGCTTGAGACGCGTCGAAATTGGATCCTACAAAGCATGGCGGACCTCGAGCACATCACACAAGATGAAGCTGACATTGCCATGGCAGAAGACACAACAATTAGCATTGAATATAACGACATCGAAGCACCCCATTTCGTTCTGTGGGTCAAAGAACAATTGGAAGAAACCTACGGACAGCTTCAAGTTGAGCAAGGCGGGCTTCGTGTCACCACAACCATTGATTACGACAAACAGGTCCTCGCAAACGAAGCGGTTACAGCCAACGCCGAGGCTCGATCTGAAAGCTATGGATTCAATAACTCCGGGCTCGTTTCTATGGACCCTGATAACGGCCACATCCTTGCGATGGTAGGTTCTGTCGACTACAACGATGATGAAATTGATGGAAAGGTAAACATCGCCATGAGCTCGCTGCAGCCGGGATCTAGCTTTAAGCCTATTATTTACACAGCGGCATTTGAACGCGGGTACACGCCAAACACAATCCTTTGGGACGTGCTCACAACCTTCGTAACTGCAACTGGAAACTACCAACCAAACAACTACGATCTTGAAGAACACGGACCTGTCACAGTCCGTTCAGCATTGCAGGGTTCTCTTAACATTCCAGCTGTTAAAATGCTTTACCTTGTCGGAATCGAAGAGGGTATGGATTTCGCTCAGCGGCTTGGCTACTCCACACTTACAGACCCTTCAACGGTGGGACTTTCAATGGTTCTTGGTGGAGCCGAGGTAACACTTCTTGATCACACCGCAGCGTATGCAACGCTCGCGTCTGAAGGTGTTTACCACGAGCCTGTTTCCATCCTGATGGTCAAAGACAGTGCCGGTGAAATTTTAGAAGAGTGGAGGGCTGAAGAACATGAAGGCGAGAAGGTTCTTGAGGCAAACATCGCCCGGATGATAAGTGACGTTCTGTCCGACAACAATGCACGCACACCTTACTTTGGAGCATCAAGCTACCTTGCGCTTTCGGGCCGTCCTGCTGCCGCCAAGACCGGAACAACTAACGACTACAACGACGCCTGGACAATGGGTTACACGCCTTCACTTGTGGCTGGTGTGTGGACAGGAAACACGGACGGTACAACTATGAATCGCGGATCCGGTGGGTCGTCTGTTGCGGCACCTGTGTGGAACCAGTACATGAATGCGGCGCTCGCAGGCCAGGCTGCCGAAGGGTTTGTTAGCCCCGAGATTCCGATAACCGGAATTGCAATGTTGGATGGAGAAATTCCAAGCGAACTCGTCGTGCTCGACAAGGCTTCTGGAAAGCTTGCAACCGAGCGAACGCCCGAAAGTTATATTGAAGAAAAATTCTGTGGAGACTATCACACGATACTTCACTACATCAGTCCGTCCGACCCGCTTACTCTAGTAGACGAGCCTACAGATAGCTCTTATGTGGCGTGGGAGGCGAACGTTCAGGAGTATCTCGTGCGCTCAAACGAAGAGCTTGAAGAAGGCGAGGTTGCAAAAGAGTCTTGCGATATTCCAGAGGATAAAGACGACCTTCACGTGAAGTCTAACGAGCCTGATATCGACATCGATGAGCCTTCAAATCACGACGAAGTTGATCGATCGTTTCGCGTTGACATCGACGCCGATGCAAAGCGTGGAATTGATCGGGTAACCTACTGGATAGATGATGTCTTCGTAAAACAAAGCAGCAGCAAGAGCGGCACAACCCTCTCTCTTCCAAGCTGGGTTGAAGTCGGAGAACACACGCTTAAGGTTGTCGCCTACGACGACATCGATAACGCAAGCGAAGATAAAATTCTTATCGAAGTAACCGAGGCCGGTGACAGTTCTCAAGCGCGAATTACAAATCCGTTTGCGTCACAAGAAATCGAACAGTCTAACGACACCTATCAAATCGCTGTGGAGATTGCCGGCGCAAGTGATGTGTCAGAGATCACGCTCACTGCACTAAATCTTTGGACGGGTGAGGAAACTCTTATCACAACAGTTGAGAGTCCTTCATCTGTAATCATCGTCGAGTGGAGTGTGGCTCTTGAGGGAGACTACAGTCTAAGTGGGGTCACTACAGGTAACGATGAAGAGACTGCTGACATCTCTCCGGTTCTAGTCTCGGTACGAGAGACACTAACTGCTCCGGATCTACTTGACCTGGTACCAGAAGAAGAGGCGGAATAGGCCGTGGAAACAGAATAAGTGAAATGAAAGAGCGGCAATAAACAAAGCGTGAACCCTTGACGGTTCACGCTTTTTGCTGTTCACTTTGGCTCTGGAGGACACATGATAACTATTTGGTTTAAGTCAGGCGAAGGTGCCATTAACCCGAAGAGATTTCTCGGGGTCAGCGGGCCTGGAGGCGTCCCCGTAAATCCCAGCACATTTCTTACAGACCTCGTGTCTAGGGGCGTTGTCTGGGGAATTGACTGGCGGGGCGCAACCGCCGACGAAATACTTCACTGGGCCGTGGCCGACCTAGACGCACGAGTTGCTCGCGCGCTTTCACGAGATCGCCCTGTCATCATCAACGGAACCCCCTACACAGACCCTGCCAGGATGAAGGCGGTAATCCATGGCTCTGATATGATGGTTGCTGTTGCTGCTGATGATTCTACCGGTGTACACATTATCTTTCTTGGTCCGGAGGATCCTGACGGGCCTGGAGACTAGCCCCTCGACCTAAGCGCCCGCAACGAGTTCTCTCGTAGCGGGCGCGCTTGCTTTTACAATTTGTGCGTGGAGTTTTTCCGATTAGATGTAGTTTTGGCGGAATTAATTGAGGAGCGAGTCTTTGACGGCGCGCCTCTTTTTTTGTTAACGTCGCAATCCTGGCTTTCAGGACCTTACAAACATCTGTCCGTAGGATTTGCGTGGAAACTTTAGAGCTTTTTTCTCTAGCTATTAAATTTCTGTCGCTTGGTGTCGCTCCCGTGATCACCATGTTCCTGGTTGCTACTTCCGTCTATTTGGATGCCAGTGATCGGAGCAAACCATTCGTTGACTTCCCCATTCTTGCAGCGGCTGGCATTTCCTTCCTGTCCTGGATCGCCGCCCTCCTGATTCTTGGTAGGGACGCTCCCCCTGTAGTGTTCTTGTCTGTCATCTTTTGTGTGATTGGGTTCTATGTGGGGCTGGTCGTCGCGGCAAGTCTCTCGCCCGACACTTCTGAGACGGACCCTTGAGCCGTTGTCGCGCCGCGCCAACCTAAACACCCACGACGATTCTCTCGCCGTGGGTGTCGCTGCATTTAAAAATAGTTCTTCTGGTGTCTTGCTCCCTGGACAACAAATACCCCAAACGAATATCTCGTAGGGGCATCGTTATATTTTAAAGTTGTTACGGGAAATTTTTCAGGTGGACGTGGTTTTGGTGCGTTGGGAAAGCTGTGAGGAATTGTACCTCCCCGTACGGTGACGAGCAGCTGGGACCCGACAAGCCAGAAATACGCCGCCTGGATAATTTCCTACTGCCGGATAGGCATCACGATGTACTGATACTTATCCCCCTCTCCCGTTGGACGAATAACACATGGGTTCATCGCATCAATCATTTGAACCTGTACTCCCTGAGTTCCTGCAGCCTGAAGTCCGTCGAGAAGATATCGGTAGTTTAGAACCATTGAGTTGATCTCGCCGGTAGCTTCGTCAGACTTTACCGATACTGAATTTTCTCCGCGCGTCGCGTCTTGAGCCGACAGCTGAACCATCTTCTGCGCCGGGTCCATATTAACCTGAACATCAAAGAGTCCGTTTTTTGCAAAAAGACTTGCGCTCTTAATCGCCTGAATGGTTTCAGACCGATCTACAAAAACATCTGTCTTGAATTCTGTTGGGATAATTTGCCGATAATCAGGGTAGTTTCCGTCGATAGTTCTTGAAATCAATTCCACTGATCCATATCGGAATACTGCCTGGTTGTCAGAGAGCTCTAGCGAAACGCTCTCAGGTGCCTCTACATCGTCTTTGAATACCGAAAGGATGCGAGATAGCTCAGAGAGGGTACGAGACGGCACTATGACCTCTCGTGGCTCGTTGTGCGTCGTTTTAATTGCGAGCACATACTCCGCAAGTCGGTAGCTGTCCGTTGCAGCAAGAGTAAGTGTACCTACGCCAGCGCTTGGGTGGTGAATTGAAAGAAGTAGTCCTGTGAGCTCCGGCCGGGACTCGTTTGTAGCTGTCGCAAATAACGTTCGAGATAATCCTTTAGCCAGGCTTGCAACAGGTACCTCATAAGATTCTTTTGCTTGAACCGGTGGAACAAGTGGAAACTCTGAAGCGTCCATTCCCTTAAGGGTTGTCTTCGCGCTTGCGCAAGATATAAACAAACCGTCGTCGTGAAGATCTATATCAACTGGTTCGTTTGGCAGTAGGTTCACAAAGTCATAGAACAACTTTGATGGAACTGTGTATTCTCCTTGCTGTTCAACCTTCGCACGGATCGAACATGTAATTGCAATCTCAAGATTTGTTGAGATTAGTTTGAGCCCTCCAGCATCAGCACGTATTAGAACATTGTTCAGAATCGGAAGATTCATGTTCTTAGTGCTGACGTGACTTGTTATAGAGAGACCCTGTGCGAGGTTCTCTTTTGTACACGAGAGCTTCATGTTGTCTTTTTTAGGTAAATAAGTAAGAAATAATCACAGTAGTAGTAATAAGGCCTGTGGACAGTTGGGATAAGTCGTTATTTTGGCGAGGCTTCGCGGCGACCTCCTGCTGATAACTCACGACTTTTTTGTTCACAGTCTCTGTGAGAAGTGTGGATAGGTTTAATGCCGGTTTTGGCCGCTACACTTATCCTCACTTGTCCCCAAGGTTTTCAACAGAGATGTCAGCAGGTTTTGGGCAGGGTTGTACCCAGGCTACCCACAGTTGGGGATTTATCCGGCGTACATTTTCTGTTTGATCAGATCCAGATCACGATTCAGTTGGTCGTCATCCTTTAGGATCTTCGCAATTTTGCTGTAGGCATGCATCGCCGTTGTGTGGTCTCGCCCACCAAGCTCTGTACCGATTGAAGGGTATGAAATACTCATCTCTTCACGAAGGAGGTACATGATGATTTGGCGCGGAAAGGCCAGCCTCTTCTCTCGACTTTTCCCAAGGACGTCTTCAATTGAAATGTCGAAGTATTCCGTAACTGTCTGGATGATGTGCTTTGGAGAAACCGTCTTTTTGATAGTATTTACGTCGAAACTATCAATTATTGGGATGATTGTCTCGAGGCTTGGCTGGATGTTTTTAAACTGGTGAACTGCGACAATTTTGTTGAGAGCACCTTCTAGCTCTCGAACATTAGACTGAATATTTGAGGCAATATATTGAAGGGTGTCTCGCCCAAGGCTGATTGTTTTGTTTTGACACTTCAGTTGCAAGATAGCAATTCGTGTTTCAAGGTCCGGAGCTCCAACGTCTACGAGCATTCCCCACTCAAGCCTTGAGAGAAGTCGCTTTTCAAGAGCCGCAATTGCTTTTGGTGGCCGGTCTGAACAGATAACTATCTGCTTATTGTCTTGGTGAAGTGTGTTAAATGTGTGGAAAAACTCTTCTTGAGTACCTTCTTTTCCAGTAATGAATTGAATATCGTCTATTAATAGAAGGTCTACTGTTCGGTATCGGTCTTTAAATGCTTTTGCGCGCCCAGTTCTGACGGCGTGGATGAAATCATTTGTGAACTGCTCACAGCTTGCGTATAGAACACGCGCATTTGGATTGCGCTGGAGCATTGAGTTCCCAATTGCCTGGAGAAGGTGTGTTTTTCCAAGCCCGACGTCTCCGTAAACAAACACAGGGTTATATGTGCCACCTGGATGTGCTGCAACCGCCTGTGCTGCTGCGTGTGCGAGCTCGTTTTGCTTACCAACAACGAATGAATCGAATGTGTAGCTGCTATTAATCGCAGTAGATGAACGTGGAGACTCTTCTCGCGATGTAAATCCAAGCGATTCGTAAGATGCGTTGATTGGATGTGTTGGTGCCGGCGCTGGTTCTGGCTCTACTTCCTTCAAAACAACCGGTACGGGTGTGCTTGCACGTGTTTCAACACGATAACCAAGGCCTTTTATTGGGTGTTCAGTAATATTTTGAATGGCATTTAGAATATCTTTGTGATATTTCTTCTCAAGCCATGCTTTTGTAAAAGTGTTTGGAACACCAACGGTAACTTGGTGTTTATCGTACTCAATAATAAAAGTGTTACGGAACCATGTAGTAAAGTGTGCTTTGCTCAGCTTCAATTCGAGCTCACCGAGCGCAGCCTGCCAAAGTTCATGTGTATTCATAGAAAAAATCACAACGTATAACGACGGTTTGCATAGTATCCCAGATATCCACAGGCTACAAGCCCTTGTTTTTAAGGGTTTGTGAGTACTCTGTGGACAGACAGGGGATGAAATGAAAGTTATCCACGGCAGGTCAAGAGCCTTGACGTTTTTAGGTAGGCATGATAGCCTCAGGTCACTTTGTAGGAGATTAAACCTAAGATTAAGGGGTTTTTCTTTCCTCCCCACGCAGCGCACTGTACCGCTGTGAAGAATACATTCGAATAACCGCTTGGGGGCGGCATCGATTAGAAAATATTATGCCTAAGCGCACGTATCAACCAAAGAAACGTCGCCGAGCGCGTAAACACGGTTTCCGAGCACGAATGAGAACGAAAACCGGACGGGCGCTTCTCAAGCGCCGCATGGCCAAAGGTCGTAAGAGACTGGCGGTTGCAGCTCGAGCGAGATAAGATAAAGTGGACGGGATTTACCCGCCCACTTTGTTTGTATGTTTGAACAAAAAAATAGACTACGACACGAGAAGGATGTGAAGCTGACCCTAAAGAAGGGTCGGAGCGTTTTCGATTCTGTTTGCGGAGTAAAGTTTCGTCCAAATGGCGGTACGGACTCAAGGTTTGCGGTTGTTGTTGGAATCAAGGTTCACAAGAGTGCTGTGAAACGTAATCGCGTGCGTCGTCAGTATCGCGAGATTATTCGCACTAATCTTACTGGTATCAAGCCAGGTATGGATGTGATGCTACTTACGTCTAAGGGCGCGCTTGACCTAGACTACGACGCAAAAAAAGAACGCCTCATGGGCGTGCTCAAAAAAGCAAAACTCGTTGTATGATGCGAGGGCTGGCGGCATTTATAATATCTGTATATCAACGCACTCTCTCGGGAGATCATGGGTGGCTTCGGCCACTTTTTCCATATGGAGTTTGTAAGTTTCACCCCACTTGCTCTGAGTACACCCGACAGTCGATTTTAAAATACGGAATAGTTATCGGATCGATAAAGGGGGTAAAGAGAATCGTGCGATGTCATCCGTGGGGCAAGGGCGGTCACGATCCGGTTAAGTGATCAAGACTTGTGCCGTCTGGAAGTTCAATATGTTTTACGCGACCTGACTGGCCGCGTTTTATTGTTATTAGGCTTTTTGCTACTCTTAGTTGTTTTGACAGGAATACGATCAGTGCACGGTTCGCTTTTCCGTCTACAGGGGGTGCTGCAAGGGCGATTACGACAGTTCCTTCATCTCGCCAGCTTACAACCTTCGTTTTGCTCGCCCCAGGCTTTACTTGGACCGTGAGGATCATAGAAGCTCAAGAAGCTGATCGTGAATCAAGCCATTTGATGCAACTATCATGTTATCTGAGGGTGTCCAGTCGTCTCCTTTGAAGTTTGTAACCCTTCCTCCTGCCTCACGTACGAGAACGGCTCCGGCAGCACAGTCCCAAGGCTTGGTTCCTGTGAGGATCATTCCGTCTGCACGTCCCTGGGCGAGGTATGCGAGCATAAGTGCTGCAGTTCCGATCTCTCTGCGGTTTGAAGACGACGAATTGATACGCGAAACGACCTTGCTGTGCTGTGCCTGGTGTTCTGGAGGGTACCCATGACCCTCAAAGATCATTGCGTTATCCAGAGCGGTTTGTTTTGTGACGTGTAGCGCCTTGTCGTTCGCGAAGGCCCCCTTCCCACGTTCTCCGCTGTAAAGAACTTGGTGGACGGGGTCAAAGATTGCCCCGACCGTCAGCACACGGTCTTGCTCATACCCAATTGATACACAGTAAAGTGGGATTTGGCGTACGAAGTTATTTGTTCCGTCAATCGGGTCTACAAACCAACGCTTATGCTCTCCGTTGCCGTCGATAGCGTCGGCCTCTTCGGTAATAATGTCGTGGTCTGGAAAATGAGCTTCAAGCTCGTTGATAATAAAAGTGTTTATCTCGCGATCAATGCGAGTAACGGTTTCGCCATGCTTTTTAAATGAAACGTCTCCTTGGGTTAGGCTTGTTGATTTCTTTGTAAGTTCTGCGCCAGCCAAACGAGCTATGTGTTCGGCCATTTTTTTTGTTGTAAGCATAGTTTGAATTTACGTATTTGATACCAGTATACCTTAGGGGTTTTCAACCGCAGCAATTATTTTGTGCGCAACTTGCACGACACGCTCAGGATTCTTATTGTGAGCGGTTTCAGGACAAAGCATTATTGCAGACGCACCATCAAGGCAGCTATTCGTTACGTCTAAGATTCCCGCTCGTGATGGCATTGAGGTATATAGCATTGACTCAAGTGCACCGGTTGCTACAATGACATACTTTCCAGCCTGACGAGCTTTTGCAACGAGCTTTTTTTGAATAAGGCCGAGTTGCTCGAACGGAATGTTGAGCGCCAGGTCTCCGCGCGCAATCATTATGCCATGGCATACCTCTAAAATCTCATCAACATTCTTTACACCTTCCGCAGATTCTATTTTAGCGATAACCATCGGCCGCCACTGCGGTGTTGTGACGGCAAGGAGCTTGTCCATGAGCGTGTGTAGCATTGCCTGGTTGCGAACGAACGAAAAGGACACTAGGTCCGGCTTACTCTTTGGAAGTTCTGCGATAATGTCATCGATTTCAGGAACGATGTGATCGAGCTGATCCATCAGGCTCGGAACAGTGATGCTTGCTCGCCGGGTGAGCGTTCCGTTTGAGACGCTGCGGGCGATGAATTCATTTGGACTGTGAATGTCGGTCACTTCAAGCTCGAGATGACCGTCTCCAATATAGAAACGATCCCCAATTTTAAGATGCTGTGCGAGCGCGGGCGTAGTGAACGGTATGTAGGCGCTTGGGTCGGAGGACTCAGGGCCGTGCAAAAATCTAAAATCAACATCTTTTTCAACCTCCATCTGTTCTTGAGGAAAGTCTCCAAGGCGAAGCTTTGCCTCCGGAAGGTCTGCCAAGAGTTTTACCTGTCGACCACTGGCATCTATCTGCTGACGAGCCGCCTGAAGAGCTGATGAAATTTCGGGGATACTTACATGCGAGCACTTTACGCGAAACGCATCCACGCCCGCATCGATCATGCGCGCATTTCGCTCTGTGTAGTATGGCATTTTTCGAATTGTTGCAATGACATCCATAAAATAAAAGAAGGGCCTCCCCCCTTTGTTAGATTTCTAATCCCTTTTTACTACTGTTAAGCGATTACTTCAATACCAAAAGAAAAAAGGCCTTTCGGCCCGTTTTCCCGGATTAAGTCTTCTACTTAACCATCTTTCCTTTGAGCAACGTAACAACTTTCTGGTTTGATAGTTGTTGTTGCACGTATTCTCGGTAGCGAGGAGAGAAGATTTGCTTCTTTGCATCCTCGTTGTCTTTGTATTGCTCTGCCATCCGGTCAATTTCTTCATCTAGCTCCTTCCCTTCAACAACGATCTCTTCCTTCTTTGTTACCTCTGCGAGGATAAGAGCGATCTGAACGCGTGTAAGTGCGTCAGGTGTTAAATCGAGCTTAAGGTCGGCAACCGTTTTGTTGATGGATTTTAGATATTCCTCAAACTGCAGTCCGCGGTTGCTGATGTTCTGTTTCAGCTCCTCAATCATCTTTGTAATTTCCTGGTTGATGAGGAGGTCGGAAATTTCTTCGAACTTTGTTTTTGATGCGAGGAGCTTTAGAACTTCCTGCTCTTGTCGTCGAGATTCTTGAACAATATTTTCTTTTTCTAGATTCTCTTTGAGTTTACCTTCCAAGTCAGCAAGATCTTTGCATCCAACCGTCTTTGCGAAAGCTTCATCCATTTTTGGCGCCTGTAGTTCAAAGATTTCTTTCACTTCAACTTCGAAATCAATTGGCTGACCTGCTAGGTGCTTCTGGTAGTGGTCATCTGGAAAGTCGAGAGTGAAAGACTGCTTGTCACCTTCTTTCATGTCGATAATTTTTTCAATCAAGCCCTTGATGTAGTGACCTTCGCCGGTATATACACCATGGTCTCGACCTTCGCCACCTTCAAGCACGACACCTTCCTTTTTCATTGTAAGATTGATGACAGCCTTGTCTCCTTTTTGAAGTTTTTCTCCAGATGGCCGGCGAACTTCTTTTGTTTGCATTCGCGCAAGGTCCGCGCGAGCCTGCTCGATGAGTTCTTTTGAGGGCTCAGTACTTTCTTTTTTTACTGAGAGCTTTTCGTAGTCAGCGAGCTTTGTAATTTTTGGCATGAGAGCAACTTCTGCTGTAAAAACCATGTCGTTTCCTGGGGCCATCTTGATCATGTCGAAGTATGGCTGACCAACAGTCTCTAGATTTTCCTTCAAAGACGCTTTTACAAATGCGTTTCGGATAAGCTCTTCGGTGCACTCTTCCAAGAGCTTCATCTCTCCTACATTTTTCTTGATAGCTTCGTAGTTTGCCTTACCTGGGCGAAAGCCATCGATCTTTGTTGTTTGTGAAATGCGTTCTGCAGCGCGCTTCATTGCAGCTTCAACGTCTGCCTGTGGGACGGTGATTGTAAACGTAGCTTTCTTTCCTTCAGTTTCTAGCTTGTATGTCATAAAAATGTAACTTACTTATTTGGATCATTTTGTTGTTACAGAGTTAAATGACTCGTCAACGTACTAATGGTACGCCTCCTCGGCATTTTTCCCTGTGCCTAAAACTGACCTCAAATAAGTCAGCTCTAGTTCTTTCTTCGCGCGGAGTGTAGAGTTTGCTGGGGTTTTTGTCAATCACGCGGGCGCATTGCATATTGACGAGGGCGTCTTTTTGGAGTAGGTTGAGGTGTCTACATAGACGGGAGCTATAGTAGCTCTGCACCCCAACAAGGACCTGAAATGAACTCTGCTTTGATTCGTACAAGTGTGAGCGCTGTGTTTCAACACTCTGTCCTAGGTGCCGTCAGTGATACGTGGGACCGGCTTATATACGGTGTTCATCCGTTGGCGGCTTCGCTGAACCGCATCAGGGCGATGGTCGGCGACCCGGAGTGTCCGGACTGGCTGATTATTATGAAGGTCAACAACATCCTTGGAGACTTTCTGCGTTCTGAACCGGATATTCTTCAGCTCGTTGCCGTGCTTCATAGCGCTGCCCAAGATCGACCTGGCCTCGCAGTATTCGTGGCCGAAGAACCGGCTCTCGCTCGAGACTAAACGAAGCTCGACCTACAGTCTGCCCGCCCGACCATCGTGTCGCGGCGGGCGCTTTGCATCTTGACGTAAACGTACTTTTGGAGTATGTTGAGGTGTCTACATAGACCGGGATGAACGACGTCCTGCCCTACCACAAAGGCTTTCGTGATGAGGTTTGATTTTTTCCGCAACATTGGCGCCATATTGCAACACTATGTGATCGGCGAACTCCAAGACACCTACATGCGTGTGACCAAGGGGCGTGATCCAGTCGCCGTTGAAGTTGCTCGCATCGAGCTGATGCTCAAGGACCCCGGGTGCTCGGACAGCCTGGTTGTCGCACGGGTGAGTGCGAACCTTGGAGAGATTCAGGGGCGTGAGACGCACTTGAAGCGACTCGTTTACGTCCTTACCGAAGCTGCCAAGACGAGGCCCGGTGTCGCCACCTTCTTGGAGAAGACACCTGCCCCGGCACGAGGCTGATCACCGCCGCGAAGATTCAGGCCACCGTCTGCCCGCCCGACCATCGTGTCGCGGCGGGCGCTCTGCTTTTGTAGCGTGGTAAGATAGAAAGAGAAGGACGGTTTATTTTTATGACCGTATTTATATGACACAGAAAAAAATTACAAACGCACAGTTACTTACAGCGATTGAAAAGGTCGCTAATTCGCAGCGAAAGACAGATGAGACGCTGGGCGAGCTTATTGAATTTCTTCAAGAGAACATGGTTACGAAAGATGAGCTGGACTTAAAGTTGAGCGCGCTCGATGAATCCGTTAATGGTCGTTTCGGCAAGCTTAATCACGATCTGCGTGACTATATCGATCGAAAACTAACAGAGTTAAAGGGTGATTTGATTTCTCTTCTTCGAAAAGGTGACACGAAAGCCATTGAGCTCATTAAGACATTGCAGAGAACGAAAGTCATTACAACACAGGAGGCTGATAGACTGTTGTTGCTCGATTCCTTAGCCTAGATCAAAACAAAAACACCCGGATGAACCGGGCGTTTTGTTTTAAAAACTTCCAAGTAGCTCTAGACGATTAGAGCAATGATTAGGAGTGCAACAATGTTGATGATCTTGATCATTGGGTTGATTGCGGGTCCTGCTGTGTCTTTGTACGGATCACCAACGGTGTCTCCAGTAATCGCAGCTTCGTGCGCTAGCGATTTCTTTCCACCGTAGTTCCCCATTTCAATGTACTTCTTTGCATTGTCCCAAGCTCCACCACCTGTGGTCATTGAGATTGCAAGGAAGAGTCCAGTCACAATAGTTCCCATTAGAAGTCCTCCAAGCGCCTCAGGTCCAAGCAATAGTCCGACAAGAATCGGTACAACTACTGGAATAAGAGCCGGAACGATCATCTGGTTTAGTGCTGACTGTGTAACGATGTCTACACACTTTCCGTATTCAGGCTTACCAGATCCGTCCATAATTCCTTTGATCTCTCGGAACTGACGTCGTACCTCCTCAACGACTTTACCAGCAGCTTTTCCAACCGCTTCCATTGCCATAGCTCCAAAGATGAAAGGTAGAAGTCCACCGATCAAAAGCCCTGCTACAACGTATGGGTTTGAAAGAGAGAAAGCGTATTCAAGTCCGAGTCGTGATAGCTCTTCTGTGTATCCAGCGAAGAGCACAGTAGCTGCGAGTCCGGCAGATGCGATTGCGTATCCCTTTGTAACAGCCTTTGTTGTGTTTCCAACTGCGTCTAGTGCATCAGTTACTTCGCGCACCTCGCTATCGAGCTCAGACATCTCTGCAATTCCTCCAGCGTTGTCGGTAATTGGTCCGTATGCGTCGAGAGTCACAATGATTCCAGCAAGTGAAAGCATTGATGTAACCGCCATTGCCGCACCGTAGATGTCAGCTAGACCGTAAGATACGAGGAGTCCTGCAACGATCACGATCACCGGAAGAGCGGTTGATCGCATTGAAAGTGCGAGTCCTGCAATAACGTTTGTTCCATGTCCTGTCTGTGATGCTGCTGCAAGATTTTGAACCGGCTTGTAATCAGTTGAAGTGTAGTACTCAGTGATCACAACCATAAGTGCTGTGACAGCGAGCCCGACGAGCAATGAGTAGTAGATAGCCATTGAGTCGATTCCTTGAATGTCACCCAAGATCCAGTTGGTCAAAGGGTAAAAAGCGATAGCGGAGAGTCCACCGGCAACGATCAGCCCTTTATATAGAGCGGGCATGATCTTCTTGCTTGGTCCAAGCTTGATGAAGAAAAGTCCGATAATACTTGCAATGATTCCGACAGCTCCGACAGCCAGAGGGAATGTAATAATTTCTTCGATTGTTCCAAATGTGAGGAGTCCTAGAAGCATCGCTGCAACGATTGATACAGCATATGTCTCGTAAAGGTCGGCAGCCATTCCTGCACAGTCTCCAACGTTATCTCCAACGTTGTCTGCGATTACAGCTGGGTTGCGTGGGTCATCTTCTGGAATTCCAGCTTCAACCTTTCCAACAAGGTCTGCACCAACGTCAGCAGCCTTTGTAAAAATTCCACCACCAAGTCGAGCGAACACAGAAATAAGCGATCCACCGAACCCAAGTCCGATAAGAGCATTGATGTCCTTTGTCACTAGGTAGAAGCCTGCAACTCCGAGGAGCCCAAGGGCTACAACGAACATTCCAGTTACAGCACCACCCTTAACAGCAACGTTAAGCGCTTTTGCCATTCCACCTTTAGCGGCTTCGGCAGTACGTACGTTTGCACGTACGGACACCATCATTCCGATGTATCCAGTCAAACCAGATAAAACGGCACCAACGAGGAATCCTGCGGCGGTTGTCCAAGTTAGAAATAGGCCTAGAAGTACAAAAACCACGGCACCAATAATGGCGATCACGCGGTACTGTCGTGCGAGGTAGGCATTTGCCCCCTCTTGAATCGCAAGCGCGATTCCTTTCATCTTCCCTTCGCCAGCTGGCATCTTGAGAATGGATGAAATCAGGAAGAGTGTATAGATGATAGCTGCTCCTGAGGCAACAAGTGAGAGTGTTAAAACGTCCATAGACACATTATTTTTTGAGATGCCGGCTATTTGCTGGCATTTCTATTAAAGACGCGGTTATGATACGGATCAAGGGCCTTTTTGTCAATATAATCGCCCTTAGCTCACGATTGACAAAATGCCAAAAAAACGCTACTCTCTTAGCTGCAATTGGGATATAATCCAAATCGTATACAAGAGAAACTTAAACAATTTTTCGTACACGTATCACTGCGAGCGGTTCGCCTCCTTGTTTGGCTAAAACCTCACGCTTTGCGCGTTCTTAATCTCGCCGCTAAACCGCTGCGAGCCTTGGGACGTGTTTTTTTGATGCTACTCGTACCCGTTTATCACCTCCTTTACATCGTTCGTAAACAGCTGTCTCGGATGTATCGGCCTGCCAAGAACAAGGTGATGGTACTCGTTGCAAACCGTTACGTTATTCATATTGTTGTGGCCGCTTTGGTTTTGGTAACTGTGTTTTCAAACATACAGACAGATGATGTTCGAGCGGAAACCTTTGGACAGAAGAGCTTATTGTTCTCACTCGTTGCAGTGCAAGATGAGTTGATTGAAGAGTACGCATCCGATCAGTTAGTTGCGGTACAAATTGGTCATGCTAGCTATCGCGAGCAAGGTTCTCTTTCGTCTTTCACCCGAGGAGTAGATTTTATTGGTTCACTTGATGATTCCTCGAGCACGGCTTTGTCTGAAACGTCTTTGGTTGGTGTACAAGAGTCAGATGCCGCAACCGCGGTCGCAGAGGCGGCACCATCTGCTGATCGAACCGGGATTGAAACCTATGCTGTTGCGGGCGGCGACACCCTCTCGACGATCGCAAGTAAATTCGACTTATCTCTAAATACAATTTTGTGGGCTAACAGCCTAAGCGTGAGTACTGTGCTGCAACCCGGCGACAGTCTTACGATTCTACCAGTTGACGGTGTGTATCACGAGGTGGAATCCGGAGACACGATTGCAAGTATCTCGCAGTCGTATGACGTAGATCAGGAAACGATTACAAGTTACAACGGTCTTGCAAACGCAAACGCGCTTTCAATCGGAGACGAGCTGCTTATTCCGGGCGGTGAGGTTCGTGCTGTTTCAAGGTCAACGAGTAGTGCGATCTCAAACATTATTACACCAACTGTGAGCACAGGGTCTAGCGCAACAATCAGCTCACCTACTGTTACAGGTTCAGGTTCAATGGTCTGGCCTACTGACCTTCGCGTTATCACACAGTATTATGGTTGGTCGCACACTGGGCTTGATATTGACTGTCACTACACGAACGATAACTACGCGTCTGACGCGGGGTATGTTCAATATTCTGGTTGGAAGGGTGGTTATGGTTACACAATTGAGATTAACCATGGAAACGGAATCGTAACTCGTTACGGTCACCATAGCTCGCTTTATGTGTCGGCCGGAGAGTATGTGGCGCAGGGCCAGGCTATTGGGCGATGTGGAACGACAGGGCGATCAACCGGAACCCACCTTCACTATGAGGTGATCTCAAACGGAAGTTTCAGGAATCCTTTGGAGTACATTCGTTAGTAGCTCAGAGGCTTGCGCGGTATTGGATTGCCTCGCTCAAGTGCGCAACGTTGATATTTTTTTCGTCTGCTAGATCCGCAATTGTACGAGACACTTTCAATACTCGAGTGAAGGCCCGGGCCGACAGATGCAATGCGTCTGTCGCTTTTTTTAAAAACTCAGCACCCTCTTTGTCGAGTTTACATATGTCGCGTAGGTGCTTTGTTCGAAGCTGTTGATTGTAGAGCACGCCTTTGCATTTATTTCGCTCAAGTTGTAGTAATCGAGCTGCACAAACCTGTTCACGCATTTCCACCGAAGACGTTCCTGTGGGTGTTTGTGCGAGGTCGTTCGTCTTCACTCGAGGGACTTCGATGAATAGATCAAACCGATCCATAATGGGCCCCGAGCACCGTTCTTTATAACGTTGAAGTTGTGCTGGTCGACACTCGCATGTGTGAGTTGGGTCGTTTGCAAATCCACAAGGGCAAGGGTTAGACGCGGCGACTAGCATGAATTGCGTCGGATAGGTTGCAGATCCAGAAGCTCTTGATATGTTAACTTCGCCATCCTCAAGGGGTTGTCTGAGGTTTTCGATTGCCTTGCGACCGAACTCGGAGAACTCATCTAGGAATAGCACGCCGTGATGTGCGAGTGTGATTTCACCGGGCCTTGGATAAATCCCTCCGCCGATAATTGCGACGTAAGAGCTTGTGTGGTGTGGGCTACGGAACGGTCTTGCGCTAACAAGCCCCTCTCGCGCTTTAAGTGTGCCAGCGATTGAATGTATTTTAGTTACTTCCAATGATTCCTGCGCGCTCATTGGCGGAAGGATTGATGGCAGTGCACGAGCGAGCATTGTTTTTCCAGACCCTGGCGGCCCACTCATAAATATATTGTGACCCCCGGCTGCCGCTATCGTTAAAGCTCGCTTGGCCTGTTCTTGTCCACGGACTTCATGAAAATCACGATCGTACGTTGTCGGTATTTTGTTGCGAGGTGATTTTTTGTGTGTTGGTAGTGTGTCTTGGTTTATATTAAAAACAAGCTCATGAAGCGATGTTGCTGGATGGACTTTTAAGCCCCCTACCTGGGCAGCCTCATCGGCATTTTCAGCTGGCAAGATGATTCCTGTAATCCCAAGTTCTTTTGCAAGCGTTGCGGCGAGCAGCGCGCCGCGTACTGGGCGAAGGGCTCCGTTAAGAGCTAGTTCTCCTATGACAAAAACATTATCTAGGGGGTCTGTGTTTGTAAGTTGGCCGTTTGCTCGCAAGATGGATAGCGCAATTGCCAGGTCGTACATTGGTCCCTGTTTTTTTATTGATGCTGGCGCTAGGTTTACGGTGACGCGGGTCCGCGGAAAAGTGAAACCACTATTCTTCATAGCTGCACGAACGCGTTCGCGAGCCTCACTAATTGCTGTGTCTGGAAGTCCGACGATTGTGAACCGCGGTAATCCGTTTGAAATGTCGACTTCGACGCATACGCGGGTACTAAAAAGGCCTTCGTGCGCTGCGGAAAAAATAAAAGAAGCTCCCATATGCATTTGCAGTGTTAGTACTGCCGTTGCGGGGAGTCTTATTATTTATGACGTCTTTCTGTCTCTAGTGTACCACAGGAGCGCAATTATTCCGGCGACTATTAGTACGTCAGAGAGGTTTATAACGCTTCTTGAAAATATAATTATGTAGTCTGTTGTAAATCCGTTTACGAATCGGTCTATCAAGTTGCCAAGAGCTCCAATGATTACAATGTTTGCTGCGGTACTTACTTCTTTTTGCGTATTCCAGTGCTTGTAGGCGGTCCATACCAACCATGTGCAGACAGCAACGGTGAGTGGGCCGATGATCCAAAAGGGTACCGGGATATCAAAGGCGATTCCTGGATTTTTGTGAAGTATAAAATCGATAAAACGATCACGACTCCCGGTGGACGGGAGTCGTTTGATGGCATAGGCCTTTAGCGCCGCATCTAGCAGTGCTATGAGACCGGCCAAGATGGTAAAGGCTTGTGCGGTTCTATTTTTCACGCTTGTTGTAGCTACACTTCCTGGGTGAGTGTTTTTTTACACGCGACACATGAGCCAGCCGTTGGGCGTGCACGAAGACGGTTCTCATGAACCTCAACCTTACAGTACTTACATGTTCCGTAAGTTTTGTCCTCAATTCGCTTCAAGGCATTGTTAATGTCTCGAAGCTCCTTCTCCAACTCATTTTCAAGCGGAAGGTTGTTGCTGTAGGCGGCAACCTCATTGGCGTTTTCATCCTCACCATCGCCAAAGTCTTGATAGTTGGTTGTGTAGTTGGCTTGTTTCGACTGTTCATCAACAGACGCAAAACCACCAAGGTCCTTTTGTAGGCGTGCCTGGTCGGCTTCAAGCCGCTCCTTCATTTCTTTAGTAAAAGCATCATTCATAAGCAAAAATACAATAGATCAATTGTACACGAAAGTGGCGTTTTTATACAACGTTTACATAAAATCTGCAAACTAAAAAGGGGCACAGTAGCTCAACGGGCTTATAAATATCCCGGAACTGTCGTGCCCCTACGCGTACCAGGACTAGGACACCGCTGCAGATGTCGGGTTCTGGCCATATGTATATATGGACAAGACTCGACACCTGTCGGCGTCAACCAGTTGCTGGTCGATAGGACTAACCGCTCTACCATCCTGTGGCTCTTCTGATATGTTCGGGCATCAGAGTTGCCGTGTTCATATTCACCTTCCCCCAAAGAAGTGAACAAGCACAGCACAGCGGTGGAGCTATCCCCCGAAGAAGTGGGCTTCGGGAAACTTCCCCTTGTCTATCTGAACGGAGTTCAGATAACGGGTGTTGTAGAAGGTACTATGCAACTATTGTATTCAGTTGAACACATATTGTCAACGTCGAATAACCCCGTGTTTAATGACTTTTTGCGTTTTGTGGATAAAATTTGTGTGTTTAGCGTGTTCTGTTGTGGATAACTTTTGGATAATCGGTACTTTATCCACAGACTGTTAATTACCAGCAAAGAATCGCTTTGTTTCCGGTGAATGCAACTTCGGTAAAAGAAGTGATCAGTGGATACATGCTTTGTTCAGTAATACTCTGTGAGCTCGCAAGGAGGTCTAGTAGTTCACGCGGTCTTACTATTGCGCGAGTATTGCGAGCGCACGACGAGACGTAATTATTGCTTTGGTTTAGCGAAATTTCTCTATTTGAGATAGTTAAATTCTCTTGGCTTTGAGTAATTCGTAGCACGACACCCCCCTCATGAAATACCTCCATGTAATAAGTATTTCCGTCTGAATGAGTTTCAACCGTGACATCGCTGTCATCAAATCGGATCTCTTCAACATTTGTCCCGTCAGGAATTGTCCACTCTAGAGTAGACAGACTGAGAGGCTTTATCAATTCACGACTTAGCTCGGCCGCTTCTTGTTGGTCCATGACTACGGGCAACTGAATAGAGAAGACTAGCTCACCGTCTTGTTCTCCAAGTGCTACAGATATCGTTCCGTCAACGATCTCTTCCAAAAAGTTTTCTATCTTTCCCTGAAGAATGATCGAAGCTAATGGATAGGGCTCACCATTGGCAGTGAAAGCAAGTTGTGCAAGCGTTGAGGTGTCTTGGGCGAAAATCGCTTGATGTGGCTCGCTTATTCCATACCTGCCGTGAAGAACGATGCCGTTGCTGTTTATTCGTACCCCAGAACTTGTTTTTACGGAATGTTCTGTGAGGATAGCGTCATTCCATGGCAGAATTGCGAGCAACGAAGGGTATGAGACTGGCTTACTATTTAGAAACGCTTCATTCTCATCTTTATAAATAAGGGTCTTGTTTTCAGATTCGTACGTAAAAAGGCCAGTAGAAAGGACTTCGGAGCGCTCATTGTCGAGTAAAGACCTATCTATAGTGAGGCCGAAGACTATCCCATCACTATTTAAATGAAGGCTGCAGGCACGATCACACCATAGGGGTAGCTGATCAAAACTCCACGCCCCACCGCCTAATAAAGACATGCTTCCAATATTCTCAGTAATCTGGTCGATGCTGCGTGGATGCATTGGAATGTGGAGTGTGTGTGTAGTTGATTCGGGCCGTAACCATGTTGTGGTGTCGGATACCATGTAGGCACGCACAAAAAGCCACGAGACGAAGAGTAGAGCGCATAAAATGGCTATGCGCCCGATGACGCGCCTGGAAGGCCCGCTTGTGCTTGATAGAGGTATGTTGAGTCGTTTCATGGCAGAATGATAACCCCAGAACACCCCCTCGAACAAGCTTCCAGGATGATATGTCTACAAAAAGTTACCAAGCGCCTTCTGGATGATGTACTAACGTTACCCACGAAGATGCCAGCCAATTTCTGAAACACATCTTCAACTCGGAAGATAAATAGAGTTTTGTAGGCTGTACGAGGTGGTGTTCTGAGGATCCGGCAACAAAACAACCTCCGCAATATGCGAAGGTTGTTTTAACTCTCAAGTACTCTTATGACTTACGTGGTGGACGACTGCCTCCACGTGGCGCACCTCCTGATCGAGGCGCTGGTGCCTTTGAGGCCTTTTCTTTCATCTCATCTGTGTATGTGTTCCCTTCAGCTTGCTTCATTGAAAGGTTTACACGTCCCATGCTGTCGATTTCGATAACTTTTACGTTTACCTCATCTCCAACTTTGACGATGTCTTCAACCTTTGCGACACGCCAAGGGGCAAGCTCACTAATGTGAACGAGACCGTCTCGTCCAGGAAGAATATTCACGAACGCTCCGAAGTCCATGATTCGTTCAACTGAACATTTTGTGAATGTTTCGTTAGCCTGCACTTCGCGAGTAAGGTCACCTACCCATGCGAATGCCGCCTCTCCAGTTGTTTGGTTCGGAGCTGTGATAAATACGTACCCGTCCTGCTCAATGTCGATTGAATCAACTCCGGTTTCTGCAATGATCTCGTTAATCATCTTTCCACCAGGTCCGATAACGTCTCGGATCTTGTCTGGGTTGATCATCATGGTCAAGATACGTGGAGCGTGCTCTGAGAGCTCCTTGCGTGGCTCCTCAAGTCCGCCAGCGATAGCTGCAAGTACGGTAGCTTTTGCGTCCTTCCACTGAGTCAGAGTCTGCTTGATGATCTCAAGGGTAATACCGTCCGTCTTTGTATCCATTTGGATTGCGGTAAGACCTGTCTTTGTTCCAGTGATCTTGAAGTCCATTCCTCCGTCACCGTCTTCGATATCTTGAAGATCGGTAATCACTTTCCAATCGTCCCCACTACTTGCAAGTCCCATTGCGATTCCGGCAACAGGAGCCTTGATTGGCACACCTGCGTCCATCAGCGCGAGAGTCGAAGCACATGTTGATGCCATTGAACTTGATCCGTTAGAATCCAGTACCTCTGATACGACTCGGATTGTGTATGGGAAGTCTTCCTTGCTTGGGATCATGAAGTCCAAAGCTTTTTCTGCAAGCGCACCGTGACCAATGTCTCGGCGACTAGCTCCACGCAACGGCTTCGCTTCACCAACACTGTATGGAGGGAAGTTGTAGTGGTGCATGTAACGCTTTTGTCCGACCGTTTCCATTCCGTCTAAAGTCTGTTCGTCACCCGGAGCTCCGAGAGTACAGATAGACATTACCTGAGTTGTTCCACGGTTGAAGTGTCCTGATCCATGAACTCGTGGAAGAAGGCCGACCTCTCCTGTAAGCTCTCGGATTTCCGTAAGGGCACGACCGTCGACACGCTTACCTTGCTTCAAGATAAGGTCAGACGCAACACGCTGCGTTAGGTTGTAAATCACGTCAGCTGCGATCTTAATTTCCGCTTCTTCAATT
This sequence comes from Candidatus Uhrbacteria bacterium, assembly GCA_018664485.1. Lineage (GTDB taxonomy): Bacteria > Patescibacteriota > Patescibacteriia > UBA9934 > UBA9934 > JABJOE01. Next base: position 42,672 of record JABJOE010000002.1, on the reverse strand, counting down.
CCCTGTTCGGTAAGATGAGCTGTTAGCTGATCCTTAAGTTCAGCTTTAGCCGCGTTGATCTGTGGCTTTGAGAAAAGAGGTCGTTCGATACATCGTTTTTCAAAGATTGGGTAAAGATAATCTTTAGCCATCTGTCGAAGTTCATCTCCACGCTCGTCTACAACAACCATGTCGCGCTTCTCTTTTCCGACGTCCTTTCGGATCTTTTCGATCAGATCGATTACTGGCTGGATTGATCCCATTGCTTTTTCAAACGCTTCAGCCATAACGTCCTCTGGCGTTTCGCTTGCACGAGCCTCAATCATGATCGCCTTCTCTGATGTTCCCGCAACGTCGAGGTCGAAGTCTGCCTTATCTCGCTGTGCGTATGTTGGGTTTACAAGCCACTCGTCATCAAGCTTTGACACTCGAGCGATACCGATCGGACCATTCCAAGGGATATCACTGATGTGTAATGCGCAAGATGCTCCGATGAGCCCTAGAAGGTCTGCGTCGTTCTCTCCGTCGAATGCGAGAACTGTGATGATAACCTGTACGTCGTTTCGCATCTCCTGGTTAAAGAGAGGGCGAAGTGATCGATCGATGAATCGTGCAACGAGCACAGCTTCATCTGTTGGACGACCTTCACGCTTAATGAAACGTGATCCTTTAATTCGTCCGGCCGCGTATAGCTTCTCTTCGAAGTCAACCATCAGTGGGAAGAAAGGAATCCCTGGTCGAGGTCGCTCTGACATGACGGCAGTAGCCAAGACCACTGTCTCACCGAGTTGCACCATACAAGTTCCGTTTGCGGCCTGCGCAAACTTACCTGTTTTGATAGTCAGCTCTTTGTCGCCGACCATTGTGGTGAACGTTTTCTGTTCGTTCATATGTAGTTGTGTTATTTCTGCTAGCTGCGTTTTATAAAGTATCAATTTGTTGTCGTGGCTTGCGACGGTAATGTTGATAGGTACTAAACGTAGGGCAGGTATTCGCCCCGAAGCCCAAGATCCTGAGTCTTATAACTCAACACCTCACGGTCTCGGGACGATAAATTAATTTGAGCTGTAGTACACAGCACGGCCCGTGACCGCGTGGATCACGGAGCTGTAATGTTTACTTCTTTTTTGCCGGAGCGCGCTTTGCTGCCGGACGCTTTGAAGGAGTTCTTTTTGTGGTTGATGTTGCTGCTCGTTTACGTTTGTCTTCAGGCATAAGGAAGACATTCTTTTCGTCTGACATGTTTGTGTATGCGTCAGCAATGTCTAGTAGCTCTGAAGAAGTTGATTCACGGAAAGATACAACGTGGAAGATTCGGCCTCGTCCACGAACATAGTCGCCAAGTGGGGAAAAGTCTCCGTCACCCGATGCGAGTACAACTACGTCTAGCATGTCGAGTGATCGTACGATGTCGATTGCAATACCTACATCCCAGTCACCCTTCTTGGCACCGGAGTCATACTCGATAAGATCTTTTGCGATAACATCGATACCTGCTTTTTCCAAAGCTTCAAAGAATGCATTTTCGTCACCAGACTCTGTTGCAACTGTGTATGCGATAGCTCGGATCAGCTCCTGATCTCCAACGGTTTCTGAAACGATTTTAGGGAAGTTTACTTTTCGATTGAAAAGATTGCGCGCGCTGTAGTACATGTTCTGCACGTCGATAAATACTCCTACGCGTCTTGATGGTGTTTTTAACATAAAGGAAAACTGTTTATATTTTGGCGCATGCTGCAAGATAATTCTCCTTGCTTCATTCGCGCCTGTCGCAACTGCAAATGATTCACAGCTTGTCGATATAGCTCTGCTATGTCTCCGCACCGTTCATCTTTTTCGTTAGCTACATGCATCAAATGACCTCAAGAAGATCATACTGCAACATGCGCCGTGAGTTGCTTATTTAATAAAATGTGAACGTGCTTTTTTGCAGCGTTATTTTTAAAGGAACTTTCTTTTTAAAAGCCGAAAGCCCAACCGGGTAGGCGGGCTAACGGGGAAATTACTCTGAAAGGGGTCGGATCTTCAAATCAACAACAAGCTTTTCGTAAGCCTTCTTGTCTTCACGCTTCAAGTATCGCATGAGACGTCGGCGTTCAGTAACTTTTTTGACAAGACCACGGCGGGAAGAAAAATCTTTCTTATGCTCGCGAAGGTGCTTTGTTAGCTCCTTCACTTCCTCTGTGAGGATAGCGATCTGGACTTGTGGCGAACCAGTGTCCGTGTCGTGAGTCTTAAACTTGTCAATCAGCTTCTGCTTTTTGTTCTTCTTGAGCATATCTTTGAGATTTCATCTGACAGCCCTAGAACGTCGTCGCTCAACGATCGATCCAAGACAGACAGCGGGTTATTTACGGGGGAATACTAGCGAAATCTTGGGAATCTGTCAACATGTTTTGGTATACGGCTGTGATACGATGTTCCTGTTATATGAGTAAAACCACAAAAATAATTTCTTGGAATGTAAACGGTATTCGTGCAGTTATCCGTAAGGATGCTTTTTTGCCTTTTATAGAGGACGAAAAGCCTGATATTCTTTGCCTTCAGGAAACGAAGGCCCAGCAAGGTCAGGCAGAGATAGATCTTCCCGAATATGAGGAGATTTGGAATTCGGCTGAGAGAAAAGGCTATTCTGGGACTGCCATTTTCACAAAAATTAAGCCAATCTCAGTCATTTATGACATGCCTGGTGTGAGTGACGGTGAGCTTACGGATTCTTTTGGGGATGCTTTGGGCGAAGGGCGTGTGATTACTGCCGAATTTGAGGATTACTATCTAGTAACCGTATATACACCTAATTCTAAACGAAGTCTGGAGCGGCTTGAATATCGTCATAAGAGATGGGACCCGCTGTTTTTGCAGCATATAAAGGATTTAGAGAAGAAAAAGCCAGTAATAATGTGTGGCGACTTGAATGTTGCTCACAATGAGATCGATCTAGCTCGGCCAAAAGATAATAGAAGGAACGCAGGATTCACGGATGAGGAGCGTGAAGGTGTTGATAATATTGTTGGAGCTGGATATATAGATACTTTTCGACATTTGCACCCAGAAGATGAGGGTCAGTATTCTTGGTGGAGTTATTTTGCAAAGGCTCGGGAAAGGAATGTTGGTTGGCGGATTGATTATTTCTTTGCAAGCGAGAAGCTTAAGGGGCGTATTAAGGAGGCTTATATAAGGATGGATGCGATAGGTTCTGATCACGCGCCGGTTTGCTTGGTGATTGAGTAAACTAGATTCTTGGCCCTAGGCTTGATTTATTCCTCAAAATCGGTTATATTCCCTGCGCAAAATGCGCCTGTAGCTCAACCGGATAGAGCAGGAGGGTTCTAACCTCAAGGTTGTAGGTTCGAGTCCTACCGGGCGCACCACTGACTTCATAGGTTTGCTACTTCTGAAGCCGGTACGCACAACACACAAAAGCGAGCGTAGATGTTTGGATGAGATCTCTTTGACGGCCGAGCACGAAAGCGAAGCGTACTGATAACGTACGGAGAGCGACGCGCACAGGCTGGAAACGATAGATCGCCAAATAGCTAGCGAGCAGAGCATGGCGGCTATGGTGAAACGGTTATCACACTAGTTTGTGGTACTAGTATTACGGGTTCGATTCCCGTTAGCCGCCCCATAAGGCAGCTCCCGAAAGGGAGTTGTTTTTGTATGCGGGAATTGAGCCCGTAATGCGGGGTTCGATAGCAGCGACGAGTGAGCGTCGCAACAAAATGTATTTTGATATGACCGAGCGAGGAGCTGAATACATGGCGTAGCCATATTCCCGTTAGCCGCCCCATGAAAAAATCTCCCTTTCGGGAGGTTTTTTGTTAGGTAAGACTATTTTTGAAAAGTTAAGCCGTGCGGTAGGCTCGAATGAATGGTGGCATGAGGATTCCGATGATAAGTGCTAGTGCGATTCCCCACGCAGCATAGAGTAATGGTAGTTCTGCAAATGCTATTGCCAGCCCTATTGAGCCGATGAATGTCAGTGAGAATATCTGCTGAACGAGATTACTTATAGACAGAATCGTCGCGCGCGACGAGCTTTTGATGAGTTGATTTTTAAAGTCATTTCCTGCAACGGTCAATGCTATGTAGGGCGCTGAGGAGATACCGAGCAGAGCGGCCATTGCCCATGGGCTGCCAACAGCAAGTACCAGTATGAGTATTGCTGACACGAATATTCCAGACGCTCCACAAAACAACGGTACAGAAAGTTTATTCGTAATGCGATGAACGAATGGCGGAACCACAACTCCAACTATTCGCTTTACTGCATATACGGCTCCAAACATCGCTACGGCAAGGCCGGAATTTTCTAGTAGTACTTGGTGAAATTCTGCTGACCCGAATACTAACCCTAGAATTAGTGAGTTGAATATTGTAAGCCAAAAAAGTTTCGACGACTTTCTAACTTCAGCAAATCCGAGTTTAATATGTGACAAGATGGCCTTGGGTTCGAAGCGTGCGACGCTGGTTTGTTTTTTTGCTTGATGAAAGAAAGAAATAATTAATCCGGCAAGCAAGAATTGGGCCACACCGACTATAAATGGTAGCCACCAATGCCACGCATATGCGAGGCCCGAGAGAATCATCGCAATAATGCTGAATGCTTGGGATATTGATCGCGCCCTACCGCTTAGCTTTTGATGTTCTTTCTCTCGACCAAGTTCTTGCAATCGCTCGAAGAAAAGCGCCTGCATAGTTCCGGTCATCAATGTGCCGGCTCCCCAGTACATAACTGACGCTGCGAGTATCCACCAAAACGATCCACCAAGGTAAAGTCCCATTGCAAGAGCCTGACCGAGCATTGAAAGAATGAGTGTTCTTTTATGCCCGAGAGTGTCGGCGACGGCTCCACTAGGTATCTCCAAGACGAATCCGATTACCCCAGTCACTACTCCAATTATTGCGATCTGCTCAATGGTAAGCCCACTTTGGACCATGAAGACAACCAGTACTGGAACGATGAACCTCTTTATAAGTGATCGAAACGCGTAGTATTTTTTTATATCGTCAATCATAGGGTTTTCAGGTGATCGGGTAGTTGGGTGGTCAGGATTTAAGACGTAGGGAGCGAATTAGGCCATTTAGAACAGCTCCCGTTCGTGATAGCTTTGAGTCTAACGTGTTGTAATTATCTGCTGAGATATATCCAAGATCGCGGCTTGCTATGAGAAGGTATTCTACTTCTTCAAGAGATCCACGAGACATGTGCAGAAATCTGATAAAGTCTTTTGTTGATCCGCGAGCTCGACCTTCTACTATATTGGTTGCTATAGAAATTGACGCACGACGTATCTGGCTAGTGATACCGTAAATTTCTTCTTGGGGAAACTCAATTGTCACCTTGTAAACCTCTTGCACGAATTCATGCGCAAGTTGCCAGGCTACAATTTTTTGAAAAGTTTTTGTTTTACCTTGCATACCTGAATACCTTTCTACCTGATCACCTTCTTATTTATTATGAAACTTTTTGTGTACAGCTTTTAGTTTACGGTCGGTGACGTGGGTGTAGATTTGAGTTGTAGTAATTGACTCGTGGCCGAGCATCGCTTGCACTGACCTTATGTCTGCACCATTTTGCAGAAGGTCGGTTGCGAATGTGTGACGCAGAGTGTGAGGTGTGATGCGTTTTGTGATTCCGGCTTCCGCGGCGTAGCGTTCGATAGTTCGTTGCACTGTGCGGGGCGACACAGGCATTTTTTCGCGCGACGCCTTTGCGCGATCGTGACCGACAAACATATATGGGCTCGTGTCACCACGTGCGTCGAGATATTCTTTCACTGCCTTGCGTGCTTTCTCCGACACAAACACAACACGATGTTTAGACCCCTTCCCCTTTATTGTGAACTCTTCACGCTTCAAATTTACTTGGTCGATTTTTAAATTCGCCAACTCTGAAACACGAAGGCCGGTTGAAAAAAGCATGTATACCATAGCGCGGTCTCGCTTACCGATGAGCCCGTCAGCATCTTCGAGCACTCCGAACATTCGTCGCAGTTCATCTTCTTCGAGGAACTCAACTTTTCGTGTTCCGGTTTTAGCTAACTCGATCTTATCAGGCGACATTGTTTTTATGTCGTTGCGTGAAAGATATTTAAGAAAGTTACGAAGAGCAATTAGATGATAATTCTGAGTGCTCTTTTTAAGAGTCGGTTCGTCGCGCCCTTCTATGTCTCGATTGAGGTGAAGGCGATATCGGCGAAGGAGCTCTTTATCGATTTTTGATGGGTTTGGGAATTCTGCCCATGTCGCAAAGCGCGTGAGGTAGAAGTCGTAGTTACGGACGGTACGTGCTGAGCGACCTCGCTCAACTTCAAGGTACTCAAGATATCGACGAATATGCTTTTGTATGACTGATTTTGTTGCCATATATAGGTATAGAAACGTTATATTAGCATTATACGACACATCATTGTGTAACGCCCGGTGCCTGTGGACTTATATATTGGCTTAGATTAGATATAAATATTTCTTTTACTTTTATGGCCACTTTTCCGATACCTGCACAAATCCCTTGACAGGATTCGCTAGCTGTGGCAGAATTGCGCCGTCTCGACCCCAACCTTGGATAGAGCAACAACCCGGACTTACGAGTCCACTTCAAAAAGAGTGCACCTTGCATACCAACAAGATCCAGATCCTGACCTTCCTCGCTCTCTTCGCCACCATGCCCACCGCGCCCTACAAGGTCGTGAACATGGACAGCGACGACGACATGAGCGACGACGTCCTGTTCGACGCCGGCTCCAACAGCCACGTCAGCTACGACCAGGCCGACCGCACCTTCTACGTCAGCTCCAACGTGAGTGATCTGCCCGACAACACCAACCGCATCGTTCGCGGCGTGAACACCAACGGCATGATCTTCGCGACGGCTCTGAGCGCCAACGGCGACATCGACACCGAGCTCAACGACGACGGCTGGAACGACGTCCTGCACTTCACCGCGCAGCGTCTCGACTTCAGCCAGGCCCTCGACTACGACGACACCGGCATCACCAAGATCGTCGACCCCGGCTCCTCCTGGTCCACCGTCATCGGTACGCAGACCGGCGAGTTCAGCTTCGAGAAGGTGAACATCGGCAAGACCACCGTGGCCCTGTCCGTGTCCGGTCACCTCGACGTGGTCGATGGCAAGAGCGCCGTCATGACCGTGATCCCGAGCAAGGACATGAAGCTCGCCATCGCCAAGCACTCCGACGACTTCAAGATCTCGAAGTTCCTCGACGGCGCTCGGTACGGCAAGATCGACATCTCCAAGCTCAAGGGCTACGACGACAACAAGACCCCGATCGCAACCCGCGTCTACAGCGACACCGACGTGATGGCCACCGTGTCCATCGGCAACTACGGCTGGGCCTTCAAGGTGACCAACACCGGCATCGAGCTGACCCTCCTTGGTCCGACCAAGGGCATCGTCATGCAGACCCTCGGTCGTCGTGGCCTGGTCAAGCTCGACCTGTGCACCATCGTGGACAAGGACGAGTCCGTCCGCTTCGACGTCCCGGCCACCGAGTTGGCTCTGGAGACCCCGATCGGTACGGCCTTCAGCAACCAGCGCGCCGCCGCATAGACGAGGCCTCGCCTCGTCCCGACAACAGTCCGACCCTCTCGGGGTCGTGACTCTCAAGTTCCCCATCGGCTTCGGCTGGTGGGGGCTTTCTGCATCTGGCTATGGCTTACATAGTGCATCGGACCTTTCGTGATAATATACTCAAAGAAACCACTATCTGGCTCGCTGTTATCGCCAGGGTGAACTTGAATATATATGTCCGACAAACCAAAATCTTTTATTATATTAGACGGTAACGCGCTTTTGCACCGTGCATGGCATGCGCTACCCCCACTTACTACAAAAGACGGCATTGTGGTGCACGCTGCATACGGCTTTACGATGACGGTTGAGAAGATGCTCGAGAGGTTCAACCCTGAGTACATGGCTGTCGCATGGGACTTGCCGGGTGGAACTTTTCGTCATGAAGCATTTAAAGAATACAAAGCGAACCGTGAGAAAAGACCCGATGAGCTCTACGCTCAGATTGAAATCATTCAGGACCTACTGAAGCATTACAATATTCCTTCACTGTCAGTTGCCGGCATGGAGGCTGACGACGTGATCGGAACCATCGCAAAGAAATTCGGATGCAAGTCTGACTTGATGGTGCAAATTGTAACCGGTGATTTGGATTCTCTACAGCTTGTAAAAGACGGTCAGGCAGAAGTTATCTTTTTTGTGAAAGGAGTTAGTCAAACAAAAACATACGACGAAGCTGCTGTGATGGAACGCTATGAGTTGCGAACTGATCAGTTGATAGATTTAAAGGCGATGATGGGAGACAGTTCTGATAACCTTCCTGGGATTACTGGAGTTGGCGCCAAAACAGCAACGACTCTTTTGAAAGAGTACGACACGCTTGAAGGAATTTATGCAGCCATTGAAAAAGGTGACGTGGTTGAAAAGTTTGCAAAGAAGTTTCGTGGTCAAGAAGAGCTAGCTCAACAAATGAAGTTCCTTGTGACGATAGTTTTGGATGTTGATCTTGGTGGATTTAAATTGTCGGACGCAAAAGTTAAAAAGCCAGACGCTGAAGCTCTTGTGGCCCGATTCCGCGACTTGGAGTTTCGTAACCTGCTTAAAAAGTACGCGGCAAGGGGGCTGGTCGCAGAAAAAGAGGTTGAAGAGGAGCCGGAAGCCGTGGTTGAACCCAAGAAGAAAAAAACAAAAAAAGCTGCGACCGTTAAACTTTCAGAATTAGACGGTAAAAAACTTTGCGTTCACCTCTTGGCAGGTCAGCAGGACTTGTTTGGAGGCGCAGGTGCATCTCTCGCTGTGTCGGACGGTAAGAAAGTAAGCGTTGTATCAGTGAGTGACGGTGAGAAGGTTATCAAGGTACTTGATAGTGCGGAACTTATCGTAGGCCATGATCTGAAAGCTGTTATGCATGAGCTTTCCTGGTCACCGGACACGACTACATTGTTCGACACGATGGTCGCTGCGTATTTATTGGATTCGGCAGCACGCAAGTTTGAGCTCGAAACATTGGTACAGGAATATTTGAAAGAAACCGTTGATCTGACAGACGCAATTGATTGCACGAAAAAGATCTGGGATCTTCACAGAGACTTTGTAGATATTATTGATGAGGAAAAGTTGGAGAAGATCGCATATGAGGTAGAGATGCCGCTCATTCCAGTTCTGTATCGTATGGAACGAGTTGGAATTATGTTGGACGAGAAGAAATTATCTGAGATGTCGGTAAGATTTGCAGGTGAGATCGCGGAACTCACAGAAAAAATTCACAAACTTGCTGGTCGCGAATTTAATATCAACTCCCCTGCCCAGTTGTCGGATATTTTGTTTGAAGATTTAGGATTGCCGACAAAGAAAATTAAAAAAACGAAGAAAAGTTTTTCAACTGCCGCGAGTGAACTTGAAAAGTTGTGGGAGGCGCACGAAATCATTCCATTCATTTCAAAGTATCGTGAGATTGCGAAGTTGAAGTCTACGTATGTCGACGCGCTTCCTGTGTTACGCAAAGAAGACGGACGAATTCATACATCGTTTAACCAAACGGTTGCAGCAACGGGTCGTCTGTCATCATCGGAACCAAATCTACAAAACATTCCAACTCGAACCGAGCTCGGGCGTGAAATCCGTAAGGCATTCGTTGCACCGAAAGGAAAGACATTGATAGCAATCGACTACTCGCAGTTCGAATTACGAATTGCCGCTGTACTTGCTGATGATAAAGCTTTCATAGACGCGTTTAAAGCGGGTGCCGACATTCACCGTCGCGTGTCTGCACAAATTTTAGATAAGCCAGAAGAAGAAGTTACAAAAGAAGAACGTTCAGCTGCCAAGGGAGTGAACTTTGGAATTCTATACGGAATGGGTTCACGTAATCTTGCAAAGTCGAGCGGACTTTCCAAAGAAGAAGCAAAGATATTTATTGCACGCTACTTCGACCTTCATCCAGGTATTGCAAATTACATTGAGGAAACAAAAAAGCGTGCTCACGAGTTTGAATTCGTTGAGACGCTTTTCGGTCGCCGTCGACATTTGCCGGAGATCAACGGAGGTATCGGAATGTTGGTTGCGGCTGCAGAGCGCATGGCGGTTAACATGCCGATTCAGGGAACTCAGGCCGACCTGATTAAAATGGCGATGTTAGTTGTTGAAAAATGGACGCGCGATCACGTTGATGTTGAGTTGTTGTTGCAAGTCCACGATGAACTTGTGTTTGAAGTTAATGCTTCGAAGGTTGATGAGATCGTACCGGAACTACGATCAATGATGGAAGGTATTTGGAATTCAGAAGTTCCACTTTTAGTTGATGTTGAGATCGGTAACAACTGGGGCGAGATGAAGTAATTTTTACGCAGCCTCTTCCCCTTCTTTATACTCGTCAGCGTTTGCGCCACCACCTTTCCTCGGAACAAGTTGAACGGGAGCGGGAATTTCTTCAGTGATTTCATCCTCCTCCTCTAGGTATGGTGGAACCGGTTCGATTCTTTCCGCATCCCCTTCTTCTGCTGAGTATGGCGAAACTGGATTGATTTCTCCAGTGTTTAACTCCTCAGGATGAAATAGCTTTTTGATCTCTAAGATATTGGCTTTTCTTTTTTCTACCTTTTCCTTTAGTCCACGTGAAAGTAAGCCTACAACCTCTTCGTTTTTTAAGGCGTGATCGATATAGTTGTCAGGATTCTCTTTCTTATGTGCTTCTACCATGCCACGAACTTCTTTAAGTTCTTTGTATGACAATCCAATGTCTTTTAATATCAGGCCGAGCTCTTTTTTCTTACTTACGTCACCTGCTAGTGCGGACGTTTCTAGGTCTATAAATTCTTGTCTATTAATATACTCCAATTTTGACTCGGTACTATTTTTGACAACTGTTTCAAAAGATAGGTTGCGAGAGTATTGAGCTTTTATGTCTTTAAGGCTGAGGGTGCGTATACCGGAATCGTTTTCTGCACGTTCAATAAGATCATTTGGAACAAGGGTGGTGTTTGCAAAGAATTCAAACGGATATTCTACCGGGACATCTATCCCCGGAATATCGATAACAAAATGACCTGCAAGGATTTTCGCTCCATCTAAAGTGGACGTTGTAATTTTGTCACCCTTTATATGAGCTCCGTGTTTTGTAAGTCTTTCTGCAATTCTGAAGAGGGTTTGTGTGTCTGCTACCGCAACATCTAAATCTCCTGGTGGTTTTTCTGGAAAGTTTTTTATTTCATTTTGTATTCCTTGAATTTGCATTGCTCCTCCTGCAAAAACTGCATAACCGTTCATTCCTCTCAACACTTCTTTCATTTTTGTTAGTCCGATGTCAAAAGCTTGTCTTCTCAATCCGAAATCTTCTATGTCATCTAGGTTTTGAGGAGTCTCCACAGTACCTTCGGATTCAACCTTCGGTTCCTGAGCTCTGCGACGTTCTGGGTCTGGATGTCCGTAGTCTTCTCCCATATGAATCGATTATTGAAATATTCTACCGCTTAGTATTATGCGTACACTTTATCATATATAACTGCCGAGTTTAATATAACTATTGGGCTGTGTATGGACGAAGGGCATGCCGAGATACGACTTTGCTATACTATATTTATGAATACTCCAACATTTCAACACGAGCGAGCATTAGTGGCTCAAGGCTACTGCCAAATTGTTGGCGTAGATGAGGCTGGTGCTGGTGCACTCGCGGGTCCTGTTGTTGCCGCTGCTGTTGTTTTGCCGTTAGGTGTAGAGATTGAGCTTGTGCGTGATTCAAAGATGCTTTCAGAGCGTCAACGTGAGCGAGCTTATGAGAAAATCGTGCAGACTGCAGTTGCTTGGTCTGTTGGTGGGGCTTCCGCCCGTGAGATAGATGCGATGAACATTCGCCAGGCTACATACCTTGCTATGCGTCGTGCTGTAGGACAGGTAGAGGAGGTAGACTTCGCACTTGTGGATGCTTGGACAGTACCGGGACTCACTGTGGAACAACTGGGGATTATTAAGGGAGACCGAGAGGTTACGTCTATCGCCGCCGCATCAATTATCGCCAAGGTTACACGTGATCGTATGATGCGAGCCTATCATGATCAGTATCCACTGTATGGATTTGATGGGCATAAGGGCTACGGAACGAAAGGTCACCGGGAGTCTATTTCGCGAATAGGACCATGTGCGATCCATAGACAGTCGTACACCCTTTGTTGATCAACGATGGGTAAAATTAACCTGTGATAAGATGGGCTCCTATGCTCATCTTTGTGTTTGGAGAAAATACATATTCAAGTCTTCACAAGTTGGCTCAGCTTCGTGAGCATTTTGTCGCGAAACACGATCCATCTGGCATGAACGTGGCGGAATTTGTTGTAGGTAAGGTGAAGTTCGGGGAAGTGATGTCTGGAATTCAGGCGCCTCCGTTTTTGGGTGCAAAGCGCATGGTGATTGTGCGTGGACTTTGTGAAACTTACTCAACCAAGAAAGATGCCAAGGAATGGATCGAGGCATTTGCTCGAATACCGGAGTCTACGATCGTTGTTGTTTGGGATGGTGTATCTGTGAAGAAGATGGTTCGCCACGCGATGGTTAAGGCGTTCGTCGATCAAGAAGGCGTGCACTCATATCCTTTTGAAGCGCTTGCGGGCGGGGCGCTATCAAGCTGGGCTGATCAATATGCAAAACAGATCGGTTTGTCGATCGATAGACGGCTGCTTGGCACGGTTGTGTCGCGAGTTGGCTCAGATCTTTGGCAATTGTCAGGGGAACTTGAGAAACTGGCAGCATATTCGGGAGGAACGGCACTCGATGAGACCGCGATTGATCTACTGGTTAGAACTAATAGCGATGATCAGATGTTTGCACTCATGGACGCCTTGAGTGGCGGGCAATATAAACGAGTATTGGGACTTCTGTCTTCGCAGCGACAATTTGGGACGTCAGATCATCAGCTTTTTGCCATGCTATCACGTCAGATCAGACTATTGCTGAGCGTTCGTGATCTATTGGACTCAAGCCCTGGGATGACAAAACAGGATGTAGCCAGCTCCCTTTCATTGCACCCATTTGTGGCGCAAAAGACTCTTTCCCAAGCTCGTGGATTCACGAAAGACCAACTTTTACACATTCAGACCCTACTTTATCGTCTGGATAAGCTTATTAAGAACGGAAAAGTCGATATGGAGTTTGCTATGGATCGCGCCGTTATCGGAATGAGTTCTGGTTCCTGAGTATTGACAAATATCGCGAATTTCTCTATAGTTTCGTCGTCTCAAGCGGATTGATCTACCGCGTTCTCAAACAGATTATTTTAGAACTAAACTCGAATATTGTGCCAAATCTAGAAAATGCAAAGAAAGCTCTACGACAGAGCAAGAAGCGTTATGAGAAGAACAAGATCATGCGTGCCGAGATCGATTCACTACGCCGACGTTTCCGAAAGTTTTTGGAAGCAGGACAGCAGGATGAAGCAAAGGCAATGATCCCTCTTATGGATAAGAAGATCGATAAAGCTACGAAGAACAACATCTTCAAAAAGAATAAGGCGGCTCGTATCAAATCTCGATTGCAAGCTGCGATCGTTCGTTCAGCAAAATAAACTTCAAAGCAAAAGCGCCCTCACGGGCGTTTTTGTGTTACTCGATTTCTGGCTTTGATATGTCTTCAGTTTCTATCAAGACCATTTCACCAGATGTGATCTTATTTACATCCTTACTTACTTTTCGGAGTTCCCCACTTGATTGATTGTATTGATTTACGACAGTCCCTAGATTCTTTCCAAGTCGTTCATGATAATCCTGATAGGCTCCAATGTGTTTTCCAAGCTCCCCTACTCTTTTGATAATTTCTGTCGTTGATTCTTCCAGTTTTAATTCTCGAAGTCCCATTAACACTGTTTGTAGGTATGCGTAGAAAGAAGTTGGCGACACGAGCATTACGTGTTTTTCAAAAGCGTATTGAACGAGGTTTGTACTGTTGATTCCCGATCCGACTTCGGCATTAAGTAGATTGTAATAAACCCCTTCTGCTGGAATGAACATGAAAGCAAAGTTCATTGTACCCATTTCTGGCCTTATATACTTACTTGTTTCGTCGATTCGTTTCTTTACGTCTGATTTGAAAGCCTTTTCAATTTTTCCTCTTCTCTCTGAGTCATGTTCTTGCATCATTCGATTATAGTTCTCAAGCGTGAACTTAGCATCGATTGGAATAACCTGATCTCGTATGAAAATTGCAGCGTCGGCGATAAGTTTTTGAGAAGTTTTTTCATCTTTCCCTACTTCGTATTGCATCTTGTAGCTTGAAGCTGGTAGAACATTTCCAAGAAGTGTTTCAAGCCAGTACTCGCCAAGCACACCGCGCTGTTTTGGATTTTTTAAAATGTTTTGTAGGTTCTGTAGCTGTGAAGAAAAGTCTAGGACCTGCTTATTGGTTTTATCGAGCTCTGTGAGGCGTTGCGTGACGTCTTGAACGATCTTTGACGTGTGTTGGAACTGTTGTTGCATCGAATCGTGTGAGTGACGCATCCCTTTCCCGAGCTGATCTTCAACGCGTTGCAGCTGTTCTTGAACTTCACGTCTTTGATCACTGTTGGTTCTTTGAAGCTCTTCACGAAGTGTTTGCAATTGCTGGTTTACGTTTTGCGACACATCATCATTCTGGGAAGAGCCTCGTTTTGTAAGGTAGACGATGACGGCACCGGCTGCTACACCTGCAAAAATATATAGTAATTCATTCATAGGAATTACATTCTATCAGATTTAGATGGACATCGTTTCGTGCCTCATATACACTCGGTATAGCGTGCTAGATTTGGTGTAGTATTTTACGACACATAATGGCATGTAAGAAAATGGCCTCGTAGCTCAATTGGATAGAGCAACTCCGTCCTAAGGAGAGGGTTGTGGGTTCGACTCCCGCCGAGGCCTCCACTGACCATTGAGACTTGTCCTCTCGCTTTACTACGTCGTTGCTGATGCGTTGCTCGACGTCGACCAATCAGGTCGACTTACTTCACTACTCTCAGCGCCTTGTATTAAAACAAGAGCACGGCGTCTCAATGGTCAGTTTTGTTGTCGATCCTTTGTGTTGATGATGGCTATTGGCTCAGTTTTCTGCTGTCCTTGCTGCGCCTAGTAGAAAAATAAAATTGCAGCGTTCCCAAGATCAGACAACACCGCATTGAAAGAAAATAGTAGCGTCTCTGGAGTCAGTTATAGGGGCAACCTACTTTTCGCTATTGCGGTGCTCGACGTCGACCAATGAGGTCGGTTTTACAGAGGGTTGGCTGTGCCTAGCAGAAAATGTAACTGCAGTATTTTCAAGACAAAGTAATTGTATGAAGGGGGAGAGTCTTAGCGCTAAGAGTTATCAACATTATGTACCTGATACTGGGGTTGTTACAGTCATTTAGTTAAAAAATCGCTATAATAGCCATATTTTGCCCGATAATGGGTGTTAATAACTTGTGGAGATATATTTGAACCGACAGTCGGTTCTTTTTTGTTTATCAGTCTAGATTGCAGCGGGTCCTACCTATATAGGGGTGGTACGGCTTTTTCACGTGAAACGGAGTTTCTGGTTTGCTGGATATGCTTGTTTATTCGTGTGTGCCTTTGATATTTGCCAAATAACCGCATTTGATTGTTTGTGCATCTAAGTATATCTATTGACGAACGACAGCATTCAATAGATCTTAGAGTTGCTGTGTATCACGGGTGGGTTGCCGTTCTACATTGGCGCTGGCGCGAGAAGTACGAGCTGATAGTTATCATTTTTTGTACTCAGTGGCTCGTGCGAGCTACTTGATAGGGTGGTGGCTGATATTTGAACAAGCCACCACACAGACAATGTGCAGAATGATCCTCGAAGCAGTCTTTAGATGTGGCTGAATAGAGGGGTGGGGTGATGTATGAAAAAAACAGGTAGAATGATTCACGTGTAACACTGTCTACGCTAGACTGGACAAGTATAATTCAAGCAATTCACAGTTTATCCACAGCTAATACCCTTATTCTATTGGGTCTCTTAATTATTTATCCACAATTAGCCATATTTTTAAGCGTGATTCCTCTAATATTGGCCAAATTATAATCCCCTCACTCTTTGACGCAAATATGTGTTCAACTTATAATTGCTGTGTATGAATGTGCGCACTGCATTCCCCCTTACTTTATGTGCATTTGTATTGCTCCTTATAACTCAGGTGGCAAATGCCCAAATGTCATCAACCAATTATCGAATTGATTGGGATGTGATTAATGCTGGCGGGAGCGATTCCAGCTCATCAGCGTCATATCAACTCCGCGATTCAATTGGTGGTGTGGCAGAAGGTAATTCGACATCAACGAGTTATTCCTTTGATGCAGGCCATAGAGGTGGTATCTATGATCGGGTCGTAGATTTTAATCTCTATCTGCAAGATCGAAGTAGCCAAGTAGGTTCAAGTGCTCTGTCTGGCACAACTGTAACCATTGCAAGCACAAGTGGATTTAGTGCTGATCAGATGGTAGCGATTGTACAAGATGAGGGCGCAAGCCAATCAACAGCTATAGGAAAGATCACATCAGTGTCAGGCTCCGACTTGATTATTGACTCGCTTTCAGGTGACTCATTAACTATAGACGGTAGCAATGACGTAGTTTATCGGCTAAATGCCTCATCACTTTCCCTCGGAACCCTTACAGGTTCCTCAGTAGCGACATCAATTGTTGCTTGGGAGGCATCAGGCGATGTTGATTCCGGGTTTGATATCTACATCAGCGAAGATACAGATCTAATAGATGGATCAAACACAATTACAGACGTAAGTGACGGAGCTGTGACTGCAGGATCAACTGAATACGGTGCGCGAGCATCGGATTCATCCATTACGTCATCAACTTTTGACACGCAAGACACGGCGATCACAACCACACTTGCAGCAATCGCAACAGAGTCGGCGAGTATCTTTGCAAGTAGAAACTTCATTACGCTTAAAGCTGGAATGACCAGCTCTCAAACGGATGGAAGTTATTCCCACGTACTTACCGTGCTGTATGTCGGGAATTACTAAGTACATATGCCTCTTCGCTCTACTGCTTTTACTTCCCCCCAATATTGGTTTAGCAGAAGAGCTGTGGCCGGAAAGTTTCGACGTCACAATTACAGCAGGAGAAACCGGTGACGCTCAACTTATTTTGGTGAATGATCAAAATGACGAGGCGACATACGAACTCGAGATTATACAAGTACATATTGGTGAGACGTACGAGGAAATTTCTTTCTCCAAATTGGATGAGGAAATTGCATCATGGATTTCTATTGATGATGGCGTGCTCTCGCTTGCTGCAAACACACAGGGAACGATCGACCTAGCTTTCACTCCACCTGATGATTTGGAGCCTCAAGTCATCACATTCGGAGTAAAGGTTACTCGTCAAAACCAGGCATCGCAGGGTATTGGCGTACAGACAGCGATTGTTTCGCTAGGATTTATTACTGTTGGACCCGTCTATGAATCAGTTTATTGGCTTGATGCCACAATTGAATCGTCTGGCGGTTGGTCTTTGCCGGTGATAGGTCATCTAAGTGTTCGCAATGAGGGGGAACGCGTCGTGATCCCACAAGGATCGATGCGTATTACCAGCCTATTTGGCCGGGAAGTCGCTTTAAATAGCGTCAATGTGGAGGGCTCACGAGCTGTGAGCGGGCAGACACGCACCTTCACAACATATTGGGGAGAACAGGAAGAAGACACAAAGCAACCGTTTGCTATTGGTCTTTTCACTGTCGACCTTGAAGTTCAGCCATGGGAAGACGGAGAAGTGTTTCATGCTCGTCAACACATCATCATCTTTCCGTGGAAAGGCGCACTCTTCGCGCTCGTTATTCTAGGTCTCCTTGCTTGGATGCATAGATTTTCCCGCGGTCCGTAATCTGAGCAGCTTCATAAATATCTGGAGTTGTTCGCAAACTATGATTCGCACATTTCGTGCCATTTTCTGGATCGTCCTTATAACCTTGAGCGCCCTTCTAGGGCCTTGGGCGTCTTTAACATTGGCGGCAACAACGCTTACGTCAGCGTATGACCAGCCGTCATCAATTGAGGTTTCACAAGCATCCAATCACAAGATCGTCATGACCGTCTCAGACGCGATCGACGAAGGGGAGACCTTTACAATCGATTTTCCATCGAGTTTCACAACGTCTTCTATAGTAGAAGACTCCATCGACATATCAGACGATGGGGTTGACCTGACAACTGCGGCAAACTGCACAGGATCAGAGGAAGTATCTGTGACAATATCTTCAGGCCTTGTAACTTTTACAATATGCGCCGGTGACGGCGGAGCGGTTGCAAGTGCGAGTGAAGTTATTGTGGAAATAGGAACGAACGCAACATCCTCTGGAACGGGAGCGTTTCAGATCACAAACCCATCAAACGCAGCTTCATACTTTCTAACAGTTGCCGGTACCTCAGGAATGGGCGGAACGATAGTTTTGCCAATCGCATCAAATGATGACGGAACGGTTTCAGCTACCATTCCAGAATCAGGAGGTGGAGGTGGAGGCGGAGGTGGAGGAGGCGGCGGCGGAGGGGACGATGGCGGAGATTCCGGTGATGACGGAGATGGTGACGATGATGATCCGGGTGACGATGAAGATGATCCCGGTGACGACACCGAAGAAGATCCAGGTGATGATGAAGAGGAACCTGGAGATGACACCGATGATGACCCAGGTGATGATTCAGAAGATGACCCAGGAGATTCTGGTGACGACGGCGGTGGTGGAGACGGAGACGGAGATTCCGGAGGAGACTCCGGAGGCGATTCAGGTGATGGCGGAGGAGGCGGCGGCGGATCGGGAGGAGACTCCGATGATCCAGATGACGATACTGATGACGAAGACCCTGGCACAGAAGATGATTCATCGACAGACGATGATGACTCTGGTGATTCAGGATCGGGATCAGACAACTCAAGATCTTTCGACACAACCGTAAGCAGTAATGACGGTAGTGTTTTCCTCGGGGAGGATGAAGATATTGATGTATTACCAGACACAGAGGTAGTTGTATCTGTTGAGGTTGCCGACTCAGATGATGTCACGACGGTTATCCTAGTTATTGGAGATAATCAATACGAATTGTCACAAACGGATGACGATGTCTACGCAGGCGTCGTTGAAACTGCGTCTGAAGATACTGTAGCGACGGTTGTTGTTACATATGGTGACGACGAAGTGATAACTGACTATTACGATTGGAACGTTCAGAGTTTAGGGGTTGTTTACCAGCTTTTGGACGACGAGCGTACGCCGGTTGACGGCGCAATTGTCATAGTTTATGAAGGCGGAGACTCGTTACATCAGTGGGATGCAACTGACTACGATCAGTCAAATCCCATTACAGTCTTGCAAGATGGAGCATTCGCTTGGTATGTGCCAAACGGTTCTTATCTTGTGACGGCTGGAAAATCCGGATACATCGATGCAGAGAAACAAATTTTCGTTTCAAATGGAATTTTGAATCCGAGTATTGAACTCGAGCCTATAGAGGCTCCGGTTGTGGATACGGAGTCTGACGAATCGAGCATAGCAGTCGTTGCTGTGGTTGGTACGGCAGTTGATGTAGCACAAGCATTTGTGTCGGATATAAGTGATGTTGTAAATGAGGTAAGAGAAATCCCAGAGGTTCAGGTGGCCGCAGAAGTGGCGTCACCGGTAACCGTCGTTGTCGCAGCGACAAGCGTTGGAGTTCTTGCCACATCATTTAACTTGTTGAACTATCTGCGCTATCTATTTACAGCGCCGATTCTGTTCTTCGCACGACGAAGACGACAAAAATTCGGACTAGTCTACAACGGTATTACAAAATTGCCCGTCGACCTTGCTATCGTTCGTTTGTATAGTGAGCAGGGGAAGATCGTTCAGACACGAGTAACTGACAAAGAGGGTAGGTTCTTCTTTAAGGTGAAAGAGGGTCGGTATTCGATGAAGGTGGCGAAAGCCGGATTCGTATTCCCAAGTGATTACATGGCTGGAAAGAGTCAAGATGGAAATTATCTTGATGTATATACGGGTGGTGTGATTGAGGTAGATGCAAATCAGGTACTTCTTACGCCCAATATTCCAGTGGACCCTGATCAAGCTGAAAAACTACATACGCCAAAACGATTGGTGATGATGCGCTTCCTTCGAATCTTCCAGCATGTTCTTGCAATAGCAGGGCTGGTAGTTGCGATCGTTGTGGCATTTATTCAGCTGACTGTTCTGAGTTTTGTAATCGTTTTCATACACGCATTCATGTATGCGGCAACGGGTATTCTGACTCATCGCATCAAAAAGCAGAAAGGTTGGGGAATCGTTCGAACAATGACAGACAAGGCAGCACTTCCAAATACTGTGGTTCGTCTATTTGAGCCAAAATATAACAAGCTAATCGAATCAACACTTACAGACGGAAAGGGTCATTACGCCTTTATGGCGGGACCAAATACGTATTATGTAACGTTCGAGAAGCCTGGATTTGAAAAAACAGAGGTTCGACCAATTGATTATTCGGAGAAAAAAGAACCTGAACTTATTTCTGTTGACGTACATATGGAGAACGAAAAGAAAGACGAGGAATAGTTGGTGAGCACATGTCTGAGAAATCAGACGTGTGGGTATCAGCCCACGCGGGACCAAGTCCCAACCTTATGAGTAGTTACAGAGTGAAATCATTACGACAGATGTTTACGCGCATCACAGCATTGCTTGTGATGTTGCTTGGGATTTCAATGGGGTTTGGGGTAACGTTTAATGGCCCTCAGGACGCTCAAGCTGTTTCACCTCCAAATACAGTTTCATATCAGGGAAGAGTTCTTGATTCTAATGGTGTGCCAGTTACAGATGCAACCGCTAGCATGAAGTTCGAGATTTACTCTGCAGTTACGGGTGGAACTTGTCTTTGGTCAAACTCTTCAGCTACTTGTGACTCGGACACACCAGCATCTACGACTGCTCGAACCGTAACGCTTACTGACGGATTGTTTACTGCACGAATGGGTGACACTGGTGATGCTTCACCGTGGGCTGCGATTGGTGATTCGATATTCGCTGACAACGCATCTACGTTTTTACAGATTTATATTGGAGGTGAGACTCTTACGCCAAGAAAGGCGGTTGACTCCGTTCCATACGCGCTGAATGCCGAATCTCTTGATGGTCTAAGCTCTGCAGACTTTAATTTAGACCAAGTTTATAGTAACGGTAGCGACACCATTTTGAATGTTGATGCGACTGATTTAGAGTTTTCACTAGATGGAGCCGGGCTTGATCTTATAGTCGACCTTCAAAGTACTGGAGATTTTATTTTGCAGGATGCAGGTACGGAGTTCCTGAATATAAACGACTCAAGACAGATTCAATACACATACAATGGAACTACTGCTCCAGCTATCGCTTTGTTGGCAGATAGTCTGACAACTGCGACTGCAATGAGCTGGTCGCTCGATGCGCTCACAACGGGTATTGGTATCGATGTTGGTTCGACGTCTTCTGCTCTTACTTCCGGAAAATTGATACGCGCAGATCATTCAGCGACATATACATCCGGTACAACTGCATATACTGGAATGGGGTTGGATATTGTACGCGATCTAACGTCAGACGGTGGTTCTACCACTGTAAATGTATCTGGTCCGTTTGTATCGATTTTAGGAGCGAGTACTACTGCGAACGGTGGAACTCTAAATGAAACAGGGTCATTGCTTGCTATTACTCAGAATAATACTGCGGCAACAGGGTCAGTGCTATTGATCGATAGCAATACAGCGACGGCACCTGCCTTTGATATTGATTCCGAGGCGACTACTGCTAGTGCTGCCGTTATTACAGCAGACGTGCTAACTGCCGGTAATATTTTGGATCTGGTTGGTGGGAACTTTACTAATGATGCGGGAATGGCATTGTCTATTGATGTAACTGAAACAACTGATACGGCAGACATTTTTAATATCCAAACAAACTTCGGATCTACTGATAATAACGTGTTCCGCATTGAGGCTGACGGAGAGGTGTTCTCAGATATTGGATTTACGGCTGGAGCTTTCTCAACAAACTATATGGATGGTGAGATCCAGACTACAGGCGACATGCTTCTGGATATCGATGGTGGTGATCTAACTTTTGATCAGGCAACTATTATTGGTGATGGAGGAGATGCTCTAACAATAAATTCAAGCGGAACTTTAACTATCGATGATACAACTTTTGCGTCTACTGGAGCACTGGAAGTTCTATCTGGCGGAAGTGGGAATTTAACATTGAATTCAGGGTCAGGACTTGTATCGACCGCGTCAACTGATGATTTTTCTGTAGGTGCATCGGTTTTGGCATCAGCATTTTCGATTGATGAGTCTGCAAATTTGATGCGTCTTGGTGACGGTGCGGGTACTAGCGCAGATTTTAATATGTACTCGAGTGCAGGGGATACGGGTTCAATTTCATATACGACAGCAGACAGATGGAGCTTCCAGGGAGGTAATATAGAGCACTTTGCAGCGCCAGATTATGGAGCGTCACCAGGGGTTACGTATGCATTTGATACCTCAGGAACCGTATCTGCTGGTGCAAGTGGAGGTGCCGGTACGTATCAGGCAGTAGGGTCACATGTCAGACTTGTGTCAGACGTAAGTGAAGGTGGTGGAGGAGAATTACATGAGCCTATTGGTTTTTTGTCTGAGGTGGTTAACACGTCATCATCCGGACAGATCGAAGAGATGTATGCGATCAAAGGTGTATCTGAAAACCAGTCCACTAACGGAACTGCTGTAGGCAACAGGGTTGTTGGTGTTTTAGGGCAGGGAACGAATGATGCTGCAGCTACGACGGTTGGAAATGTAATTGGTGTGCACGGTCAGGTGATCCCACTCAATGGTGTGATTACAACGGCTAAAGGTGTGCTTGGAAATGTTACAGCAGGTTCTGGAACAGCGACTACAACTATGGGTGGAGACTTTAGTTCAAATACTGAAGGGACAACTCGTTACGGTGTACGTGGTCAGGCGAGTGCAGGAACGAATAACTATGCCGGATATTTCTATGGCTCTGCAACTCACATCGAGTCCACCTCTACTCCTACTACCGCAAACGTGGCGACTGGAGCTGGTGATCTATTTGTGTGGGACGCCTTTGAAATTAATGGAGCCGGAACGAGCTCTTCACAGGTACTTGTAGTTGACGCGAGTACAAGTACATTCATGGCGTCATTTGTAAATGGGGGCGATAACGATAATAGGCAGGGAATTTCTATTCAAGCCTGTTCTACAGCATCGGGAAGCACTCCGACAACTGCCTGTGATTATATTGAATTTCGAGATGCTACAGGTACACCTATCGGAGCCATCGAGGGTGATGGGTCTGGAGGGGTGACCGCTGCGTCTGCAGGGTCTGATTACGCCGAGTTATTTGATGGGACATACGCAGATTTCGTCAGAGGTGATGTAATTTCTCTAACCTCATCTGGAGAAGCTGTTGTTGCAAATGATCCTTCGGGGGTGATTGGTGTTTTATCTGTAAATCCAAATACACTTGGTAACTGGACAGACAATTGGCAAGATGACGGCGGGTATGTACCTGTAGCTCTTCTAGGACAGGTTCCGGTCAACGTAAATACTGACGGTGGGTCAATCTCGATAGGTGATTACGTAGCGCTATCATCGGTAAACGGAGTTGCAATGAAAGCTACAGGAGTCGGATACACGATTGGTCGTGCGCTTGAAGCTCATAGCTCAGGTACCGGATTGATCCAGGTATTCATTCAGCCAGGATGGCATGGTGTCGGAATCATTTCTGACGATGACGGGGACGTAGCTATCTCATCAGCGCTTACAATGTTGGGCGATACCGATAGTACAATTGGAATGAGTATGTTTACAGATGTCACTGACAGTAGTGACTACAAACTTTCTATATTAAATGACGATGAGGATGAAGTTGCTTTCGTAAATAACGATGGAGATCTGGCAATCGCTGGTCGACTGTACCCATCTGACCGCGGAACACTTCAAACTGATACATACATTTACTACGACGGATCGTCAGGTGCTGGTGGAGACTTCATGCGTACCAATGCTTCTGGTTGGGGTGCTGGATCATATGACTTTGCAGAGATGTTCCCGTCAGCGCAGACGCTTGCTCCGGGAGAAGTAGTTGTCTTTGCAAATGACGATGAGCACGTAATGCGATCGACCGGAATAACATATGATCAACGGATCGCAGGTATCATTTCAACACAACCTGGGTTCTTGGCGGGTGAGAATATTGAGGGCCATGTACCGGTAGCACTTTCTGGTCGTGTACCAACTTATGTGTCAGGTGAAAATGGAGATATCTCAATCGGAGATCCACTTACAACTTCAAGTAAAGACGGTTACGCAATGAAAGCAACGGAGGCGGGACCAATTCTCGGTTACGCTATGGAAGCATTCCAAGGAGAGGTAGGTTCGGTGAGTGTATTTGTCCGACCTTCCTATTATGACGGCGGTCCGGTTGACGAGGCGCCACTTGCCGACAGTTTGATCTCAAATCTTGCCAACGCATCAACATTAGATCTGTCTGGAACGGTTAATTTCAACACCGGTCAGATCATTAACATCGCTGCAATCACAGGAGTTGGTCAGCAATGGTCCATCGCGCAAGACGGAACTATTACAACGAATGGTGCCGTGGTGCAGGTTGTTCGGTCATATCAGAATGAAGATGTGGAGACATATGCGACATTCTCTCGACAGCAAACAGTTGAGTTATCCGGAACTGCAAATCTGAAAGATGGTGCGGCTGCAGTTAACTTTGAATTTGAAGACGCACTCTTTAACGACATTATTGCTCAGGGCGTTTCATATCGAGTTTTCCTAACGGCTGATCAGCCAACCGGTCCACTTTACGCTGTTAATCGTGACAATGAAGGATTTAGCATTCGAGAGTCGGCGATTGATGAAGTTCGATCAACTGCAACTGTTGATTGGATGGTTATTGCATATTTGAAAGATCACGCGCCTGAGGAAACTGACGATGAACAGCCTGAAGAGGAAGAGGAGATTGATGAGGAAGACAGTCAGAGCGAACAACTTGATGGCACAGACTCAGAAGTTGACGACAGTGATGACGCGGCAGAGGCGGTCGATACAGACGAGGCCGAGGATGAGGATAACGACGATGAGCAAGAAGAGATAGTCGATTCTGTAGAAGATATTGATGAGACAACGGACGAGGAAGAGGTTGAGGAAATAGTTGAGGACGAGCAGGAAGAAGAGATAGTTGAGGAAGCTGTTGAAGAGGAATTAATCGAAGAAGATGTAGTCGAAGAAGAAGTTGTCTCTGAGGAAGAAGAGGAGTCCGACGTTCAGGTTGATGATGTGCAAGATGAAGTCACGGAGGTTGCGCAGGATGATGTAGACGCCGACACCGTAGACGATGAGCAAGAAATTGCAGATACGAGTAGCGAGTTAGAGGGTGATATCGACGACGAGACAGTATAGATTGTGATAGAATGAGTTCTATGAACTCTCAAACAAAACAAACGGTCCGCCTTGCGCAGTGGTACAGATCTGCAGCACGCGGATTGTTTTATTTACTCACATTTGCGATCCCTCTTCTTGCGCTTCCGTGGACGCTCGATGCACTCGAGATCAACAAGCAAACACTTCTTATTTTAGGAAGCTCACTTGCGATGATCGCATGGTTAGGCGCGATGGTAGTTGAGCGAAAAGCAGAAGTAAGGTCCCACATATGGTGGTGGCTTCTAATTGCATTCGTTGTGGGTGTTGTTGTGTCTGCCGTTTTCTCTATTGCGCCGTTTACAAGCTGGGTTGGTCATGCGGGGCAAGAGTATACAAGCGTTATTTCATTAATTTCGTTTTGTGCATTGATGGCAATTGGTGCGCATACGTTACCTGAAACCGTAACTCAGCGACGTGTGTGGAGTGCGCTGTTTTTAAGCTCAGCGATTGTTACAGTTTTATCTTTCGTACAGTTCTTTTCATGGAGTGCAATTGAAGTAGTCGGGACTCCCTATGCAATGGGCGCATATCTATCAATAATGACGGTTCTATCTGCGAGCGTGTGGTTAGTTGATGACCGAACAGCGAAAAGACGAATTTTGCCTGATGGTTTTGTGGGTGGGGCCGTACGTCTATCAATGCTTATTACGATTATCGGATCAACGATTATTTTGCTAGCACTTGATTACTGGCTGTTCTGGGCGATGTTGTTGATAGGTACCGGACTGTTGTTCTCGTTTGCGCTTTTGCGGATCAAAGAATTCCCACAAGTTGGTAGGTTTGTAATCCCAATGGCATTATTTGTCATTGCACTGCTCTTCCTATTCCTTCCGAGCGTTGTGCCAAATGGATTTGCATCGGAATTGAGCATTTCTCATCAATATAGCTGGGACATAACAAAGCAAACATTGCAAAACGAATCATGGGCATTTGGATCTGGGCCTGGAACATTCGTAATGGATTACGCTCAGTATCATTCGCCGGAAATCAACGAAACACTTGTTTGGGATCAACAATTTGATCGAAGTTCAAGCCACATTCTAACAATGACCTCAACACTCGGCGTAATACCGGTTGCACTATACTTATTGATGGTGCTTTGGTTGGCTGCAATGGCGCTAATGCGATTGATGGTTCAAAACCAAAGTGATGATGAGTGGAAAATGACATTTGTTACATTTGGTGGTTGGACGTTGAGTGTCTTTGCTCAGTTTTTCTATGTGAGCAATATGACGTTATCATTTGTGTTCTGGCTGCTTACGGCAATTTTGGTAAGCCAGGTTATTTTGAAGGAAAAAACATTTACGTTCTCGAAATCATCGAGAACAGCACTGCTCACAACATTCGGTTTTGTGATAACGAACGTTCTTCTGTTGACCATGCTATTCGTGTCAGGTGCACGCTATGGGGCGGAGGTTGCTTTCGGTAAAGCGGTGTCATTAAGTGAGCAAGGAGCTACAACTGATGAAGTGATTGTGCAGCTAGATAATGCTGTGCGGTTGAATCGTTGGAGCGATGTCTATCAACGGAATTTAGCGCAGGCATATTTGGCAAAGACCGTTGAAGTGGTGTCAGATAACGAAGCTCATCCAAGTGAAATTCAGTCTGCTGTTGAACGATCGCTGACCGCTGCCCAGACGGCCGTAGATATTTCGGAAAGCAATGTACTCAATTGGACATTGTTGGGTGATATATATAGAGAGATTGCACCGCTTATTTCAGGGTCAGATGTTCTAGCTATTGGTGCGTATCAAAAGAGTATTGAACTCGCTCCAAATAATCCAAAGTATTATGTTGCGTTGTCTCGTGCATATGTTGTGCATGCAGACCAGCTCTCAGTACTCACAACAAGTGATGATGAGGAGTATGCTGCTGTGGCCGAGACTAGCCGTCGCGAGGCCTTGGTAGAATCTATTGAAAATTTGGAGTATGCACTTACTCTTAAAGACGATTACGCGATAGCCTACTACTACTTGGCACTTGCATACGAACGTTCCGGTAATGTGTCGGAGGCAATAAATAGGATGGTGGTTTTGCGCGATGCAAACCCTTATGATGTAGGGGTTTCTTTCCAGCTTGGGCTGCTCTATCTACGACAGGGGAAGATCGACGCTGCACAAGTTGAGTTGGAACGTACTGTCGCATTATCACCAAGCTATGCAAATGCGCATTGGTATTTGGCTGCTGTGTATGAGGAGTTAGGAGACCAAGAATCAGCTATCGATGCACTTTTGGCTATTTTGGAAAGTAATCCGGGTCATGAAACTGTACTTGCTCAAATTGCGAGGCTAGAAGCTGGAATTGCCGCAGCCGAGGAAGTTCCTGTGCCACTTGAAGGAGTTGAAGAAGTGGTTGTGGATGATGCCGGTGCGGAAGACTAGAGACAGTTAAATATAGGTGCAATAATGCCCCGAGTCGCAAGCGACCCGGGGCATCGAAGTTGTACGAGGAGTCACCAGCGAGCGGTGAATCCGACGGTTGCGTTGGCTCCGGTGGTTCCGGTCACGGCGGGCGTGAGGGTGACCTTCTTGTCACCATTCCCTTTTCCGAGAATGAAGCTCGTTGCGGTGAGTACGAGACCCGTGGTGCAGGTTGCGATTCCAACCGGGTAGAGCCCGGCACCAGTTTCGTAGGTGCCCACGAGGTCGTTGTATTGGTCGCGGTCGCTGTAGTTACCTGCGTCCATGTCTGCGTAGGCACCGTTTGCCATCACTCGCCCGACAATCGTGACCCCACATCCGGCAACGGACAGACCGATGCCGCTGTAGAGCGCAGGCTTGCGCAGACTCGCGACATTCAAGCCGCTCCGCTGGCGCTTCGGTGCACTCGGGACTGGAAGGTCCATGAAATGCACTTCATGCATCAGCATCCACGGCCCTTCGCTCAGCCCTTTCTGTTGGCCTTTTGTCCTTGTGGCACTTTCCGACAACACGAACAGCTTGAGCTCCCCGAAGGTGAGCTTGCCGTCTCCGTCTTCGTCCGCCTGGCCTGCGAGTGAATCTTCAACGATACCTCCGAAGAGTCCGTCATCGATGGTGTACTCGCCTCCTGTGGCAGAAACGATCAGCAGCCCTGCATCTTGGCCATCATTGAAGTTGGCTGCAGTCGGTCCGATCGTCAAGATTCCGGAAGGCTCCCCCTCTTCTACACCGGAGGGCGTGAGCTCAATGTGAACGGAGTGAACGGCGTCCATCAGGATTACGACTTCACCACCTTGGTTGGATGCATTGCGAAGCGTCCACTTGAAGTCACGCTCGAAATCAATGCTTGATTCTTCGAGACCGGCGATCCCACTTTCAAGGGAGAAGTCAGCAGGCAGCAGCTTGTAGTGTCCGCCCTGTGTCTCCCAACCCTGACCCAGATAAACAACCAGGAGGTTGTCATGTGGCGTGAGGGCTGAAACCGTTACGGAGAGTGCAGAAGTGATCCCATCTTTCGTAGCGTCGATACCGCACAGGGCGATAGACGCCGGGTTCGTTTCCGACTCGAAACGGCTTGCGAGCGCTTCGCAGGTTGCGGCGCCCTTGGTGAAGGTGGGCTGACCCTGAAGCTCATAGCTCGGGCCAATGAAGACTGTGTAGGTGATGGGGGTAGGCTCGGCCGGGATCTCGTTTCGCGCAGCATGCGCGGTAGAGAATCCGAGCAGGGCCAACATCGTTGGAAGGTAGGTCATGTGTTCCTCTCGGATATCTTCTCCTCGACTTGAGGGAAGACGGTAATTTACCGTTTTAAGCTTAGATTGTCAATCCGAGAATCTCATATTTGCTATATATAGGTGAAAGCCTTGTAACTTCTCCCATGAGCTACTATGATGCGACAGAATTAGGGGTATTTCTCTTTATAGTCCCTAGACTGACCTGTTTTCCATAAAATCTATAACCCTCATATGCTTCAAGTTGGAATTGTAGGACTGCCAAATGTCGGAAAATCGACCCTTTTTACCGCTTTAACCAAAAAGCAGGTAGATTGTGCCAATTTCCCGTTTTGTACGATCGAGCCAAATGTTGGTGTCGTGGAGGTTCCAGATGAACGTCTCCAGATTCTTGCTGACCTCTCAAAAACAGCAAAAATCATCCCAACAGCCATCGAGTTTGTTGATATTGCAGGCCTAGTTAAGGGTGCAAGCGAAGGCGAGGGGCTCGGAAATAAGTTCTTAGCGACTATTCGTGAGGTTGATATGATCGCCCACGTCGTTCGTTCGTTTGAGAATAGCGATATTGTCCACGTTGATGGCTCTCTGGACCCATTGCGTGATGTTGAAGTAATTGAGACGGAATTGATGCTCGCAGACCTTGCAACAGTTACTAAGCGTTTGGATCCAATCGAGAAAAAAGCTCAGGCATCAAAAGATGTTACTTTAATGAACCAGGTTTCCGGTTTGAAGAAATATAAATCTCTTCTAGAAGCCGGTACGCTCGCGCGAGAGGCAGATCTCACAAAAGATGAAACTGAAGTTTTAAAAGATATACAACTTCTCACAACGAAACCGATTCTGTACGTTGTAAATGTTAACGAGGAGTCTGTCGGTGATCCAAATTGGGTGTCACCGCTCGGTGAGGACCGTATGGTTATTCCGGTGTCTGCACAAATTGAGGCAGAGTTATCAGTTTTAGACACAGATGACATGCGCGTTTTCTTAGATGACCTTGGATGGAAAGAGTCTGGTTTGGATCGAGTGATCAGCATGTGCTACAAAACATTGAATTTGATTAGCTTCTTTACAACAGGTGAGAAGGAGACTCGTGCGTGGACAGTAGAAGCTGGATCAACTGGACCACAAGCGGCCGGAAAGATTCACACTGATTTTGAAAAAGCATATATACGAGGTGAGGTGATTGCATACAGTGATTTTGTAGAGTTGGGTGGTGAATCACAAGCTCGAGACGCCGGAAAACTTCGTGTCGAAGGTAAAGAGTACATCGTTCAAGATGGTGACGTCTGCCACTTCCGAGTAGGCGTCTAGAGAGAGTAAAGAAGACCGCCGAGTGGCGGTTTTTTTGTTTGATGCACAAACGGCGACCTTGAGAAGGCCGCCGTTGAGGTGTACAAGATTATTGGCTGTCGTTGGAGCTGTGCAGTGCCAAGAGAACCCGAACGAACGAAGTGAGTGCGGTGAAGGTCAGAAGGAGTATTGTGATTATCTGGATTGGGGATGCTTCAAATATCTCCACTTCGTTTAGGGTTTTCGTGGAGTTCATCTGATCTGCAGAACACGCTGCAAGGATCATGAAACCAAGAAAGTGATGCATACTACTCCAAGGTTTGCTCTGACAGGTTTGTCAGATACCAAAAACTACCAGTTAAACGGTAGTTTGTCAACGGATACAGCCTATTGCAGGGAGATGGATGGATCGCAGTGAAATTGTTTTTGATGCATAAACGGCGACCCTGAGAGGATCGCCGTCGAGGCGTACTTGGAGCGCTGTCAGCGTGAGCGCTTTTTGCGCTTGTAGTTGATGAAGCTCACCAGCGGTGGGCCCCAGTAGTAGATTGTGAGCACGGTCACCATGAATAGGGCGAACAATACCTTGGCAATCATCTCGATGTCGGGCATAGAGATCTCCGTCAGTAGCAGTAGCTGTATTTGGGCTCGTCCATTCGTCGGATTGACCCAGCCTTCACACAAAGTCCGACCTTTTTAGAGCCGTCAATGTAGAGGATATAATGACTTGGGTTTCCTGTTTCGACACCCGAGACTTTGCAGCGGTCTACGCACCCACTCGCCTCATTGATTGCGTCGAGGATGGGGCCATGTGTGAGCTCTTGTTCGAAGTGGCTCGAGAAACGCCCGAGATTCTTTCCGATTGGCTTGCCGTTGACGACGCCACCTTCCCATCGGTTGATATCCTTGTTGATGAAAACAGACGTAGGTCTGCCTTGGATTGTGCATTCCGGCATGCCCATCACCTGGGCACATTCGGAGAGCTGTTCGGCAATGCTGAGCTCGTCGTCGGTCATGCTGTGGCTGCAGCCGACAAATGTGATAGCAAGGAGTATGAGGTAACGGTACATGCTGCTCCAGGGCTGGCTCTGACGGGTTTGTCAGATACCAAAAACTACCAGTTAAACAGCAGTTTGTCAACGCATGCACCCTATTGAGGGAGACGAAAGGATCGCAAAGAAATAAGTTTGGATGCACAAACGGCGACCCCGAGAGGGCCGCCATTGAGACGTGGGCGAGTTCATTGACCAGCACCTTCTTCTTTTGGGCTTGCGAATATCGAGATAAGCCTCGGGAGCCAAAGATACGAAGTGAGAGCGGCAATGAACAGAAAGATTGTTAAAACTGTAAGAAGGGTTTCTCCTGGCATCAAGACTCCGCGCGGGTTTAAGTGGTTACTTAATAAACAACCTACCAAAATTTTGGTAGGCCGTCGATCATTTAAATTGTCTATTCAGTTTATGCTGAAAAACGCAGGATCTCACGAGCAACGAACTGACCTTTACGCTCGTATGTCAGAGGCTCTGAAAATGGTTCTGATGTGTAACCGAGACCTTCAAGAATATCCTTTGTAGGTACTGGGAATCGTTCACCATCAATGATGTGTACTGGGTTTGCAATGACGATTCGCGCTCCGGGTTTTAGTAGCGACTTCAATGCTCCAAAACTTTCACTGTATAGAGTTTCTAATTCAGAAATTTGTTTTTTGATAACCTCTTTCGTTTCTTTACCGGATCGTGGCTTTCCTAAAAACGGTTCAGTTACAAGTAGACCAATACTTTCTGCGTCCAAGTGCTTTGAAAGTTCAGCAGCTGACGAGTGAACCAGGTGAGTATTTGGAAGAGTTGTGCCATCTGCTTTAAGCCACGCGAGATTCTCGCGAGTATCCTCGACTGCCTGCTCTAAAATATCAGACCCTACAAGCTGCCCACTCCCTAGCATTGCAGACTCCATCAAAACAGTTCCAGATCCACAGAACGGATCAAGTACAGTTACGTCAGATGTATCAGTTCCTGAAAGGTTAACCATCATGCGTGCAAGTTTCGGTGGAAGCATCCCTCGCTTTGCATCACGTGCCGGTCGATGATAGTCACGGTGTCCCCAGTTTTCAAAATCTTGAACAGTCTGAGTGCGGCCAAGTAGAATTTCATTCGGTCGAACCAGAAGTACAAACTCGGTTCCATGCCGCTGAAGATTGTTTTTTGAAACTACAACGCTTGAAAGGGTCGGCTCCTTAGATTCAACGTAACGAATTGACCGCCCAGTTTCTTTGATAGCCTTTTTAACTGAGATGCCGATCTTGCGTACAGCGTGTCGGATGTCATTTACCTGACCACCCATGCTGTAGACACTGATTCCAAAACGAAGCTTTCCTTGATCGGGCACCTGCTCTAGTTCCTGCTTTAAAGTGGCTTCTAATGTTTGGGCCGTAACAGACGCTACAATCGACCCCATTTTGCTCACTCCTCCGAGCTTCCCCTGGAGATCATCAAGCGATTCTTTAGTCTCAAATAGGGCCACTTCGTCGTCTGGGGTTATATCAACACCTAATACCACGCGAATTTCTTCGCGAGATAATGACGGCTGGGCTCCTAATATGGCAAATGTTTTCATGGGCGGATCATACGCTTCGTTGGCTATGTTGACAAGAGGTGGCTATTACGCTAATCTTCGGCTCAAGATACCTACTTTTTAAGTAGTTATAACGCTTATTCATAAGATATGGTCCACGGCCCTATGGCCTCCCGTACCTGAGAGACGGGACAACATGCCTATGATTTACGAATTCATGTACATCATTCCATCAAAGTTCTCTGATAGTGAGATCGATGGAGTGATCAATCAGGTCGCCGGTGTTTTTGAAAAGCACGGTGCAAAAGTTGAACAGTCTCAGAATTTAGGAAAGCTTAAGTTTGCTTATCCGATTAAGAAAGTTCGGCACGGTACATACGTTTTAGCGTATATATCAGCTGAAGCAGAAGCAGTTGCTAAGATCGACAAGGATATTCGCCTAACAGATGAGGTTCTACGCCACATGATAGTTAAGCGAGAGAAGGGAATTCCTACAGCTAAGTATGAATTCAAGCCAGGGTCTTACCAAGAGCCTTTGGATGCAGAAGGAAAGCGCGCTGTTGCTCGCAAGCCTCGAAAGCCTAAAGTAGTCGAAAGCCCAGATCGCTTGTCGACTGAAGAGCTTGATCGGAAGCTTGATGAGATTTTAGATAAAGATATCAACGTCTAATATGGCTGCGTCACTTAACAAAGC
The DNA here is from genome assembly GCA_018664485.1 of Candidatus Uhrbacteria bacterium. Classification (GTDB taxonomy): domain Bacteria; phylum Patescibacteriota; class Patescibacteriia; order UBA9934; family UBA9934; genus JABJOE01. The sequence continues at coordinate 8,968 of JABJOE010000002.1, read as the reverse complement.
AATGGTAATTGGAAACCTTACACGTGATCCAGAGATCCGACAGACAGGATCCGGTCAAGCTGTATGTTCATTCGCCCTTGCTACGAACAGAAGTTGGACAAACAAGACTTCAGGTGAAAAACAGGAGTCAGCAGAATTCCACAACATCGTTGCTTGGGGGAAATTGGCTGATATTTGCGGACAATACCTGAAAAAAGGAAATAAAGTTTATATCGAAGGACGATTGCAAACGCGTGACTGGGAAGGTCAGGATGGCGTTAAGCGATACCGAACTGAGATCGTTACTGAGAGCATGGTTATGCTTGGCGGTAAGACTCAAAGTGGAGGCGGAGGCGGGTCATTTGGTGCTCCAAGCACTAGTGCTCCGGTACCTGGAGCTCAAGAAGAGCCACCGGTTATCAATGCAGATGACGAGATCAAACTAGAAGATATCCCATTTTAAACTATGAAAATTACATCATTGCGACAGCAGCAGCAAAAGCCTAAGGGCTACTACACGATCAAAGACAATTTGATCATTGACTATAAGAACACTGACCTTCTTCGACGATATGTTTCATCTTTTGGACGTATTGTTTCACGAAAGCGAAGTGGACTGTCAGCACAGCAGCAGCGCCGGATGTCAAAGGCTATCAAGCGTGCTCGATTGATGGGACTTCTACCATTCGTTCACAAAGACTAGAAATTAAAAACTCGCATATTTGGTTCTCTTTCACCTATACTGAAATTGAATCCGATCTGCGAGTTTTTGTATATGTTAGGTAAAGATGACATTAGGCATAGGCTGATGATGTGGCGTACTGTAGAGGATGCGTTGCACGATTTTTTTGCTGCCAGAGACTTTACTCAGGTGCGTACACCGATCCTTGTCCGTAACCCTGACATCTCGCCAAATTTAGAACCTATGCAGGTTTCATTCAGCTGCTACAATCCAGAAAAAGGCATTCAGGAGGGCGCTCTTATAACTTCTCCTGAGTTTTCAATGAAGAAACTGTTGGGGGCTGGAATGGAAAAGATTTACACGATCACTCCTGTATTTCGAGGAGGTGAGGCACTCGGTCCTCACAATAGTCCGGAGTTTACGATGTTGGAATGGTATGCGCCAGGTGAGTATGCAGATGGGATAAGGTTAGCGGAGGAATTAGTAAGCTCAGTGCTCGATATGGTTGAGCCTTGGCCTCGGATCGCACACCGCGATGCTAATGTAGATGGTGCTGGCGACCCACATGTTAAAGACAATAGATTTATTCTAACGGATTATCCGGCAGAGCAAGCTGCACTGGCTCGTCTATCAAAAGATGGAAAAACAGCAGAACGTTTTGAGATGTTTGCCGACGGATTGGAACTTGCAAATGGCTTCTGCGAACTTCTCGACGAGGCCGAGCAACGCAAGCGCTTTGAGTACGAGCGCTGGCAACGCGAACAGAATAACTGGCCGACATTTTCCATTGATGAAGATTTGCTCTTAAGCCTTTCAAAGATTAAAGGCCCGGTTTGTGGAGTTGCCATGGGAGTTGACCGGCTTGTAATGCTTAAGTATGGTGTGGGCGACATTAATGATCTCCAATTGTTTCCCGCAAAAGATAGATGGAGTAACAAAAAGTAAATATGGCATCACCAAACGAAATTAAAAAAGGAACAGTGATCGCTCGCGACGGTAACCTTTGGGTTGTAGTTGATTTTCAACGAGTGTCACCAGGAAAGGGCGGATCTTTTGTACGAACAAAGATGAAGTCGCTTTCAAGCGGAAAGGTGAAAGAAGAGAACCTGAAAGCAAGTGAAAATTTAGACTTCGCGGACGTCATGAACAAAAAGATGCAGTATATTTTTTCAGATGCACAGAGCCATACATTTATGGATGGTGTGAGCTTTGAACAAGTTGCTATATCATTGGACATCGTAGGAGATTCCGCAAAATATCTAAAAGAAGGTTTGGAAGTTGTGGTTGTAGTCCATGAAGGGACTCCAATTTCACTAGATGTTCCAGGAAAGATCGAATATACAGTTGATCAAACAGAGCCTGCAGTTAAGGGAGATACAGTTTCAGGAAATGTTACGAAGGAAGCAACGATGGATAACGGACTGACAGTTCGCGTTCCGATTTTTATCAAGAATGGCGATGTGATTCGTGTTAATACGGATTCAGGAGATTATTCTGAGCGTGTAAGCAGATAGTTTAAAAAAGATCGCCCCGTTTAATTGGAGCGGTCTTTTTTTTGTTGTTTTGTGTATGCGTGGACCTATTATGCGACAAATTGTTCACTTACAAACTGCCAGTTTACGTGATTCCAGAACCCTTCGATGAAGCCGCCACGATTGTTGCGGTGATCGATGTAGTAGGCGTGCTCCCATACGTCGAGCGTTAGAAGCGGTGTGCTGTCGGTTCCAGCTGGGGTACCCGCATCTTTATGTTGTTGGATAGATAGTTTACCGTCTGCTGATTTTGCAAGCCAAGCCCATCCAGAACCAAATAGTGTTGTGGCTCTTGCTCCGAATTGTTCTTTAAAGCTATCTAATGATCCAAAGTCTGATTCGATTTGAGCTTTCAACTCGTCGGAAGGCTCTGAAGCCTCGGCTGACAGGCAGTTCCAGAAGAAGCTGTGATTAAAGTGCTGCGCTGCGCTGTTAAAGGCCTTTGCATTATTATTGCGGGAGGAGTTGATCACCTCAATGAGTGATTTTCCTTCCAGGTCGGTTCCCTCGACCGCAGCATTCAGTTTTTTAACGTACCCAGCGTGGTGTTTTCCGTAGTGATATGAAAAAGTTTCCTCGGTAGTCCAGGGTGCGAGAGAATCTGGACTGAATGGAAGTTCTGGTAGTTCAAACATAGATTTTTGTGAAAGGTTACAGCAATACTGTAGTCGTTCAACAGCAAAAGGTAAAGAATGTGCTAAAATAGTGCGGTAAAATCGTTATCACTCCCATGGCAAAAAAACGTCGCAGAAAATCATCTCGTTCAGGTAGACGCGGATCCGGTCTTTCCGAAGGGGTACGTCAAAGTCTCTTTGCAATCGCAATATGTGCGGCTGCAGTTATCTTCCTACTTGGGTTCTTTGATCTTGCAGGTGAGGTAGGTCAGGCGATAGATGGCGCGCTGGCCGCAGTCTTCGGATGGGACAGATGGCTTTTTGGCCTCATACTTATTGTCATTGGTTGGAAGCTTTTATTTTCTCGAGAGCATAGCTTTGGACCGATGAACTACATTGGAATGGTTCTGTTTTTCTTGAGCTTTAACGGGTTGTTGAATTTATTATTGGTTGATCCTGCTTCCTTTGCTGATGATCTAGCTCGAGCTGGAGGGTATGTCGGGCTACTAGTGTCAGAACCTTTAGTTGGTGCTCTCGGATTTTGGGGCGCGTTTGTAATCGCCTTTGCAGTGTTAGCAACGTCAATTGTATTGAGCTTTAATATTTCTATTCATTCACTTGTTTCAGTTCACGAGCATGTTAGCGAGATCGGATCTTTACTACATCGACGACGTGACAATAAAAGAGATGCAGAGGAGGACGATGACGACGACTGGGATGAAGAGGATGATGTTGAGGAAGATGAATTGGTTGAGGATGAAGAGGAAGACGAAGAGGAGGAAGAAAAGTCTCACAAATCCCCGACTATCATTGATGGAGATTCAGATGAAGAACAGGAAGAGGAGTCTGTTATGACCAGCAGGCGGCGTCGTAAGATGGAGATTCCACTTGATCTGCTAGACCAGAAGAGCTCAAACGCTAAAGCTGGAGATGTAGATAAGAGCCAGGAAGTAATCAGACGCACATTTGAAAATTTCGGGATTGATGTTGAGATGGTGAGCGTTCGTGTTGGACCTACGGTTACTCAGTATTCAATTGCGCCGGCCGAAGGTATCAAACTTTCCCGCATCGTTGCATTGCAGGATGATCTGGCTCTAGCGCTTGCGGCACATCCGATTCGAATTGAGGCTCCAATCCCTGGAAAATCTTTGGTTGGTATTGAGGTTCCAAACCAGAAAGTCGGTCGAGTGTGTCTTCACGATATGATTTCGTCAAAGGCTTTCAAGCGTGGAAAATCTCCACTTACTGTACCGCTCGGAAAAGATGTGTCTGGAGATGTGCATGTTGTTGGAATAGATAAGGCTCCACACATGCTCGTTGCGGGTGCTACGGGTTCTGGTAAGTCTGTTTGTCTTAACGGTATTATCGTTTCGCTCTTGTATCAGAACGGTCCTGATGATCTGAAGTTAATCATGATCGATCCGAAACGGGTGGAGCTTGGAGTGTACGCTGGTATCCCTCATTTACTTGTGCCGCCAATTACCAAGGTTGAGGATGCTATCAATGCGCTTAAGTGGGGAATACGCGAGATGGAACGACGGTTGGATCATCTTGCAAAAGCTGGTGCGCGTGATATTGATTCGTACAATAAGAAAAGTAAAGAACGCATGCCGAAAGTGGTCATCATTATTGATGAGTTGGCAGATTTGATGAGTCAGAATAAGCGTGACGTTGAAGCTGTGATTGTGCGAATTGCTCAGATGGCTCGTGCCGCTGGAATCCACCTCGTGCTTGCAACTCAACGTCCATCAGTTGATGTAATTACAGGACTTATCAAAGCAAATGTCCCAACCCGTGCTGCCTTTGCGGTTGCATCTCAGGTTGATTCAAAAACTATCCTTGATCAGGCTGGTGCTGAGAAACTTCTCGGTCGTGGTGACATGCTATTTTCATCACCTCGGATTTCTAAGCCTAAACGGATGCAGGGTGCGTTTGTGTCTGACGAGGAAATTGAGCGCGTTATCAAATTCCTAAAGACTCAGGGTGAGCCGGATTACAACTACACGGTTACCGAAGATACACGCACTGGAGGTACTGCATTCCACTCGGATGATTCTGATCCGCTCTTGGAGGATGCTATCAAGATCGTTATCGATAGTGGTAAGGCGTCAACATCTTTCTTGCAACGTCGCATGAGGGTCGGCTATTCTCGTGCTGCGCGTATTGTCGATATTATGGAGGAGATGGGAATCATTGGTCCGCAGAACGGCTCTAAGGCGAGGGATGTGCTAGTTGAGCGTTGGCCACTAAAAGATGATAGCGAAGACGAGCCTGCAGAGTCTGACGAAGATGAGTACGAGGATGACGAAGAGCTCGATCAAGACAATGAGGGGCAGGACTACGATGAGACAGAAAGCGACGAGGAAGATGACGAGTACGAAAGTGATGAGGAAGAATATGAAGACGATCAAGAGATCGACGAAGACGAGGAAGAATAGATTTCAGACACAAGGCCCGGCCACAAGGTCGGGTTTTGGTTTGATGACTGATTCACTAGGCCATTTTTAAGAGTTAGAAGGGTGGAGTTCGTCCTTGCCCGCACGATAAAGGGGTCGCTATCGACTCACATCGGTGGGCGGCTTTTCGTTTCATGCTAAACTTGTGGCGAATGGTTTTTGTAAAACGACAACTTGAAGAAGATCCCAAAACCTTGGGTGAAAAACTGCGGTTGCTCCGGCGTGGGCAGGCGGTTAGCTTAGATATGATGGAACGCGACACACATATCCAGCGTCGCTACCTAGAAGCGCTTGAACGTGGGCTATATGAAGACCTCCCAGAGCCAATGTATGCACGCAATTTTATAAGATCATATGCACGGGTTCTTGGGGCCGATGAAACCTATCTTCTCGAGCTATACGAAGACGAATGTGGCCGCTGTGATCTTGTCGGACCAATGCAAACGCCTCGACAAAAAGTGAGGACTGCAAGGATGATGATTTTCAACCGATTTTTAAAGTTGGCACTGATCGCTTCCGTCGCTTTTATTATTGTTGGATACTTTGGTTGGCAGATCTCTGAGTTGATGGCGTCACCGGAGGTCGTGGTGTTCACTCCCGAAGACCAATTACTTACTCACGAGGCGTCTATCATTGTGTCGGGGCTTGTGGACGGTGAGGCGACTGTTTATGTGAATACTATTCCAGTTGTCGTTGATCAGGATGCGATGTTCAGCAGTACTGTGGACTTACAGGAAGGTCTAAATGTTATTTCTATTGAGGCAGAGCGACGATATTCACGCCGTACTCTTGTTGAGAGGTATATTGTCTTTGATCCTCGGTAGCAGACTGTGATAAAATAGATTGTAGGAGGACGATCTCATTATTCACTGGAGGCATTCATGACGAGCAGCAATTTTTTGTTGCAGGTGAATCCCAACACTGATCCCGGATTGTTCTTCATTTTTATTTCTATATGGCAAAGACTGAATCAACAGAAAAATTTAAAGCAGCAGCAGAGGCGATTTCGCAAATTAAAGAACGCTTTGGCGAAGGCTCAATTATGCGATTGGGTGAGGCTAAGGCGATGAAGGTTGAGTCTGTTTCAACTGGATGTTTGTCTATGGACTTGGCGCTCGGTGTCGGGGGTGTGCCTCGAGGGCGCATCATCGAGATCTATGGGCCAGAGTCATCAGGAAAGACAACTTTAGCGCAACATATCGTAGCTGAGGTTCAACAAGCTGGTGGAGTGGCGGCTTTCGTTGACGCTGAGCACGCATTGGATCCGGACTACGCAGAAAAGATCGGAGTTAATATTCAGGAACTATTTATCTCACAGCCAGATAACGGTGAGCAGGCTTTGGAGATCGTAGACACGTTAGTGCGCTCTAGTGCCGTCGACGTCATCGTGGTTGACTCTGTAGCGGCTCTCACACCTAAAGCTGAGATTGAGGGTGATATGGGAGATCATCACGTTGGTCGTCAGGCTCGTTTGATGAGTCAGGCACTAAGAAAATTGGCTGCTATTGTGAGCAAATCCAATACTACAGTCATTTTCATCAACCAGATTCGAATGAAGATCGGTGTTATGTTCGGGAATCCGGAGACTACTACCGGTGGAAACGCTCTAAAGTTCTATTCTTCTGTTCGTATTGAGGTTCGTCGAAGTGCTCAGATTAAACAGCAGGAGAAAATAATCGGGAATAGAGTAAAGGCTAAGATTGTTAAGAATAAGGTTGCTCCACCATTCAGACGGTGCGAATTCGACATTATGTATAACGAAGGGATCTCAATTGCTGGGGATTTGATCGATTTGGGAGTGCATACTGGCGTTCTTGATAAAAAGGGTAATAGTTACATATTTAACGAGGAACGGCTTGGTGTTGGTCGGGAGAATGCCAAAAAAGGGCTAAGATCAAACAAGAAATTGATGAAAAAGCTCAGAAAAGACATTGAAACAGCTATAGAGCAGGAAGATCAGACTAAAAAGTAGTTTGTTCATCGGAAATTGACAGTTTTCCATTGAGAAAAGGCGAATTGCGTGGTATTGTCCTTGTTGATCAGAATACTCTGTGGGCAAGGACCTGCGGGGTTGGGTATGATTCTTGTCAGATCACTGTTTGTACGACCTCCGGCAACGCTGGAGGAAAATCTCTCTCCTCTCGTACACTTTCAATGACCTGGCATACGTATATTTGTATCCCCACCCTGCAGTTCGTTCCCCTCAGTGTATATTTGACAGCGCGCTGCGTACTTTGATATACTCGTGACGGTTTGCCAAATGCCTGTAACATTTGGCTAGAGTACGCCAATTATCTATTGTCGAGTGAATCCCCCACACCGACGAATTTAAGGAAAAAAAGCTTCACGCCTGTCGTGAGGTAACTTTTGTTTTATCCCATCTCCCCCTATGGCACATATAAAACAGGAACAACGCGAGCGAGTCTATTTTTCACCGATTCGTGACGCGATGGATCTACCGGATCTAATTACGATCCAAAAAGCATCGTATACATGGTTTCTTGAGGAAGGAATCGGAGAGCTTCTACATGAAGTGTCTCCAATTTCAGACTTCATTGGACGAGACCTTGAGCTCACATTCAGCGATTATTCGCTAGATGAGCCTAAATTTGACGAAGCTACGTCAAAAAGCAAGAACATCACATATGAGGCTCCGCTTCGTGTGAAAACTCGCTTGAAGAACCTTCGAACAAACGAGGTAAAGGAGCAGGAAATCTTCCTTGGCGACTTGCCAGTGATGACCGACCGCGGAACTTTCATCGTTAACGGTGCTGAGCGCGTGGTTGTGTCACAGTTAGTTCGTTCAGCTGGAGCATTTTTCAGTGCTGAAGCTATTCGAGGGCGTAGACACTATGGTGCGAAAATCATTCCAAACCGTGGTGCTTGGCTCGAATTTGAGACAGATAGCAAAAACGTTATCTGGGTAAAGATCGATCGTAAGCGTAAAGTTGCGGTTACGTCATTGATGCGTGCCTTTGGAATCGATTCAGACGAAGAGATTTTAAAGATTTTTAAAGACATCGACGTTCATCCTCTTAACAAGTACATCGAAAACACACTTGCAAAGGATGCGTCTGCAAACGAAGAAGAGGGATTGAAGGAGGTCTACAAGCGAATCCGACCAGGAGACTTGGCGACAGCTGACAACGCTCGTACATTGATTCACTCAATGTTCTTCAATTTTGACCGTTACGACCTAGGACCTGTTGGACGATTTAAGTTTAACAGTCGATTCAACAAACCTAATCCGGAAGAAGGTGTTACAGATGAGGAGAATCGTATTTTAACGAAAGAAGATTTGATCGACATCATTAGTGAGATCATTCGCTTGAACATTTCACAGGAAGAACCAGATGACGTGGACCACCTTGGTAACCGTCGTGTTCGTGCCGTTGGAGAGTTGATTCAGCAACGTTTCCGAATTGGTTTGGCTCGAATGGAACGAATTGTGCGTGACCGAATGTCAACGCATGACATCGAGACTATTACACCAGGACGATTGATCAACGCTCGACCGGTTATCGGTGCAACGCGTGAGTTCTTTATGTCCTCACAGTTGTCACAGTTCATGGACCAGACAAACCCGTTGTCAGAGCTTGAGCACAAACGACGTCTTTCAGCTCTAGGGCAGGGTGGACTATCACGTGAGCGTGCTGGTTTCGAAGTTCGTGACGTGCACACAACTCACTATGGACGAATCTGTCC